>NZ_JBAOJM010000006.1:0-262279 GCF_037083425.1 Agrobacterium sp. CCNWLW32
CGTCGCCAAACGCTCGAATACGAGTAGAATCAACACCGTGCGCCATGTCCACCAAATTTAAACCGGACAGCAGTGGGTCAAGCCCGAGGATGAAGAAAACAAGCTATTCGGAGTATGTAGGCAACATCGGCGAGATCACGCCATCGCCTTAGCCCGCATCACCCAGCCAGCGCATCCCCAACGAAACGCGCCGTCGCGGCAAAGGTTGGCATGTCCCAATCAGGCCGCGTGTTTCCCGATCAGCCCCGGAATATCCACCGGCTCCATCTCATCCGATGCCTGTTCGACGATAACGTCGCTTGTCTGCATCCAGGTGATCAACTCGAAGCTGCCATCGGCATTTTCGGCAATCGCCGTGCAGCTTTCCACCCAGTCGCCGGTGTTGATGTAACGAATGCCGTCCATGTCTTCCATGACAGCATGGTGAATGTGTCCACAGATGACGCCGTCGACATTGTTGCGGCGCGCCTCGTCAGCCACCACGCGCTGGAATTCGCCGATGAAGTTGACGGCGTGCTTGACCTGCAGCTTGGCCCAGGCCGAGAACGACCAGTAAGGCAGGCCGATGCGGCGGCGCACGGCGGCGATGACGATGTTGAGCGCGATCGCAGCGTCATAGGCCCAGTCGCCGAGATAGGCGAGCAGGCGGGCGTTGCGCACCACCACGTCGAACTCGTCGCCATGGATGATGAGATATTTCTTGCCGTCGGCCGCCTCGTGGATCATGCGCTCGGCCACTTCGATGCCGCCGAAATGCATGCCCGGAAATTCCCGCAGGAATTCATCGTGATTGCCGGGAATATAGACGATGCGGGTTCCCTTGCGGGCCTTGCGCAGAAGCTTCTGCACCACGTCGTTGCAGCCCTGCGGCCAGTACCAGCTGCGGCGCAGGCGCCAGCCGTCGACGATGTCGCCGACGAGGATGATCGTCTCGGCCTCGTGATATTTCAGGAAGTCGAGCAGATAGTCCGTCTTGGCCGCCTTGGAGCCGAGATGAACATCCGAAATGAAAAGCGTTCTGAACTGTCTGGTTTCGATTTGACCGGCCACGGATTTCATCCCCCTGTTCGGTTGCGTCCCTGCGGCTTTCTTACCTCTCAGAACCAGACTCGTGTTGCAGCAACATGACAAACGCCGGTTTTTATAGGGAATATGACGAAGACCTTCACGAAAACGCGAATAAGCCATGGCCGCATTTGCATAAGGGGGCGGTAAATAACGGCTGTACCATGGGAAAGTTTGTTGTATTCAGGGGGCCGGAATTGAACCAGACATGACGGTGGAAGAATGACCTCTCACGATAAGAACAACACGCCCGCCAACACGGCAAAGGCCGACATCGAGGAACAGGCGCTCTTTTTCCACCGCTACCCGCGCCCCGGCAAGCTGGAAATCCAGGCCACCAAGCCGCTCGGCAACCAGCGCGATCTGGCGCTTGCCTATTCACCCGGCGTCGCCGCCCCCTGCCTCGCCATCCATGAAAATCCGGAAATGGCAGCGGAATATACCGCCCGCGCCAACCTCGTCGCGGTCATTTCCAACGGCACGGCGGTTCTCGGACTTGGCAATATCGGCCCGCTCGCCTCCAAGCCCGTGATGGAAGGCAAGGCCGTTCTCTTCAAGAAATTCGCCGGTATCGACGTCTTCGACATCGAAATCGATGCGCCCGGCATCAACGACATGGTTTCCACCATCGCAGCGCTGGAGCCCACCTTCGGCGGCATCAACCTTGAAGACATCAAGGCGCCGGAATGTTTCGAGGTGGAACGCCAGCTGCGCGAAAAAATGAATATCCCGGTTTTCCATGATGACCAGCATGGCACCGCGATCATCGTCGCCGCCGCTGTCACCAACGCTCTGGAACTGGCCGGAAAGTCGCTCTCAAGCGTCAAGATCGTCGCGTCAGGCGCGGGTGCTGCGGCGCTTGCCTGCCTCAACCTGCTGGTCGCCATGGGCGCGAAGAAGGAAAACATCTGGGTCCACGACATCGAAGGCCTCGTTTACGATGGCCGCAACGAGCTGATGGACGAGTGGAAGGAAGTTTACGCCCAGAAGACCGACAAGCGTGTGCTGGCCGAAACCATCGACGGCGCCGACGTCTTCCTCGGCCTTTCGGCCGCCGGTGTTCTGAAGCCGGAACTGCTGGAGCGCATGGCGGAAAACCCGCTGATCCTGGCGCTTGCCAACCCCAATCCGGAAATCATGCCGGAAGCGGCGCGTGCGGCCCGCCCGGATGCGATGATCTGCACCGGCCGTTCGGACTTCCCGAACCAGGTCAACAACGTATTGTGCTTCCCCTATATCTTCCGCGGCGCGCTGGATTGCGGCGCAACCACGATCAACGAGGAAATGAAGATGGCCGCCGTGCAGGCCATCGCCGAGCTTGCGCGTGAGGAAGTCTCGGAAGTCGCGGCAAAAGCCTATAGCGGTGAAACACCGGTCTTCGGCCCGAACTATCTCATTCCCTCGCCTTTCGATCCGCGCCTCATCCTGCGCATCGCACCGGCTGTCGCCCGTGCAGCGGCCGCGAGCGGCGTCGCCGCCCGGCCGATCACCGATTTCGAAGCCTATTTCGACCAGCTGAACCGTTTCGTCTGGCGCTCCGGCTTCATCATGAAGCCGGTCTTCAATGCCGCGAAAGCCGCCGAAAAGAAGCGCATCATCTTTGCCGAAGGCGAAGACGAGCGCGTGCTGCGCGCCGCCCAGGTGCTCTTGGAAGAAGGCACCGGCATCCCGATCCTCATCGGCCGCCCGCAGATCATCGAGACGCGCCTGAAGCGCTTCGGCCTGCGCATCCGTCCGCATACGGATTTTGCCGTGGTCAACCCGGAAGACGATCCGCGTTACCGCGATTATGTCGATGATTATTTCGCCCTTGTCGGCCGCGCCGGCATCAACCCGGAAGCGGCGCGTACCATCGTGCGTACCAACACGACCGTCATCGGCGCGCTTTCGGTGAAGCGTGGCGAGGCGGATGCGCTGATCTGCGGTCTCGAAGGCCGTTATGACCGGCACCTGCGCGACGTGAACCAGATCATCGGCAAGCAGGAAGGCGTGCGTTCCTTTGCGGGTCTCAGCCTGCTCATCACCCAGCAGGGTGCGCTGTTCCTCACCGACACCTTCGTCAACAACGACCCGACGTCAGAGGAAGTGGCTGAGATGGCCATTCTCGCGGCCAAGGAAATCCGCCGTTTCGGCATCACGCCGAAGATCGCACTCGCCAGCCATTCCAATTTCGGCTCGCGCGATTCCGAAAGCGCCCGCAAGATGCGCCGCGCCCTGAAGATCGTGCAGGCGGCAGCACCGGAACTGGAAGTGGACGGCGAAATGCAGGGCGGCTCCGCACTTTCGGAAGCGCTGCGCAAGCGCGCGATGCCGAACAGCGTGCTGACGGGCGAGGCGAACCTTCTGGTCTTCCCGAACCTCGATGCCGCCAACATCACGCTCGGCGTCACCCGCACGCTGACGGAAGGCCTGCATGTCGGCCCGATCCTGCTCGGCAGCGCCCTGCCCGCCCATATCCTGTCGCCCAGCGTCACCTCGCGCGGCGTCGTCAACATGGCGGCGTTTGCCGTGGTGCAGGCCTCGCATCCTTCGGTGTGATAGAGGCCGCATTAACGCAATTTTGAACAAGCTGTTGCCGCATTGCGGCAACAGCTTATGTTATCTTCCTGAAACACGGATTTCGTGAAGTATAACGCCCCTGCCACCGGTCGGGGACATCGAACGGATCGCACAATTGACCCGGCGCAGCCGCATCATCGGCCTCCTGCTTCCCCTTGTTTTCATTGCTCCGGCCACCGCTTTCGCGGATCAGGTCTGCGATACGCTTTATGCGCAGTTGCGTGAGCCGCCACGCGTCATCGGCAATACGGCCGAGGTGCGGCGTTACGCCAATGCGCTCGCCCGCCAGAACATCGTCATTCGCAAGATCAGGAACGACCTGCGCGGCTATGGCTGCTCGTCTGGCAGCGTCATCGTCTACGGCAATCCCAATGCCGGTGTCTGCGCCGAGATCGGCGATGCGCTGGCGGAAGCGGAAAACGAACGCGACGCCATCATCCGTGATCGCGACGACGCCATGGCGGCCGTGCGTGACAACGATGGCGATATCAGGCGCCAGCGTATCCTCGCCGCCCTCGATGCAAATGGCTGCGGCACCGCACCGCAGACGGAAGCGCAGCTGCCGTCGCCTTCCGATGTGACGCGTTACCCCGACGCCTTCCGGCAGAATGGCGGTGAGCCGGGACAGGCGGGGCTTTCCCCCTACCCCAACGCCGCCGCTGAAGGCGGGCTTCGCACACTGTGCGTGCGCACCTGCGACGGCTCGTTCTTCCCCATCGCCGCCAATGCCTCGCCGCTCGATTTCCGCGCCCAGGCCGAGCAATGCCAGAAAATGTGTCCGGGGACGGAGACGGAACTTTATTTCCACTCCATGACGGATCAGGAAACCGCCGACATGGTGTCTGCGGAAACCGGAAAACCTTACAGGGACCTGCCGACCGCCTTCGCCTACAGGAACGCCCCGGCGAAAGCGCCGGGCTGCGCCTGCAACATGGCCGCCTATCACGAAGAAATGCAGAAGCAGGAAGAAGCCTCCCGGCCGGAATCCGAAACGCCCTATTCCGGCATCACGAAAATCCCCTCACCGCAAGGTGACAAGGCCGCCCCCAAACCCGCCGAGCAGCAGCAGGCCGCCAAGCCGCCGGAACAACCCGTTCCCGAACGCGACTATGACCCGAACGATACGAAAGTGCGCGTCATTGGCCCCAAATTTCTGCCGGACCAGACAGGCCGGATCGACCTGAAGAACCCGGCATTGAAGGGTATACAGCCGCAGCAGTGAAGCCGTCGTGGAGCGAGCGGACGCCGCTTGTTTCTTCAGTCCGCGGCAGCGGGATGAGAGGGCTACGGTAGAGATATGCTGAGAGCTTGCCCCCTCATCTGACCCTTCGGGCCATCTTCTCCCCGCCGGGGAGAAGAACAAGCAGCAACGCCCCGCTTCCCTCGCAGAACTTTTATCTGTCTTACACCCCGCCCCAGCGGTTGCGGAACACAAGCTCCTCCAACGGCACGCGCTGCCGCCAGCCTTTCACCGCCAGTTCCGGCTCGGTATAGAGCGCATCGACACGGCCGACGCAGAGCCAGGCGACGATTTCGATGTGGTCGGGAATACCGAGAATGGTGCGAATGTCGCTATCGTGGAAAATGCTGACCCAGCCGACGCCGATGCCTTCGGCGCGGGCTGCGAGCCAGAGATTCTGGATGGCGCAGACGGTGGAATAGACATCCGTGCGCGGATTATGGGTGCGGCCCAGCACCACCTTGCCGCCGCGCGTGGGATCGCAGGTGACGCAGATGCTGAGCGGGGCCTTGCGGATGCCTTCAAGTTTCAAGCTCCGGTAGAGAGCCTGTTGCTCGCCCTCGAACATCGCCGCCGCCTCCTCATTGGCGCGGCTGAAGGCCACAAAGGCCGCCTGACGGATCGCGCCATCGGTGATGAGGGTAAAATTCCACGGCTGCATGAAACCGACCGAGGGTGCCGAATGGGCCGCCTTCAGGAGACGCTCCACCAGATCATCCGGCAGCGGATCGGACAGGAACTGATCGCGCACGTCACGACGGGTTTCAATGGCGCGGTAAATCGCCTCGCGCTCCTCACCGGAAAACGGGCGGGCGGGTGACAGCGCATGATCGAAAGAACTGGCGCCGGGCGGATTGCTCACGGACGGATCGGCTGGCATCGTTTATCCCCAACAATGCGAAGGCCGGGCGCAAACATACACCCCACCTCGACAACAACCTGCCGCCGTCCGCGCGGTTCGGTCTATCCCGTCAGGCCGGTCTTCTGACTTGGCTTCATCCGCCCTTTTCGCCTTCCCGAATTGCTTCAGTGGCTTCTAAAAAAGAGCGTCCGCCTCACAGCGCTGGGCACGTTCCGGGCTTTCACCGGATTCCCGATTCTCCCGCCGCAAGGGCGGGCACCTGACAAAGGAAGCTATGGGCAAAAAAGTTTGCGAATGCAAGTATTCTGCCGGTGGTGCGGCAATGTGGCCTGCCTCCCCCATTACACCGGGAAATACCTGACATAGGCGAACTCGTCCCCCTCAGGTGACCAGTTAGGCGAGTTCATCGTTCCCTGCCCGCCGAAAAGCTCAAACAGCGTCTCGGCATTACCACCATCCATACCCATCAGCCGCACCCGCACATCAAGATCGCGCGGATGGTCGAAAACGTCGCCGTCATAGGAGACGAACACCACCTTGTCTCCCTTCGGAGACGGGTGCGGAAACCAGTCGCCATAGGGGCTGTCGGTGATGCGCTCGACGGCGGAGCCATCCACCCGTACGCGCCAGATCTGCATCCGCCCGGTGCGGCTGGAATTGAAATAGATCCACGCACCGTCAGGCGAATAATCCGGCCCGTCATTGCGACCTTCGCCATGGGTCAACCGCGTCTCGACGCCGCTTTCTATATCCATGGAGTAGATATCGAAGACCTGATCGCGAATGCCGCAATAGGCGAAGCTCTTCCCGTCCGGCGACCAGCCATGCCAGTAGGAGGGAAGGTTTTTCGTCATCAGCCGTGGCGCGCCGCCCACGGAGGCCATGAGATAGATGGCGCTCTTGCCGAATTCCACCTTGTCGGAAATGGCATAGAGTGACCCGTCAGGCGAAATGCCGTGATCGTTATTGCACAGCGTGGCAAAGCCGGTATCGACCTTTTCCGGCGCAATATCACCGGAAAGAGACAGGCGATAAAGCAGGCCTTCGCTGTTCAACAGCAGATATTTCCCATCCGGCGACCAGTTCGGCGCTTCAAAGAGATCAGGCGTCTGCCACACCACACGCATCTGCCGGGTGCGGATGTTGAAGATTTCGATGGAACTGCGCATTCTGCCTCCCGGGCGTGTCCGTGTTCTCGTTCAAAGCGCTGGGCAATGCAGACATTCCGTTTGCATCCGCCATCGCCTCGATTATGATCCTAGGGCGGCAGGCACCGTCCTGCAAATTCAAACCGGAAAAAACGCCAGCGCTCCGGCACCGTCCGCGCCGCTTCCCGTTTCTCCCAGATCCGAGGTTCCGCGATGAATACCATCGCCGATCACGGCATCCGCTTCGGCCGGATCGCCGCAATGCTTCCTGTCAAAAATATCGAAACGGCCCATGATTTTTACGTTGGCGTGCTGGGCTTTGAAAAGACCTTCGAAAACGGCAACCCCGTCGGCTTCATGATCCTGAAACAGGGCAATGCCGAGCTGCATCTGACATTGCAGCCCACGCACAAGGCAGCGCCCTTCAACGTGGCCCATATGATGGTGAGCGATGTCGATGCGCTGCACGCGCTCTGCAAGAGCCAGGGCTTGCGCATCATCAAGGGCCTGCAGGACAAGGATTACGGCCTGCGCGCCTTCGTCTTTGAAGACCCCGATGGCAACCGTATCGATGTGGGGCAGGTTATTTGAGATGAGCGAGCGGCGCGGGGTGTTCTCCGCGCCGTTTATGCGTTGTCAAAAAGCTCCTCACACGCGACGTCATCCTCGGGCTTGACCCGAGGACCCACAATCTCAACCGCGCATGGATCCTCGCCTCAAGGGCGAGGATGACGGAGAAAGGCACTTAACTCACCCGCCAGAAATCAATGGCGCGCGCCCTCAATCACCGATCCCGGAACCGGTTGGTGATCGGATAACGCCGGTCACGGCCGAAGTTCTTCTTGGTGATCTTAACACCCGGAGCCGATTGCCGGCGCTTGTATTCGGCGAGATAAAGCAGATGCTCCACCCGGTGCACGGTGGCCACATCATGGCCGCGTGCGAGAATCTCCTCGACCGACATTTCCTTCTCGACAAGGCATTCCAGAATATCGTCGAGCACCGGATAGGGCGGCAGCGAATCCTGGTCGGTCTGGTTGGGACGCAATTCGGCCGACGGGGCCTTGGAAATGATATTGGCGGGGATCACCTCGCCGGAAGGGCCGAGAGCACCCGGCGGAACATGGGCGTTGCGCCAGCTGGAAATGGCATAGACCTGCATCTTGTAGAGGTCCTTGATGGGGTTGAAACCGCCATTCATGTCGCCGTAGAGCGTGGCGTAACCCACTGACATCTCAGACTTGTTGCCCGTCGTCACCACCATCGAGCCGAACTTGTTCGAGACGGCCATCAGGATGGTGCCGCGCGTGCGGCTCTGCAGGTTTTCCTCGGTAATGCCCTCTTCCGTGCCCTCGAAGAGATCGGACAGCGCCGAGAGGAACCCTTCCACCGGTTCCACGATCGGCACGATATCGTAGCGGCAGCCCAGCGCCCTGGCGCAATCGGCCGCGTCCTTCAGCGATTCTTCCGAGGTATAACGGTAAGGCAGCATGATGCAGCGCACCCGCTCCTCGCCCAGCGCATCGACGGCAAGGGCGGCACAGATCGCCGAATCGATGCCGCCGGAAAGGCCGAGAACCACGCTCTTGAAGCCGTTCTTGTTGACGTAATCACGGAAGCCCAGCATGCAGGCGCGGTAATCCGCTTCCTCACCTTCGGGAATCTTCGAGAAAGGCCCGCTTTCGCAGCGCCAGCCATCTGCCATGCGTTTCCAGTCGGTGACGGCAAGTGTGGCCTCGAACTGGCTCATCTGGAAGGCAAGCGTCTTGTCGGCATTGAAACCGAAGCTTGCGCCATCGAATACCAGCTCGTCCTGCCCGCCCAGCTGGTTGGCGAAAACGAGCGGCAGGCCGCTTTCGATCACCTGCCTGAGCGCCACCTGATGGCGCACATCCAGCTTGCCGCGATAATAGGGCGAACCGTTCGGCACCAGCAGGATTTCCGCCCCGCTTTCGGAGAGCGTCTCGCAGACACCCATATCGTTCCAGATTTCCTCGCAGATCGGAATACCGATCCTGACCCCACGGAAATTATAGGGACCGGAAATCGAACCCTCGGAGAAAACACGTTTTTCGTCGAATTCACCGTAATTCGGCAGGTCTATCTTGTCGCGCAGCGCGATGATCTTGCCGCCATCCAGAAGCGCCACGGAATTGTGTCGTCCCGTCTCGCCCTGTCGCGGAAAACCGATAACGACGCCCGGTCCGCCATCGGCGGTCTCCGCCGCCAGTTCTTCCACCGCTTTCAGGCATGCTTTCAGGAAAGCCGGCTTCAGCACCAGATCTTCAGGCGGATAGCCTGAAATGAAGAGTTCGGTCAGAAGCAGAAGGTCTGCGCCCTGCGTTGCCGCATCGGCCCTAGCCTCGCGCGCCTTGGCGAGATTGCCCGCCACGTCGCCAACAGTGGGATTGAACTGCCCGACGGCAATCCGGAGATGGTTCTGGATATCGTGTCTGTCGCTCATGGCTTTTCAATACCGCGCCCGTGCCCGCTCCGCAACGCGGCAATTGCATGGCGGCGCCCGTTACGCATCGGGCGCGCGCGTTCACGCTAAGGTTATCGCCGCACCGGCCAGGCTGCGCAAAGTTCATGTCGCGTTCATCGCGCTTATGTGACAGTTACATGACACTTTTGCGACACCCGATTCACCTCCCCGGATCGGCCGTGCCGCCTGAAATACCGGAGTATGGGTTTGAGACATTCGGCGCCAAAAACAACGGCTTCCGAAAAGGCTGGTTTTGTCTTTTCGCCTGCAGGGATTAGGAGCCTTTCGAAGCTTTCGGGCACGGCCTATACGCTTGCCAATCTGACGGTCGCATCCGTTGTGCTCGTTGTGGTGCTGGAGTGGATCGCCCGCGGTTCGCTCACGGATGTCGGTGCTTTCCTCACCTCATCCGCACGCCCCGGCATGACCACCATTGCCGCCGTGCTCGCCCTTCTCGTGGCGCTGGATGCCATCCTTGGCCGGCGTTACCTGTCGCTGATCGCCATTGCACCGCTCTGCGCGATGACCGGGCTGATCTCCGCGCAGAAACAGACCTATCTTTCCGATCCGCTTTACCCCTCCGACCTGCTGTTCGGCCGGCAGATCCTCGAGCTTCTGCCGACCATGCTGAAAGCACAGCCCTTGACGGCCGTGCTGCTCGGGCTTGGCATCTGCGCCGCCATTGCGGCACTTGTGGCGCTATGGCTGCTGGCGCGCCGCCATTCGCCCGTCCTGCGCTGGCGTGAACGCGCGGCTGGTCTCGCGCTGGCGCTGCCGCTTCTTGCCAGTCTTGCCTCGCTGATGGACTATTCGCACTATTCCTGGGCACGTGACCGTCTCAACATCATACCCATGATGTGGGATCAGCAGGAAAACTACCGCCACAACGGCTTCCTGATGGCCTTCGCCTTCAATATTCCGATGGCCAATGTCTCGGCGCCACAGGGTTACGGTGAAAACAGCATCGCCGACCTGACGTCCGAACCCGCCGCCTTCGCCGCCAACAAGGGCGACTACCCTGACGTCATCATGCTGATGAGCGAATCGCTCTGGGACCCGGCGCGGCTCGAAAACGTGAAGCTCTCGGCCGATCCGATGCCGACCATCCGCGCCAAACAGTCGGGCAACGTCTTTTCGCCCGAGTTCGGCGGCATGACGGCGAATGTGGAATTCGAGGCGCTGACCGGCTTTTCCAACGCCTTCCTGCCCTATGGCAGCATTCCCTACCAGCAATATATTCGCCGCCCTGTGCCCTCGCTCGCCAGTTTCTTCCGCGGCGAAGGCTATTCCGCCATCGCCATGCATCCGTTCCAGGAATGGTTCTGGAACCGCAAGCAGGTCTACAGGAATTTCGGCTTCGAGGAATTCCGCTCGGAAGAGACGCTGCCGGCCATGGAAAAACGCGGCAACTTCGCCTCCGACGATGCGCTGATGGATGAGATCATGGCGACGGCGGACCGGACGCAGAACCCGCTTTTCCTCTTCGCCGTCACCCTGCAGGGACACGGTCCTTACGAGGCCACCCGTTACGCCGAAAACACCATCGGCGTCGAAGGTGATCTCTCCGCCTCCGCCTCGCAGGCGCTTGCCACCTATTCGCAAGGGGTGGCGGAAGCCGATGAAGCGCTGCTGAAACTGATGCGCTGGGCAAAAAAACGCGACCGTGAAACCATCATCGTCCTCTTCGGCGATCACCTGCCGCCGCTCGGCCAGACCTTCGTGGAAAGCGGTTACATGCCGGGCATGGTGGCAAGCCGCCGTGCGCCGCTGGAGGTGATGAAGAAGGAACACGAGACACCGCTCGTCGTCTGGTCCTCCAAGAAGGGCGTGCGCAAGAATATCGGCACCATCAGCCCGGCGCTTCTGCCCTATCATGTGCTGAAGACGGCCGGCTTCTCCGATCCCTTCTATACCGGCACGCTCGGCGAGGTGCAGAAGGCCTTCTCCGTCATCGACCGGCATATGCTGGTGGCGACCGACGGCAAGGCCCTGCCCGACTGGTCGATCGCGCCCAATTCCATTCCCGACGTGGTGCGCGATTACCGCCTGCTGCAGTTCGACATGATGTTCGGCCAGCAATATGGCCGCGAGCGCTTCTTCCCCGGTTTCAACTGGCTGCATGAGGGCGCGCCGTCGGTCTGATGGTTTTCGGCGGGGACGCCTGAACCGCATGGTGGTGGAAATCGTTTGAATTCCACCGCCATGCGGGTTTATCTCGGGAAACATCCGCATCGCCCCATCAGAACCGGAGAAACACCGTGTCAGATATCTCCGACTATATCGTTTCGCACTTCAAGCGCTCCTCCCGCGAAATCGGCGAGGTGGAGCAGCGTATTCTCGAACTCTCGCACCAGAAAAAGCTGGTTTCGAGCGACATCAACGCGGAATTTTCCGCCGGCGCCAGCCTCGGCGACAGGCTGGCCGACAATATCGCCAAGGTCGGCGGCTCCTGGGGTTTCATCCTCAGCTTCTGCTTTTTCCTGGTGGTCTGGGCCATCGTCAACACCATCGTGCTGACGACGCGCGCCTTCGACCCCTATCCCTTCATCTTCCTCAACCTGCTGCTCTCCATGCTGGCCGCCATTCAGGCGCCGATCATCATGATGTCGCAGAACCGACAGGCCGCCCGCGACCGTTTTGAGGCCGCCAAGGATTATGAGGTGAACCTGAAGGCCGAGCTCGAGGTTCTTTCCCTGCATGAAAAGATCGATGTGAAAGTGCTGGCCGAACTGGCGGCGCTCCGCCAGGACCTTGCCGCGCTCCACCGTCACGTTACCCGCAAAGAAGACTGAAGCCGGAAAAAATCGTCCCCGCTTTTCCCCGCTCCGCGGCGCGCTGTTAGAGTGAACGCAGTCCTGCCGGGTGGCTGCCAGACGTGGCGGAAACCAAGGGACGGTCCTGTGGTGGGAACGCTGGCAACGTTCGTGGAAAGGACCATTTCGCAACAGGCGGTGCACGGCCCTTTGCGAAATACGGCATGGTGAAAGACCCGGCTGCGCAACGCATCCGACCCACACCAACCCCAACCAAAGCGCAGCCGGGCAATCGCCCGACGCACGCTGGGTATCCCCGACCGGCAACGCTGGGCGGGATGAAGCTGTTGGGTTTTTGAGGCTTTTTCAGGAGTGAAGGGAGGTGCGTGGAGCTTACCCCCCCTCTGCCCTGCCGGGCATCTCCCCCTCAAGGGGGGAGATCGATCTGCGGCAAGGCCTCGCCCATCTCAACGCTTGAGAATGGAGCAGTAAAAGAGCCTCTTGCCGATCTCCCCCCTTGAGGGGGAGATGCCCGGCAGGGCAGAGGGGGGTAAGCTCCACGCACCTCCGCGCCACTAAGAATCGCACAACCTCCTGAAACCTCACCCCCCAGTTACGAATCCGTCAGATTCTTACGCTACAGATTGACGCAGGCGTTTGTTGCATTGCACTCTTGCGGGCAAGGCTGAAGGGGGAATCACTCCCCATCATCAAAATGGCATCACGACCATTTCGCGGCGACGCCATGCCGGATGCGACATCCGGTCATTGCAATAATTCTGTTCCGGGGTTTTTCATGCACCAGTTCGATCTGATTGTTGTCGGCAGCGGTCCGGCGGGAAGACGGGCCGCCATTCAGGCCGCCAAGCTCGAAAAGAAGGTTCTGGTCATCGAGAAGGGCAGCCGCGTCGGCGGCGTTTCGGTGCACACCGGCACCATCCCTTCGAAGACCCTGCGCGAAACGGCGCTCAACCTCACCGGCTGGCGCGAGCGCGGTTTTTACGGGCGCGCCTATCGTGTCAAGCAGGAGATCGACGCCGAAGACCTGCGCCGCCGCCTGCTCATCACGCTGGATCACGAAGTGGAAGTGCTGGAGCACCAGTTCGCCCGCAACCGCGTCCAGCACATTCGCGGCACGGCAAGCTTCATCGACGCCAACACCATGAAGGTGGTGAAAAGCGATGGTGAGATCATGACCGTTACCGCGACATCCATCCTGCTGACCATTGGCACCCGCCCCTACCGGCCGCCGCATATTCCCTTCGATGGCGAAGCGGTGCTCGATTCGGACGAGATTCTCGAGATCAAGGAACTGCCGCGCTCGATGATCGTTGTCGGCGCCGGCGTCATCGGCATCGAATACGCCACCATCTTCAGCGCGCTCGACACGCAGGTGACGGTGGTGGAGCCGCGCGAAACGATGCTGGAATTCATCGACAAGGAAATCGTCGAGGATTTCGCCTATCAGCTGCGCGACCGCAACATGAAGCTGATCTTCGGGCAGAAGGCGGAAAAGGTGGAGCGTGACGACAGCGGCAAATGCCTCGTCTCGCTCGGCAATGGTCGCGTCCTCAAGGCCGAGACGGTGCTGTTTGCCGCCGGCCGCGTCGGCGCTACCGATACGCTCAACCTTTCGGCCTGCGGGCTGGAGGCCGACAGCCGCGGCCGCCTGAAGGTCGATCCCGAGACCTTCCAGACCTCGGTGCCGAACATCTATGCCGCCGGCGACATCATCGGTTTCCCGAGCCTTGCATCCACGTCCATGGAACAGGGCCGCATCGCCGCCCGCCATGCCGTCGGTGCACCGGCCGGCGAACCGCCGCAATTCTTCCCCTACGGCATCTATGCCGTGCCTGAAATCTCCACCTGCGGCCTGACGGAAGAAGAAGTCATCGAACGCGCCATTCCCTATGAATGCGGCATCGCCCATTTCCGCGAAACCTCCCGCGGCCACATCATGGGTCTCGACAGCGGGCTCTTGAAGATGATCTTCTCGCTGAAAACCCGCCGCCTGCTCGGCGTCCACATCGTCGGCGAAGGCGCAACGGAACTGGTGCATATCGGCCAGGCGGTGCTGAATCTCAAAGGCACGGTGGAATATTTCGTGGAGAATACGTTCAATTACCCCACGCTCGCGGAAGCCTACAAGATTGCCGGGCTGGATGCGTGGAACCGCATGGGTGAGATCAAGAAGGATTGAGAGAGTATTCAGCGGAACGGCACAACGCCATACGGGCGCTTGTGGTAAGGTCGTAGCCTCCTCTCCTCGTCACCCCGGACTTGATCCGGGGTCCAGCCAGCCCAAGTCCTTGGGCTGAAAAGACTCGCCTCAAGGCGCAGACGCGCCGTGGCTGGATGCCGGATCAGGTCCGGCATGACGGAAGAGAGACATTCACCTGCATCTTTCCTCTTGTCCAGAGATGATCCCGGCCCAAGCAGCCCGCCCCCCTCACCAGCGAATACTATACCGCGCACTCACCCCCGGCCGGAAATGATCCGCAAAACCCTGGTCAAGCGTTCCGCGCACCGTCAGATTATCGCCGATCTTCTGCTCCACCGCCACGCCGCTGCTGAACTCGTTGAAGCTGTTGCGGCTCGCCCCCGTCAGCACGAAGGCCGTGCCGGTTTCCGAGCGGGACAGGCGCAACGACTGCGACACATCAAGACCGTTCCATTGCTGCGCCGTGCCGTCGTAACGCACGGTGAAATTGCGGTTCGCCTCGATATCCAGTTCCGGCGTGACGATGCGCTTCTGCTGTGATGTCATGGAGAGGCTGCTCGACCCCGTCAATGCATTGACGATGACACCGACATCGCGTGCAAGCGAGACACCGGGCAGCTGTTCCGCCAGCAGCGTGACATTACCCCACAGCCGAACCGGCGTATCCACCACCTGCCCCGTCCTCGAGGCATTCATGCCCATTTCCAGCCCCGCCCGGATCGGCGTATCGACCGGCAGCTTGGCGCCGATGCGCGCCGTGTAGGAGCGATCGGAATTCTTGACCGGTTTCCAGATCAGCCCGGCCTCATCGGCATGAGCGGCCGTGGCGGCGGTAAAGAACGACAATACAAGGGCAGAACCCGTTCGGAGCGACATACTTGTCCCCTGGCAGATTAAGGGCGCGCCGGAAGACCCGGCAGGCACGGTAAAAGCTCAAGGCCAATGGTTTGGCAGCGATGAGGCCGCATAAAAGCGGCGCACAGTACCCGAGCGGCCGCGTTCAGCGACCGGGGCAAATCATGCTGCGCAGGGTGCCAGATGAACGGGAGATGAACAAGAGCAGATGCAGCAAAAAATCATGCTGCACCGCATTGTGATCAAAACGAAGAATCCCCGTGCTGCTCATTTCCTGAGGTCGGTCCAACGCAGCGGGTCAGGATGTCATCAATCACCACGTCTAAAGGCCTCGATGAATCAATGACCGTTGCATTGGCGGGAAGGTCTTCTTTCGTCGCATGGAGTTGCAAGACAAATTCGCGTTCGGCCGCCTTTCCGCCGAACTCGTCCTCAGGCCTCTCCATCAACCGTCTTCGCAAGATCGCGACGTCGATATCCAGAACGAAGACCTGATCGAAGCGGTCTATAAAACGCCCAAAGTTCCTTGAGCCGCCGCAGAAGAACGTGATCGCGTGACGTCGATCAGTCACCAGCGCCTGCACTTTTTTGACATCCCAAATATGATGCCGATGACGGTAGATAATATCCCCATCCCCTTGAAACAGCGAGAGATCGACCGGTTCGCCTGTTTCAGGATCACCTTTGTAGGCAAGTTCACGGTCGCCGTGGATGACATGATAGCCACGTCGCTGGAGTTCGGTTGCCACCGAGGTTTTACCGGTGCCGGAAACACCCTCGATCAAACAGTTTCTGACACCCATAACACGACCCTTCAACATTCCCCGGCGTCGTGGCGATGGTGCCTATATTTCCGGTTCGGCGGCCACGGTCTCTAACGATAATGATTCAGAATGACGCAACGATGTCAAAAGCCCGAAACCGGGCGAGCAATACTGCCAGAAAACCGGCGCCCAAACAAAAAGGCCGCAGCTTTCGCCGCGGCCCTTTGTTCAATCAGCTTGCACCGAAGAAGATTATTCGGCGTCGCCTTCGGCGGCCTTCTTCTTGGCCGGAGCCTTCTTCTTCGGAGCGGCTTCTTCGCCTTCAGCGGCGGCGTCAGCCTTGGCAGCAGCCTTTTTCTTGGCCGGAGCCTTCTTCTTGGTTTCCGTTTCTTCTTCGCCGTCGTCAGCCAGCAGCTCTTCCTTGGAAACGGTCTTGTCCGTTACCGAGATTTCGGAGAGCAGCTTGTCAATGACCTTCTCTTCGAAGATCGGAGCGCGCAGCGAAGCGGAAGCGCCGGGGGTGTTGCGGAAGAAATCGAGGATTTCCTTCTGCTGGCCGGGGAACTGCTGCAGCTGCTGGAACAGCGCGCGCTGCATTTCTTCTTCGGTCACTTCAACGCCGGCCTTTTCGCCGATTTCGGAGAGAACGAGGCCGAGACGAACGCGACGCTCAGCAAGCTTGCGATATTCTTCGCGGGCTTCTTCTTCGGTCGTGTCTTCGTCAGCGAAGGTCTTGCCGGACTGGGCGAGATCGGTGTTGATCTGGCGCCAGATGTTATCGAACTCGGCGTCGACGAGGCCAGCCGGCGTGTCGAACTTGTACATCTCGTCCAGCTGGTCGAGGATCTGACGCTTGACCTTCTGGCGGGTGACGTTGCCGTACTGGCTTTCGATCTGGCCCTTGACGATTTCCTTCAGCTTTTCAGCCGATTCGAGACCGAGCTTGGTGGCCAGTTCGTCGTTGATTTCAACAGCAGCGGCAGCAGCAACTTCCTTGACGGTGATGTCGAAGTTGGCTTCCTTGCCCGCGAGGTTCGCAGCCGGGTAGTCGGCCGGGAAGGTCACGGTGATGGTCTTTTCGTCGCCGGCCTTGACGCCAACGAGCTGGTCTTCGAAGCCGGGGATGAAGCGGCCAGAACCGAGAACCAGTTCAGCGTCTTCAGCAGCGCCGCCGTCGAAGGCAACGCCGTCAACCTTGCCGAGATAGTTCATGGTGACGCGGTCGCCATCGGCGGCCTTGCCCTTCTTGGCCTCGTAGGTGCGGGCGCTTTCGGCGATCTTGAGGATCTGCTCGTTGATTTCGTCTTCGGAGACTTCAACAACTTCGCGGGTAACCTTGATGCCGTCATTGGCCTTCAGTTCGATGGCCGGGATGATTTCATAGGCAACGGTGAATTCGAAATCGGATTCGGCCGACAGGATCTTTTCAGCTTCCTGCTCGTCTTCGGTCATGGAGATG
Organism: Agrobacterium sp. CCNWLW32; assembly: GCF_037083425.1. Classification (NCBI taxonomy): domain Bacteria; kingdom Pseudomonadati; phylum Pseudomonadota; class Alphaproteobacteria; order Hyphomicrobiales; family Rhizobiaceae; genus Agrobacterium; species Agrobacterium sp. CCNWLW32. The sequence goes on from NZ_JBAOJM010000006.1 coordinate 17,412, forward strand.
GCCGGCTGGGTAGCAGACTTCTCGCCGCGGCTGGAAAGGATTTCGGAAGGCTTTTCACGAACCAGCTCGTTGACGAGGTCGGCCATGATGGACTTGCCATACATCTTCTTCAGGTGACCCATCGGCACCTTGCCGGGACGGAAACCGTTGATGCGAACCTTGTCCTTGGCGTCAACCAGGCGCTCGTCCAGACGGGCCTTCATGTCGGCAGCCGGGATAACGATCTTGAGTTCGCGCTTCAGCCCTTCAGCGAGCGTTTCAATAACCTGCATTTTCTCAAACCTTCACATCATGGCGGCGGTGCTCAGACAGCCGTTGGTTTACTTTCGAGCACTGCGCCGGAAACTTCGTTCCCCGGCCGTGGCTTCCCTTATTTCTTTACACAAGCGCCTGCCGCACACCTTTGCGCCTGCACCGGAGACCAAAGACCAAAGGGGAGAAAAGAACCCCGAAGCTCCCCGCATCTTATAAAGATGCACTCTGGCGCAAGCGTGGCACAGCCATGCCTTGCTTGTGGTGCGGGTAGAGAGACTCGAACTCCCACGCCGAAGCGTTGGTACCTAAAACCAATGCGTCTACCAATTCCGCCATACCCGCACGTTGGGCGGCGGTATGTCACAATGTTCTGAAAGGGTCAAGCACGCCGTTCCCCCGCCTTTCGTTTCCTCCGGACTTTTCTTGTTGCCCGCGCCGGCGGGGAGAGGCAGCCGCCCCCTAAGCTTATTTGCCGCCGCCGCCAGGGGATGAGGCGCAAGGATCGGACTGGGCGATTCTGGGCTGGAAACGGGAAACCGCGGGGCATCCGCCCCCTCTCCTTGCCGGCCCGCCCCAAGCGGCACATCCGCATGGAAGCAGGCGGGGAAGCAGGCAATATTTATGCGGCTACATTGACATTATATATAGCCTCTCCCGCAACCGACATTGCCGGATTGCCGCCCCCCCGCTTCATATCTGCAATTCGAGGCTTCTGCGCCGCGCCCACCCCGTATCCGGCCATGCCTCCCGGATTCGCAACGCCCAACCCCATTCGATCACCAAAAGCACACAAATTGGTCACAAATTATGCACGGATCGCCGCAATCGGGTCGATTTCTCCACTTGCCTTGCGTTTAATGCATAGGTGACATCTTGCTTTGTCTGTTTTTGTTTTGATTAAACCGATTATATTCATGGTCATACAGAGATCGAGTTCAGCCCCGGACCAAAGCCTCCCAAGACTGGCCGTAGAGACTGAACAGCACGAAGAGGAAGATGAAAATGAACATCACACGCTCGCTGACCAACTGGCGCAAGTATCGTCAGACCGTAACCGAACTCGGCCGCATGACCGACCGCGAACTGAATGACCTCGGCATCGGCCGTCAGGACATCCGTCGCGTCGCCCGCACCGCCGTCGGCATCTAATTATACGCCCCGCCGCTTATTGCGGCGGATGCGAGACGACCTACCCAAAAAGGCCTGAGGCTTCCGCCTCCGGCCTTTTTTCGTTTTGGGCGACTGCACAGCCACTCGCCGCATCGGCAGATGAAAAATGCATCGATGGGCCGACCATTTGCACAGACCTGGATCGCGCTGGAGCCTCTCCCAAGCCTGCTTTTGACGCCGGAAAGCCTCTCCTGCGCCGCCAAAGGCTGCCAAATCAGTCAAAACTGCCTGAAACGCAGGCATTTCCGCTCATATTTTGCCCAGATGATATTCAAAGCCGCAAATTTAGCCGACATAGTGCACAAATGCATGGCAGTAGCCTAAATTCTGCACTGCACAACATGGCTCAATGTCTATATATAAACCTCAACAGCCGAGAGCACAGAGAAACACTGAGCCGGCAGACGAAATCAACAGAGATAGATTGAGGAAACGACCATGAACCCCATCCGCATCGCAAAGAACTGGATCTCCTACCGCCGCACGATCAACGAACTTGGCAGCCTGTCCAACCAGGCTCTGAGCGACATCGGCCTGACCCGTTACGACATCCGTAACGTAGCAGCCCGTTCGTTCCGCTAAGGCGTAAACGATCGTCCCGCTGCCCGACCTCCAGGGCGCGACGATCGAGCGACAGGTTAAAAAAGCGGCGCCTCTGGCGCCGTTTTTGATTCTGGCGGAATATGCTGGAAATTCTCGCCAGTCGGCGGTTGAAGGACATCAGCACACCACGCCATGTGGTGTCGCCCCCTCCTTGTCGGTTGCTCTTCCGCTACACTCCTCTCCCGTCATGCCGGACTTGATCCGGCATCCAGTCACGGCGCGTCTGCGCCGTGGGAAGAGTCCTTTCAGCCCAAAGACTTGGGCTGGCTGGATTCCGGCTCAAGGCCGGAATGACGGAGGAAGATGGCCCCCTACAAAAAAAACGCTGCCAACCATCACAGCAAATTACACATCCAGACGAAGACGAGGTCACCAATCACATTGGGCGACCTGCTAGCATAAAGACCACATCCCCTCCGTCGTAATCCTCACCCCAAAAACATTTGGCTGCCCCGGCCATGCATGCTAGTGCATCCGCAAACAATGCAGCGTCCTTCGGGACCCGCGCGGAACAATCACTCGAAAGACAGCCGCCGGACGGGAGCCTTTGCCCCGCGGCCGCCTATGGACACCGAAATGCAAGACAAGACCACTTCTCCCATTCATGTCGTGGGCGGCGGACTGGCCGGTTCGGAAGCCGCATGGCAGATCGCGCAAAGCGGCGTCCCCGTCATCCTGCACGAAATGCGCGGCGTGCGCGGCACGGACGCGCATAAGGGCGATACACTGGCGGAACTGGTCTGTTCCAACTCCTTCCGCTCCGACGATGCAACGGCGAACGCAGTCGGCGTCATCCATGCGGAAATGCGGCTCGCCGGCTCACTGATCATGGCCTGCGCCGACAGACACCAGGTGCCGGCCGGCGGTGCACTCGCCGTCGACCGAGACGGGTTTTCTGAAGCCGTGACGAAAGAGCTGGAAAGTCACCCCCTGGTGACGATCGTGCGCGAAGAGGTGAACGGCCTGCCGCCGAGGGAATGGGGCAACTCGATCATCGCCACCGGCCCGCTCACCTCGCCGGATCTCGCCGCCGCCATTCAGGCCGAGACGGGTGAGGATGCGCTCGCCTTTTTCGACGCCATCGCCCCCATCGTGCACCGCGACAGCATCAACATGGATATCTGCTGGTATCAGTCGCGTTACGACAAGGTCGGCCCCGGCGGCACGGGCAAGGATTACATCAACTGCCCGCTGAACGAGGAACAGTATAACGCCTTCATCGATGCGCTGATCGCCGGCGATACCGTCGGTTTCAAGGAATGGGAAGGTACGCCCTATTTCGACGGCTGCCTGCCGATCGAGATCATGGCCGAACGCGGCCGCGAGACACTGCGCCACGGCCCGATGAAACCGATGGGCCTGACCAACGCCCATAACCCCACCGTCAAGGCCTATGCCGTCGTCCAGCTGCGCCAGGACAATGCGCTCGGCACGCTCTACAACATGGTCGGTTTCCAGACCAAGCTGAAATATGGCGTTCAGGCGGATGTGTTCCGCATGATACCGGGCCTCGAAAATGCGGAATTCGCCCGCCTCGGCGGCCTGCACCGCAATACCTATATCGATTCCCCCATCCTGCTCGACCGCTCGCTGAAGCTGAAATCCCGGCCGGACCTGCGTTTCGCCGGCCAGATTACCGGCTGCGAAGGTTACGTGGAAAGCGCCTCCGTCGGCCTTCTCGCCGGCCGCTTCGCCGCCGCCGAACAGAAGGGCGAGACCCCGAGCCTGCCGCCGGCCACCACCGCGCTCGGCTCGCTTCTCAACCACATCACCGGCGGCCACCTCTCCTCCGATGATGAGCCGGGCAAACGTTCCTTCCAGCCGATGAACATCAATTTCGGCCTCTTCCCGGAACTGGCGCCGGGCTCGATCGTCAAGCCTGAAGGCGTGAAGCGTTTTCGCGGCAAGGACAAGACGATCATGAAACGTCAGCTGATTGCAGCGCGGGCGTTGAGGGATTGCGCGGAATGGCTCGGCGGAAACAGGAACGAGACACACGCGCTTTGAGGCCGCTCAGTCGGCTTTGAATGGTGAGCGTTTGAGATTCCACTTTGCGAAATCCGATTTGCCCGTCTGGTACGGATATCGCTGGGAAAAGAACGGGTTAACAGCTGCAACATATTCGAATTTGAGCGTGATATCGGCGAGGACCGAGATCAGCGGCTGGTAGCTGTAGCGACCGGAGACGACGATGACAGCCTCCTGAGCAACGAAACCGTTGGCAATCACGGTTTTCTCCCACGGCACATCTTCGGCGGAGCCCAGAAAATTGTGGGCGGGAAATTGCAGCCGGGCGACCTTATCCACCAGTTTGACGCTTCTCAACGTCAGGTCGAGTTTGCCCGTCTGGAGAATGCCGCTGCCGGAAAGCACGACGAAACTCGGAACCCCCGTGCGCACCCTTTCCTCGAATTCAGGAAATCTTGCCGCCCAGCGCGCTGAATTGTCGACGATCGTCATGAACCGGTCATAGCTCAGCCAGCCCCGCCCGATCTCAATGACCACCGCAAGCATAAGGACGAGCAGCGGTGCCAGAAGCCCCATTTCCACCGCCGCAGCGCCAGAGCGGCAACGGCCAAAACCAGCAAGACGCAAAAACCGTGTCGTCTTTTTCATTCGGTCACCCGCACGGCAGTGATCGCCAGGGAAATGCTGCGCAACTGATGAATGCCCCCCGTGTCCGGCACGAGGATACGCGTCGTCGGCATCAAAAAATTCCATTTGTAACCGATCGCCAGAATGTACTGCCCGGCGGTATCGGCGGGCGGGCGGAAATCGTTCACGATCGGTATGGGCACCTTGGCTTCGGCAATATCGTCGTCGGGAATCGGCAAAAGGGCAATCTTGAGATTGGTTTCGTCCGTCCCTCCGATGAAATGAGAGGCGATTGCCCTGCGCAACGCGATCTCGGTCGCCGGTTTGCCGTCCGCCGCCGCCTTTCGGAGATACTCGATGCCCGCATTCGAGGCAAAAGAGAGATAGAGATAATAGAGCATCAGCAGGCCTATTTCGAGCGTCCCGAAAATCAGCGCAAAAAACAGCGGCAACAGCAGCGCCGTCTCCACCGCCGTTGCCGCCTTTCGGTCGCCAAACAGCCGGTACCATGCCCCATGCGTGAACCGGCATCCGCGCGGGTCGCCGCAGCTTTTATCCTGACGCGGGGAAAGAAAAGACTTCATCTCAGCCTTCTTCCATTCGATCCACATAGATAAGCTGGAAGCCCGTGATGATGCCGCCGAAGCTGTCGCTCAGTCCGGTAGCCTCGATCGTCACCCGATAGATGGAGTAAGCCTTGACCCTGAAACTGTAATCCCTCGGCGTCCAAGCGATATTGTTTTTATCCTGAGCCATTTCCCACACCTTCTGCTGAGGTTTCAGGGTGGGGAGCCGTTGCTGTAGCGAAATCTTGATTCCGTTTGTTTTTTCGACGTCCTCGACGGCGCGGCGCCCATTATACCAAACCATGATCTTATATATCCCGGGGTGAAGCTCGACATCCTTGTAGATCGAGCTATTGGCTTCGATATTTTTTTTCTTGCCGGGCGCAGGCGGTCCCCAGTCGCTGTCGAGTTCCATGACATAACGGGTTGGCAATGAGAGCTCGGTGCCCGCCTTCTTTTCAATTTCGTTCTTGTCGGTGGTCTTTACCTTATTGGCCTCCTTCAGCGTGCAGGCCAAGTCGTTCGCGGTGGGAGCCCCGTTGAGTTTCTTGCTCTCCATGCCCGGCGGATAACCCTGCCAGTTGTGATTGCGGCGGCAGCAGGGGCTGCTCCAGTCCTGCAACTCGACGCCGGGTCCGGTCCCGCCATCCCATCCGATTTCCGAAAATGGATAGACCCCCCAGCAGCCGCCGGGGGTTTCCTTGGTGACGCCGTTTTTCAGAACTCGCTCGACGCCGAGAGCGTTGCTCTCGAACATATTGTCAATGATGACCGCATCGTCCTCGGGATAGGGCGGGATGCCTTCGCAGGACTCATCTAGGCGATATTTCAGCTTATCGAGATTGAACATCTCCGAGAAAATCAAACCGTAACTGAACTCAGCCTTGATCTTCGTCGTGGTCCAGTCCACCTCCACCTGGCGCGAGAGGACCTTTTGCTTGGTGGATTGAATCATGGCATCGAAGGCCGCGGCCACATTGTCACGCCTGACGCGGTCAAGCAACGTATGGGTGCGCGTGGGCTTGGTGGCTCTTTCGCACGCCATCGCCATGACCCGCTTGGACTGGTTGTAATATGCCAGCGCCCTGCCGCCTTCAAAAAGCAGCCCCAGCAAAATGATGAAGACCGGCAGCAGCAGCGCGGTCATGATGGCGAAGGTGCCCGAGTGGTCTCTAAGGAGCGACGAAAAAAGGCTCCTTTTCCGTGCCGTTTTTTTTATCCGCCTGCTCATCCTGAAAACACCGTCTCATGTCGCTCATCGCGGCGGGAAAGGCGCACTGTGAAAAGCGGTGCGCCGGGCTTTCTGCCACGCTAAAAAATATCCGGCCTGCCGCCGGGTGCTGAAAATTGCCTGTCGATTGGCGAACGCTTTTTCGGGAGCAGTTCTCGCCGACCTCTTAAAATCCACGGGGTCATTAGCACGGAAACCGTAAACCAAAGGCCAACAAAAACCTGAAAATATGCTGTAAATTCATATGCTTAATTCATTTATTAATAAATTAGAACGTATGAATTGTGGCCATCATGCCGTGCATGACGGGGCCGATTTCGGCAATGCAGTTTTCTTCGGGGCGACAAACCGGGGTTTGCCCCTTGTCCCTCCAGCCAAGCTCGGGCAAAACAGCCCTGTTCAATCACAAGACAATGCCAGGAGATAAGATATGGACGTTCGCGCCGCAGTTGCCATTCAGGCCGGAAAACCGCTTGAGGTCATGACCGTTCAACTCGAAGGCCCCCGCGCCGGCGAAGTGCTGGTTGAGGTCAAGGCGACCGGCATCTGCCATACAGACGATTTCACCCTGTCGGGTGCGGATCCGGAAGGCCTGTTCCCGGCCATTCTTGGCCATGAAGGCGCGGGCATCGTGGTGGATGTCGGACCGGGCGTCACCTCGGTCAAGAAGGGCGACCATGTCATTCCGCTCTACACGCCGGAATGCCGCGAGTGCTATTCCTGCACCTCGCGCAAGACCAATCTCTGCACCTCAATCCGCGCCACCCAGGGCCAGGGCGTGATGCCTGACGGCACCTCGCGCTTCTCGATCGGCAAGGACAAGATCCATCACTACATGGGCTGCTCGACCTTCTCGAACTATACGGTCCTGCCGGAGATCGCGCTGGCCAAGATCAACCCGGACGCGCCCTTCGACAAGGTTTGTTACATCGGCTGCGGCGTCACCACCGGCATCGGTGCGGTCATTAACACCGCCAAGGTCGAGATCGGCTCCACGGCGATCGTCTTCGGCCTTGGCGGCATCGGCCTCAACGTTCTGCAGGGCCTGCGTCTTGCCGGCGCGGACATGATCATCGGCGTCGACATCAACCCCGACCGCAAGGCCTGGGGCGAGAAGTTCGGCATGACCCATTTCGTCAACCCGAAGGAAGTCGGCGAGGACATCGTGCCCTATCTCGTCAACATGACGAAGCGTAATGGCGACCTGATCGGCGGCGCGGATTACACGTTCGACTGCACCGGCAATACCAAGGTCATGCGCCAGGCGCTGGAAGCCTCGCATCGCGGCTGGGGCAAGTCGGTCATCATCGGCGTTGCCGGCGCCGGCCAGGAAATCTCCACGCGTCCGTTCCAGCTCGTCACCGGCCGCAACTGGATGGGCACCGCTTTTGGCGGTGCGCGCGGCCGCACGGATGTGCCGAAGATCGTCGATTGGTACATGGAAGGCAAGATCCAGATCGACCCGATGATCACCCACACCATGCCGCTCGAAGACATCAACAAGGGCTTCGACCTGATGCATAAGGGCGAAAGCATCCGCGGCGTCGTGGTTTATTGATTGGATAAGACAGAGGCGGGCGCGCGTAACCGCGCGCGCCCGCCTTTCATGCAAATGTGATCGCCTCCAACCGCCTGCAGCCATTGCGATTAACTGGACGGTAAATCTATCGTCGTAAGCCGATACTGCGCGGTGGAGTTGAAAATCCCTCCCCGCCCAGAACGGCGCCAGACCAGCGGAGAGCGACCCTGAAAATCGTACCGATCGACAACGGAAACCGCGTCGCCGCCGTCGCTCTTCTGGCGAAAGGCTTCCCGGAAAAAAGCGAGGCCTTCTGGTCGCGTGGGTTGTCGCTCATCAGAGAACATCACGAGCGGCGCGAACTGGGTCCGATCGGGCAATTGCTGATGAAGGGCGACGATGCCGCAGGTGTGCTACTGACGATCAAAAGCCGCCTGCCCGGTACCGGCACGATCATCGTCAACCTGTCCAGCTGGTATGTGGAGCCTTCCTGCCGCTGGTTCGCACCGCGCATGCTGCAGATGGCCTCATCCAATGAGGACGAAATCTTCACCGATCTCACCCCCTCTCCCGAAGCCTGCAGGCTGAATGAGAGGCTGGGCTTTGCGACGGTGACCGATTGCACGCTTTTTTATCCGCTGCCCTTTGCTGCACTTCGCCCGGCAAGTGCGCGGCTCCGCCCGCTTGCGGACATAAAACCGGAAATACTGTCCGCCGAAACGCGCGGCATGCTGGAAGACCACGCCCGCCTCGGCTGCATCGTGGCCTTGATGGAGGCGGAGAACCGCCACCACCCGCTGGTCTTCCTGAAAACCACAACCAGAAGACTGCCATCCGCGCGCCTCATCCATTGCGACGACCGGCAGGTTGCGCAAAGGCACATATCCGCAATTGCCCGCCACCTTCTTGGCCACGGCCGGGTTGCGCTGACCATGGCGGCGCTTGAGGGAGAGCGAAAGGCCGGCGGCCTTGCCGCACATAAATCTGCACCCATACAAGTAAAAGGCGTATGGAACCCACAATTTATTAACGAAACATACTCAGAGTTGGTGTTATTGCCACCGTAGGTATTTTAGTGATTCTTGCGCGACTCAACGGAATCTTGGCCTTTACAGACAAAGCGCCGTTCCGGGCAGTCTTCTGGGGAACACGAGGGAAATCGGAGAACGAGCATGCTTGCAGCGCAAAAGAGTGAAATCGACGTTGCTGATACCATCTATTCCTACCTCTCCAATCGTTTTCCCGCCTATGCCCCCTTTTCCGCCGACACGCTGCTTCTCGAAGGCGGTGTGATCGATTCGCTCGGGTTTCTTGAGTTGATGATCTTCCTCGGGGAGGGTTTCGGCATCATTCTCGATGACGAGCATTTCACCCCCGACAATCTCGGCACGCCGGCCGATCTCATCGCCTTCGTCCTCAGGGAACGGAGGAGATGACACCCCATTTCCTGCTGCACCATCTTCTTACCGCGCGCGCGGCGAGCGACGATCCGGCCGTCGTCCACAAGGACCGATCGCTGAACTATCGCGAATTCGCCGAGGCAGCAGCCCGTTGTGCAGCGGCATTGCAGGAAGCCGGAACACAACGCGGTGACCGCGTCGTCATCTATCTGCCGCGCGGCATCGAGGAATGCTGGTCGATCTTCGGCGTGAGCATGGCGGCCGGCGTCTTCGTGCCTGTCAACGCATTGCTGAAGGCGCAGCAGATCCGCCATATCATCAGGGATTGCGGCGCAAAGATCGTCATCAGCGACGCTGCGATGATAAATGAGCTGAATGCAGCATTGGCAGACCTTCCCGATGTCACGATCCTGCTGGCGGAGGAGATTGGGACCCGCACCGGCGCACCCGCCCGGCCTTCGGCGGCGATCGGCGAAGATCTGGCCGCAATTCTTTATACCTCCGGCTCCACCGGCTCGCCCAAGGGCGTGATGCTGTCGCACCGCAATCTTCTGGCCGGCGCGCGCATCGTGCGCACCTATCTGGACATCACCGGCAGGGACCGCATTCTTTCCCTCCTGCCCTTCAGCTTCGATTATGGCCTGAACCAGCTGCTGACAGCGGTGGAACAGGGCGCGGCCACTGTTATCTCCACCTTCCGGCTGGGCGATGAGATCGTCCGCGATCTGCGCGACCACGCCATCACGGGTCTGGCCGGCGTGCCGACGATCTGGGCGATCCTGACGAAAGCGGCCCCGTCGCTCACAAAGACACCGCTGCCGCATCTGCGCTACATCACCAATTCCGGCGGACGCGTGCCGCAGGAAACCGTCAAGGCGCTGCGCGAGAAGCTGCCGGACACGAAAATCTACCTGATGTATGGCCTCACCGAGGCCTTCCGCTCCACCTTCCTGCCGCCTGATGAAATCGACCGCCGCCCGACCTCCATCGGCAAGGCCATTCCCGAATGCGAAATCTTCATCGTCACCGCTGAGGGACAGAGGGCAAAACCGGGTGAACCCGGCATTCTCGTGCATCGCGGCCCGACCGTCTCGCTGGGTTACTGGAACCGGCCGGAGGACACGGCCAAGGTGCTGCGTCCTCACCCCTTCATTCCGGCGGCACTGGGCGGCGAAACCGTGTGTTATTCCGGCGATCTCGCGGTGGAGGACGAGGACGGTTTCTTCAGTTTCGTTGCCCGCAACGATGCGATGATCAAATCTTCAGGCTATCGCATCAGCCCGACCGAGGTCGAGGAGAGCCTGATGTCGACAGGGCTTTTCCAGCAGGTCGCCGTTATCGGCCTGCCCGACCCCTTTGCGGGCGAAAAGGTGCATGCCGTGGCAACCGCCGCCAACCAGAATATCGATGTTTCGGCCGCGCTTAAAAAAGCCGCCGAAATGCTCGCCCCCTTCATGATCCCGCGCGCCATCGAACTGGTGGAACGACTGCCGATAACGGCCAATGGCAAGGTGGATTACCGCGCGCTGGTGCGCGAACGGACGGACAATGGCGCCAACGGATAAACCCCAGAGCCACGGCCCGGCCTTTGCAGCCGCGTTATTCGGCATAAGCGAAAACGATCTGATGATCGGTGGACTTCCCGTGCGCGATATTGTCGCCGGAACCGGAACACCATGCTTTCTCTATGACGCCAGCGCCATGCGCCGCGCCTATCGCAATCTCGAAACGGCGCTCAGTGGCTTTGCCGACATCTATTATTCGGTGAAGGCCAATCCCCTGCCCGCCATCATCTCGCTTTTCCGCCAGGAAGGCGCCGGTGCGGAAATCGCTTCCGTCGGTGAATACCGCGCCGCCATCAAGGCCGGTGTCGCACCGGAAAAAATCATCTTCGCCGGCCCCGGCAAAAGCAAAGCCGAATTGCGCGAAGTGATCGAGGGCGGCATCGGCGAAATCCACATCGAAAGCGCCGAGGAAATTGGCCGCATCGAGGCGATCGGCAAGCCGGTCAAAGCCTCGATCCGCATCAATCCGGTGCCGGATGCACAAGCGGGCGCGATGCGCATGGGCGGCAAGGCCACGGCCTTCGGTTTCGATGAGGAAGAGCTGGAAAATGTCCTGCCACTCTTCAAGGACGCCCGCCATATCGATCTCATCGGCGTCCATATTTACGGCGGCACGCAGATACTCGATGCCGACATGCTCGTCTCCCAATGGCGACACGGCATTTCCCTTGCCGCGCGCATGGCCGAGATGCTCGGCAAGCCGCTCGAGACCATCGATCTTGGCGGCGGTCTCGGCATCCCCTATTTCGCCGGGGAAACACCGCTCGATCTTGAGAAAGTCAGCGCCGCCATTCCCGACCTCAAGGCGCTTCTGAAGGCGCATCCGCTAGTCGCAGACGCCCATGTCATCGTCGAACCCGGCCGTTTCCTCGCCGGTCCCGGCGGCGTCTATGTGGCGGAGGTGAATTCGGTAAAGACCTCGCGCGGCACTACCTTCGTGGTGATGGATGGCGGCATGCACCATCACCTCGCCGCCTCCGGCAATCTCGGCCAGATCGTCAAGCGCAACTACCCCATCGTCGCACCGGCCATGATGCAGGCAGACTATGAGGAAACGGCAACCATCGTCGGCCCGCTCTGCACACCGCTCGACACCCTGGCCCGCAATGCGGCCCTGCCGAAGCTGAAGGCTGGTGATCTCCTGGCAATCCTGCAATCGGGCGCCTATGGCGCCACCGCTAGCCCTTCGGGTTTTCTCAGCCATCCGGCGGCGAAGGAAGTGCTGATCGAGGATGGTGACATCGCCATTGTCACGTCGGCTCGAGATAAGGCTGGAGACAATATTGCTACCCTCATATCCGAAAATCCCCATCAAACACTAAGAATTTATGACATTCGCGAGGGCGTAATTGCAGCCGATCTTTACGACCTCCTTCATCTCCTCGCACCGGCCTCTCAAACGGCAACTTGGGTCGTTTCCACGGTCAAGTCTCTGCAATCCGCCGATGAATGGTTTGAGGTGGTGGGTGAATCGCGAGATGACCTCGAGATGTTGGCCCAGAAAGATGCGCGTATTTCAGGCGCCGTTCTGGCCGACCTCGCGAAGAAGGCGAAACAAGTGATATGGGGGCAGTTTACTGCGTTGTCGCCAGCCTTGGATCAGGAATGGGTGACCATTCGGGCAATCGACAGTAGCTTCTATGAAGTAACGACGCCTGACGCGAATGTGCAGGATAAGATTAAATCGTTCTTTCGGGATGTCCGCCCTACAGATTCGCAATACCGGTAAACTGAGACGCAACGCACGGGATAATCACCCCCGTAACAGTCTGTCCCCAACCGCAAACTTGGATTTCAGCAGACACTCATCATATTCCGCCTCGGCATCCGAATCGAAAACGATGCCGCCGCCGACATTGAAGATCGCGCGGCCGCCATCGAACAGGGTCAGCGTGCGGATCGCCACCGAAAAACGCATTTCACCAGCTGGAGACATGAAGCCGATCGCGCCGCAATAGGCGTCGCGCGGCGTCTGTTCCAGTTCGCGCAGGATCTTCATCGCCCACATTTTCGGCGCGCCGGTCACCGAACCGCAGGGAAAAAGCGCCGCGAAAATATCCTCCACCGTCACATCAGGCAAAAGCTTCGCGCGCACATGGCTGACCATCTGGTGCACGGTGGGATAGGTCTCGATATCGAACAGTCGCGGCACATGGAGGCTGCCGACCTCGGTGATGCGGGAAATATCGTTGCGCAGGAGATCGACGATCATGCGGTTTTCGGCAAGCGTCTTTTCATCCTCAAGCATCGCCGCGATGATCGCCCGGTCCTCTTGCGCATTCGCACCGCGCGGCGTCGTTCCCTTCATCGGGTGGGTTTCAATGAAACCTTCCCCGTCCACCGAGAAAAACAGTTCCGGTGAGCGCGACAGGATCACCGGTCCACCGAGATCGACCAGCGCGCCATATTTGACCGGCTGGCGCTCAACCAATGACCAGAAGGCCGTGAGCGGATCGCCGCTCCAGCGAGCATGAACGGGCATCGTCAGATTGCCCTGATAACAGTCGCCGCGACGCAGATGCCCGTGCAGCCGCTCGAAGCGCTGGCAATAGTCTTCAAGGCTCCATGCGGGCGCGGGATCGGCCAGGAACGCATCGGCATCCGGCAGACTTTCGGGCCGCGCAAATCGCCCCTCATCCGGTTGTGGGCCGGAAAAGACGCCGAAGCGAAGGAACGGCACGTTGCGAGGCTCGGCAGCAAAGTCCGCAAGTTTCGGCTCGAACAGGAAACCCGCCTCGTAGGACATATAGCCGGCAAGGTATTTCCCGGCGCGGCGCAGCTGCTCCATGCGTTTCAGCGCCGCGAAAAACGCCTCTGGCTCATCCGCGACGATGATCTCCTCCGGCTCGGTGAAGGCTGTCACCGTGCCGGTCGTGTCATCCCGGAAAAGAACGGAAGGCGCATGTGCCAAGGAAAGCGTCCGAACAGGAGAAAGGGTCGGGAAAAATCAGATCGGGTCTATGTCGCCCCTCGCCCACATCTCTATGGTTTCCGCATAAAAATCGGCGAAACGGCCTTCCTCGATCGACTTGCGGATACCCTGCATCAGCTCCTGATAATAGGCAAGATTGTGCCAGGAGAGCAGCATGCCGCCCAGCGCCTCGTTGGAGCGCGTGAGATGATGCAGATAGGCGCGGGAATAATCGCGCGAGGCCGGGCAGTTGGACTGCTCGTCGAGCGGCCGCATATCCTCGGCATGGCGGGCATTGCGGATATTGACCCTCCCACGACGGGTGAAGGCAAGCCCGTGACGGCCGGAACGGGTCGGCATCACGCAGTCGAACATGTCTATGCCGCGCGCGACGGATTTCAGGATATCGTCAGGCGTGCCGACGCCCATCAGGTAACGCGGCTTTTCAGTGGGCAGCACCGGCAGCGTGATGTCGAGCATGCCCAGCATCACATCCTGCGGTTCGCCGACGGCCAGACCGCCGACGGCGTAACCCTTGAGATCGAGTTGCTTCAAGCCTTCGGCGGAACGAATTCGCAGGTCCGGCTGATCGCCGCCCTGCACGATGCCGAACATGGCCTTGCCAGGCTGTTCGCCAAAGGCAACGCGGCAGCGTTCCGCCCAGCGCAGCGACATTTCCATGGCGCGCTCGATTTCCTTGCGCTCGGCTGGCAGCGCGATGCATTCGTCGAGCTGCATCTGGATATCCGAATCGAGCATGCCCTGGATTTCGATCGAGCGTTCCGGCGACATATGATGCAGCGAGCCGTCCACATGGCTCTTGAAGGTCACGCCCTTCTCGTCCAGCTTGCGCAGGCCGGAAAGCGACATGACCTGAAAACCGCCGCTGTCGGTGAGGATCGGATGTGGCCAGCGGATCAGCTCATGCAGGCCGCCAAGCCTTGCCACGCGTTCCGGGCCGGGCCGCAGCATCAGGTGATAGGTATTGCCGAGAATGATATCGGCCCCCAGCTCGCGCACCTGATCAAGATACATGGCCTTGACGGTGCCGACCGTGCCAACAGGCATGAAGGCGGGCGTGCGGATGACGCCGCGCGGCATGGCGACTTCGCCGAGGCGTGCGCCGCCACTCGTGGCTTTCAGGGTGAAGGTGAATTTCTCGTGCATCAGTTCTTCCGGAACAACAGGCTGGAATCGCCATAGGAATAGAAGCGGTATCCGGTTTCGATGGCGTGCTTATAAGCGTCACGCATCGTTTCGAGACCGCAGAAAGCCGAAACGAGCATGAACAGCGTCGATTTCGGCAGGTGGAAATTGGTCATCAGAATATCCACCGCGCGGAAGCGATATCCGGGCGTGATGAAGATGCCTGTGGGCCCCGACCATGGGTGAATGACGCCGTCTTCGGAGGCAGCGCTTTCGATCAACCGCAGCGAGGTGGTGCCGACGCAGACGATGCGCCCGCCGCGCGCCTTCACGGCATTCAGTCTGTCGGCGGTTTCCTGCGACACATGGCCGATCTCGAAATGCATCTTGTGATCGTCGGTATCGTCGGACTTCACCGGAAGGAAGGTGCCTGCCCCAACGTGAAGTGTCACGAAATGCCGCTCGATACCCCCCTTATCAAGAGCTTCGAACAGATCGGGCGTGAAATGCAGTCCGGCGGTGGGGGCGGCGACGGCGCCCTTCTCGCGGGCATAGATGGTCTGGTAATCGGTCTGGTCCTGCGCATCTTCCGGCCGCTTGGCGGCAATATAGGGCGGCAAGGGAATATGGCCGACGGAGGCGATCGCCTCATCCAGAACAGGGCCGGAAACGTCGAAAAGCAGCGTGATTTCGCCCTCTTCGCCCTTTTCCTCGACGATGGCCTCCAGATGGGCAAGGCCGCAGGCATTGTCGCGCTCATAACCGAAACGGATGCGGTCACCCTCTTTGATGCGCTTGCCGGGGCGCGCGAAAGCCTTCCAGCGCGACTGGTCGGCACGCATGTGCAGCGTGGCCGAAACCGCAGTCTCCGGCGCACCTTCGCGCAGGCGAACGCCCTCAAGCTGGGCGGGAATGACGCGGGTGTCGTTGAAGACAAGCGCATCGCCCGGCTTCAGAAAAGTCGGCAGGTCAAAGACGCGGTGGTCTTCCAAGCGGTTTTCATTCGGATCGACCACCAGCAGGCGCGCGCTGTCGCGCGGGTTCGCCGGGCGAAGGGCGATATTCTCCTCGGGCAGATCGAAATCGAACAGGTCTACACGCATTGCAAGGGTCTTCCAGACATCAAAACTTTACACGGCACGGTGAATTTCGGTCCGCCGCATCCCGCCCACTCCCCTCATTCCTGTGCTTGTCACAGGAATCCAGTCGACACGCGTCTGCGTGGCGAGGGAGTCTTTCCAGCCCAAAGACTTGGGCTGGCTGGATTCCTGTGACAAGCACGGGAATGAGGGAAAAAGGAAACGGCGCAAAGAACAGCAATCGTCAAATCCGCCGCACCGTCCTCCACATCAAGCACCGTCAATAAACATCAAAACCCGCCCCGCATAAACTGCGGGACGGGTCAAACTGCAACTTCCGAAAATCAGGCCGCCGAAGCGAGCTTGATGGAAACGATCGAATCGGGATCCTTCACCGGCTCGCCGCGCTTGACCTTGTCGATGGCTTCCATGCCTTCGATGACCTGGCCCCAGACGGTGTACTGCTTGTTGAGCCACGGAGAATCCGTGAAGCAGATGAAGAACTGCGAATTGGCGGAGTTCGGGCTCTGCGAACGGGCCATGGAGCAGGTGCCGCGCACGTGCGGGATGGCGGAGAATTCAGCCTTCAGGTCCGGCTTGTCGGAACCGCCCATGCCGGCGCGGGCCGGGTTGAAGCTGTCGGAACCCTTCTTGCCAAACTGCACGTCGCCGGTCTGGGCCATGAAGTCTTCGATGACGCGGTGGAACACGACGCCGTCATAAGCGCCTTCCGATACGAGTTCCTTGATGCGGGCAACGTGGCCCGGAGCAACTTCCGGCAGCAGCTGGATCACGACCTTGCCGGTCGTCGTTTCCATGATGATGGTGTTTTCCGGATCCTTGATCTCGGCCATGGTTATTCTCCTCTGTTCGGGCTCTATTGCCCTACCTTACTTTTTGCCGACGGTGACCTTGATCATCCGGTCGGGGTTGGAAACTTCGCCGTTGCCGCCGGCGCCGCGCTTGATCTTGTCAACGGCTTCCATGCCGGACACGACCTTGCCGACCACGGTATATTGCCCGTTCAGGAACGGACCATCGGCAAACATGATGAAGAACTGCGAATTGGCGGAATTCGGATCCTGCGAACGGGCCATGCCGACCACGCCGCGCGTGAACGGAACCTTGGAGAATTCGGCCGGAATATCCGGCAGATCGGAACCACCCGTACCTGCGCGCTGGGCGCTGAAGCCCTTCTCCATGTTGCCATACTGCACGTCGCCGGTCTGCGCCATGAAGCCGTCGATGACGCGGTGGAAGGCGACGTTGTCATAAGCGCCCTTCTTGGCCAGCGCCTCGATCTGCGCAACATGCTTCGGCGCAACATCGGGCATCAGCTCGATGACAACGGGACCATCCTTCAGCTGGACGGTGAGAAGTTCGGCGGCCGAAGCGAAGGTGCTGGCGGCAAGCGCGCCTGCAAACATGGCGCCGGCAAAGGCAAATCGAACGAGTTTCATCGGATTGGCTCCAGAATGTGGGGCTGAAGTCAGCGCTTCAGCTTGGCGTTGAGGGCTTCAAGCACGGCCTTGGGCACGAAGGCGTCGACATTGCCGCCCATGGCGGCGATCTGCCGGACCAATGTGGCTGTAATGGGTCGCGACGACGTGCCGGCGGGCAGGAACACGGTCTGAATATCAGGCGCCATCTGGCGGTTCATGCCGGCCATCTGCATTTCATAATCGAGATCGGTGCCGTCACGCAGGCCGCGCAACAGAAGGTGCGCGCCGTGCTGGCGCGCGGCGTCGACGACCAGATTATCGAAGGAAACGACTTCCATGCGCGCCGCCTCATCGGGCAGCTGTTCGGAAAGCGCCTGCTTTATCAGCGCCGCCCGCTCTTCGAAGCTGAACAGCGGCGCTTTTCCGGGATGGATGCCGACGGCAACGATGACTTTCGACGCCACGTTCAGCGCCTGGATAAGCACATCCAGATGTCCGTTGGTCATCGGATCGAAGGATCCTGGATAAAAGGCAATCGTCATATCGCTCTCAGGTGGTGGGCGCGCTTCGATGCTGGGTATCATGTGCCCGCCTTTTGTCATGGAGAGGCACGCGGCGCAAGACTTTATAACCATCCCTCACAAGCCCGGCTGCGGCGTGAACCCGGGATGAATGGGCCGTTCAGTGCGGTTTCACAGCTATTTTGTTTAAATGCACAACATCGGGAAACCGAAACGCCCCTCACTCGTTAAGCATCCGGAGAATTGAAAATGCTGGCCTTCATGATCGTCCTTTCGATCATCGCATCATTCGCTGCCGAGTATCTTTTTCTCGAATGACGGCCTCAGCCAGTTTCCTGAACGCCAGATGAACGAGCCATTCAAGGAAGTTTCACAGGCGCGATGCTAATCGATTTTTACGGTTGACGCGGAACATGTCGAGACATGGCGCGTTAAGAAAGAACCAAAGGAACGGACAGATGTTTGTAAGAGAAAAACAGTCTACTTCGGCGAAAATCAGCGTCATCAGCACCGCCTGGACAGTACTGGTTATCGCAATGGTAGCAACGACGTTTAGCCTTTATGAGCAGAAGCCTGAAACCCAGGGACCGGACTACCCGCAGCTGACCGCCCGTTACCAGTATATGAATTATTACTGAGGAACGGGGAGAATTTCCCCATAACTCCCGGAGACGATATCAATGTTCACATTTCTGACGATGCTTCTGGCCCTGATCAGCGTAATGTTCGTGACATCGATGATATCAGTCGTCGCCGAGATGCGGCGGGAGGATGAGGAATTCAAGGCGACGATCCGGCGCGACCGCGCCTTCTGAGCGCGGCGAACCGACCCGACGGCCCCTTAGAAATGATTCTTTTTCAACCGCCTGGACCTTCCGGGCGGTTTTGTTTTGCCAAGCCGCCAGCCCCTCCTTCCCTCATTCCTGTGCTTGTCACGGGAAACCGGCCGATGTGGCTCTCGTGCAGTGGGAGGAGTCCTTTCAGCCCAAGGACTTGAGCTGGCTTAATTCCTGTGACAAGCACAGGAATGAGGGAAGAAGAGGCAGCCGATATCGAACCGTCGCCTCCATTTCGGCGCCTCCAATCACACAACCGTTTTCAAAACCCCGTTTTTCCAAGGCAAATTCCCTTCAATTTCCGTTTGGATTGATTTAAGGAACGCCGATACGTTGCGGGCCGGACAGCCGGCGACCGCGATGACGTTCCTGTGAGGTTTGCATAACGATGCTCGATTCCCTGAGAAATGCTTCTCGAACCATGGCAGCCAAACTGCTGCTTCTCCTGCTTGTTGTTTCGTTTGGCGTCTGGGGCGTCTCCGCATCGCTTGTCACCGCCAATTCCCACGCCGTCATGACGGTGGGCGACCAGACGGTCAGCCCTGAGGAGTTCCGTCTCGCCTATCAGCGCCAGATTTCCGATCTCAGCCGCCAGTTCGGCACCCGGCTGACGACCGAACAGGCCAAGGCCTTCGGCATCGACCGTCAGGTCTTCAGCCAGCTTGCGGCCGGTGCAGCCCTTGACGAGCTGGCCGCGAAGATGAATCTCGGCCTTTCGGAAAACCGCCTCGCCAACCTCATCGCCGAAGACCCGGCCTTCAAGTCAGTCAACGGCCAGTTCGACCGTAATCTCTTCAGCGAGCGCCTGCGCAATTCCGGCTTCCGCGAGGACGACTATATCAAGGAACGCAGCAAGGTTGCCGTCCGAAGCCAGATCGTTGAAGCCGTCTCCGATGGTTTTGCCGCACCGCAGGTGCTGGTGGATGCGCTGAAGCAATATCGTAATGAACAGCGCTCGGTCGACTACGTCATTCTTTCGAACGCCGTCATTCCGCCGGTCAAGGCGCCGGGCGACGATGTGCTCACGCCCTGGTTCGAGACCAACAAGACGAAATACCGCGCGCCCGAGTTCCGCAAGTTCACCTATGTGAAGCTGGAACCGTCGGACATTGCCGATCAGGCCTCCGTCACCGACGCCCAGATCGCTGATTATTACAACAGCCACAAGGACAGCTTCCGCACCGCCGGCCGCCGCACGGTGGAGCAGCTGACCTTCCCTGAAAAGGAAATGGCCGAAGCAGCCGCCGAACAGATCCGCCTCGGCAATACCACCTATGACCAGGTGGTGAAGGATCAGGGCAAGGCCGCGTCGGACGTCACGCTCGGCGAATTCACCAAGGATACCATCCCCGACCAGTCGATTGCCGATGCCGCTTTCGCCATCCAGAAGGATGGCGGCGTATCGCCGGTGGTCGAAGGTTCCTTCGGCCCGGTGCTCCTGCGCGTCACCGGCATCAAGCCGGAAACCACCCGCACGCTGGAAGAGGCGAAAGAGGATATCCGCAAGGACCTCGCCACCGCCGCCGCTGCGGAAGAAATCACCAATGTTCATGACCGTTACGAGGACCTGCGCGCCGGCGGCTCTTCGCTCGCGGATGCGGCAACGCAGCTGAACCTGAAGGCCGTCACCATCGCCGCCATCGACGCTTCCGGCCTCGATGAGAAGGGCGATGCGATTCAGGGCCTGCCCTCCCCGCAGCTCGCGCAGGAGGTCTTCAAGACCGAACCCGGCACGGAAGCCCTGCCGATCAATCTCGGCCGTGAAGGCTACATCTGGTTCGATGTCGACCAGATCATCGCCGCCCGCGACCGCACGCTTGCCGAAGTCCGCGACGATGTCGTGGCCGACTGGACGGCGGAACAGCAGCGCAACGCGCTTGCCGCCAAGGCCGAGGAACTGAAGGCGCGCGTCGAAAAGGGCGACACGCTGGAAGCCGTGGCCGGTGAGCTGAGCCTTGCCGTCGAGCAGAAATCCGGCCTGCGCCGCACCAGCGAGGACGCTATTTTCGGACGGCAGACCATCGCCGCGGTCTTCTCGGGCGCCGAAGGCGTGGTCGGCACTGCCGCCGATGCCGAGGGTTCCAGCCGCATCCTCTTCAAGGTCACCTCCGTCGACACCAATGCCCCGGCAGACGCGCTTGCCAATGACGACCAGCAATTTGCCGCCATTGCCCGCGCGGCCGGCGACGACATGCTGGACCAGATGGTCAACCGCCTGCAGAATGACTATGGTGTCACCATCAATCAGGCCCTCGCCGATCAGGCGATGGTCGGCTTCTAACCCGGGGGGCGACAAGATGGCCGAACTGAAGCCGCTGATCGCCAAGGTCGCAAATGGAGAAAGCCTGAACCGCGAGGAATCGCGGGCGGCTTTTGACGTTCTGATGTCGGGCGAAGCCACGCCGTCGCAGATTGGCGGTTTCCTGATGGCGCTGCGCGTGCGCGGCGAAACGGTGGACGAAATCGTCGGCGCCGTCTCCTCCATGCGCGCCCGCATGCTGCCGGTTTCGGCTCCCGCCAATGCCATCGATATCGTCGGAACCGGCGGTGACGGCATCGGCACCTATAATATCTCGACACTCGCCTCGATCATCGTCGCCGGAACGGGCCTGCCGGTCGCCAAGCATGGCAACCGGGCGCTAAGCTCCAAATCCGGCACGGCAGACGCACTCTCCGCGCTTGGCGTGAAGCTCGATATCGGTCCTGAGCTCATCGCCCGCTGCATCAGCGAGGCGGGTCTCGGCTTCATGTTCGCGCAGCTGCACCATTCGGCCATGCGCCATGTCGGCCCCAGCCGCGTCGAACTCGGCACGCGGACGATCTTCAACCTGCTTGGCCCCCTCTCCAATCCGGCAGGCGCAAAACGCCAACTGCTCGGCGTCTTCTCGCCGCGCTGGCTGGTGCCGCTTGCCGAAGTGCTGCGCGATCTCGGTTCTGAAAGCATCTGGGTCGTGCATGGCGACGGCATGGACGAGGTGACGACCACGGGCGTTACCCATGTGGCGGCGCTGGAAGGCGGCAAGATCCGCACTTTCGACCTGACGCCGAAGGATTTCGGCGTCGAGCCCGCTTCCATGGAAGACCTGAAGGGCGGCGACGGCATTGCCAATGCAGCAGCACTGCGCGAGGTCCTGTCCGGCAAACGCAACGCCTATCGTGACGTGTCGCTGTGCAACGCGGCCGCAGCGCTGGTCATTGCCGGCAAGGCGGAAACGCTCACTGAGGCGATGGCGATCGTCAGCGAGGCGCTGGACAGCGGCAAGGCCGCAGCCGCGCTCGACCGTCTGGTTGCCGTGTCCAACGAAGAATGAGAGCGAGATCATGAGCGACATTCTCAAAAAGATCGAGACTTACAAGCGCGAGGAAATCGCCGCCGCCAAGGCGAAGGTTTCGCTGGCCGATCTGAAGGCCATGGCCGCAGACCAGAGCGCGCCCCGCGGCTTTTATAAAGCGCTGAGGGCAAAGCAGGCCGAAGGCAAGTTCGGGCTGATCGCCGAAATCAAGAAGGCGAGCCCCTCCAAGGGCCTGATCCGTCCGGATTTCGATCCGCCGGCGCTGGCCGCCGCCTATGAAGCCGGTGGCGCCGCTTGTCTGTCGGTTTTGACGGATACGCCGAGCTTTCAGGGCGCACCGGAATTCCTGACCGCCGCCCGCAATGCCTGCGCTTTGCCGGCGCTGCGCAAGGATTTCATGTTCGATACTTACCAGGTGCATGAAGCCCGTGCCTGGGGCGCGGACTGCATTCTCCTCATCATGGCCTCGCTTTCCGACGACGAGGCGAAACGTCTTGAAGACGAGGCTTTTGCGCTTGGCATGGATGTGCTGGTCGAGGTGCATGACGCCGAAGAAACCGAACGGGCGCTGAAACTCGCCTCGCCGCTTCTCGGCATCAACAACCGCAACCTGCGCACCTTCGAAGTCAGCCTCGAAACCAGCGAGAAGCTGGCGGGCCTCGTGCCGGCTGACCGGCTGCTGGTGGGCGAAAGCGGCATCTTCACCTTCGAGGACTGCCAGCGTCTGGAAAAGAGCGGCATCAGCACCTTCCTCGTCGGCGAAAGCCTGATGCGCAAGGATGATGTGACGGCGGCGACCAAAGCGCTGCTGACAGGCCAATCCGGCATTCTGGCAGCGGAATAAAGCGCCGATGAGCGAGACGGGAAAGCTCACCCATATCGATGCGAGCGGCGAAGCGCATATGGTCGATGTCGGCGACAAGGCCGAGACCGTCCGCGTCGCCGTGGCCGAAGGCTTCGTGAAGATGAAGCCGGAAACGCTGGCGCTCATCCGCGACGGCAATGCCAAGAAGGGCGATGTCATCGGTACTGCCCGGCTGGCGGGCATCATGGCCGCCAAGCAGACGGCAAACCTCATTCCGCTCTGCCATCCGCTGATGCTGACCAAGGTTGCGGTCGATATTACCGAAGATACCGCCCTGCCCGGCCTGAGAGTCGAGGCCATGGTGAAACTGTCTGGCAAAACGGGCGTGGAGATGGAAGCGCTGACCGCCGTCTCCATTGCCTGCCTGACGATCTATGACATGGCGAAAGCCGCCGACAAGGCGATGGAAATCGTCAATATACGCCTTCTCGAAAAGAGCGGCGGCAAATCCGGCGATTTCCGGCGACAGGAGACCTGAATGAAACCGCTGCTGCCCGTGGATGAGGCCATAACACGCCTTCTGGAGGCAGCGGTTCCGGTGACCGAAAGCGAGATCCTGCCGCTTGCCGAATGTGATGGTCGCGTTCTCTCGGCCGACCTTACGGCGCGTCTCGCCCAGCCGCCCTTTGATGCCTCGGCCATGGATGGTTATGCCCTGCGCAGCGCCGATGCGCTCAATATCGGTTCGGTTCTCACTGTCATCGGTCAGGCCGCCGCCGGCCATGCTTTTGCCGGCACTGTTGGTGAAGGCCAGACCGTGCGCATCTTCACCGGCGCGCCGGTGCCGCAGGGTGCGGATACAGTCCTCACTCAGGAAGATGCCGAAGTGCTGGAGAGCGGAAAGATCCGCACCGCCTTCGACGTCACTGCCGGGCGACATATCCGCCCGCGCGGGCAGGATTTTACCGAAGGCGAAACGGCGCTGAAGGCCGGGCGTGAACTTGGCTTCACCGACCTCACACTGGCGGCGGCGATGAACCATGCCGCGCTGACCGTCTATCGCAAGCCGCGCATCGCCATCCTCGCCACCGGCGATGAGTTGCTGCCGCCGGGAAGCGCACCGCAGCCCGCCCAGATCATCGCCTCCAACACCTTCGGTGTCGCAGCCCTTGCCCGGCAGGCCGGCGCAGAGGTTCTCGACCTCGGCATCATTGCCGATGACGAGGGGTTGATCCGCGCGGCCATCGGCAAGGCCGTCGCGGCGAAGGTCGATGTGCTGGTGACGCTCGGCGGCGCCTCCGTTGGCGACCACGACCTCGTGCAGGCCGCGTTGAAGGCGGAAGGCATGCAGCTCGATTTCTGGCGCATCGCCATGCGTCCGGGGAAACCGCTGATGGTCGGCGCCATTGGCGCCATGCAGGTTCTGGGCCTGCCTGGAAACCCGGTTGCAAGCCTCCTCTGCGGCCTGCTGTTCCTCGAACCCCTGGTCCGCAGCATCGCCCGCCGCGCCCCCCTGCAACGCGAAGCTACAGCCCGCACCGCCACACCGCTGAAGGCGAATGACCAACGGCAGGACTATCTGCGCGCCCGTTTCAGCACGGACGAAAACGGCATGCTGGTGGCGGAAGCCTACGCGAAGCAGGATTCATCGATGATGAAGATATTGGCCCATTCCGATGGCCTGATCGTGCGCCCGCCACATGCGCCGGCGGCAACCGCCGGGGCGGAATGCCCGGTCATAAGGCTGAAATCCTGACACGCAGTCGGTGCGGCCGAAGCTGCGGCCGGAAGCATAATTGATCCCTTCGCAAAATTTGCCGAATGGTTGCCGCGCCGTCACAAAATGGCACTGCCGCATCCCGCATGGCATGGGAGCCGCAAATAAAACTGTAACGTTACTGTATCCCGACACGGATGACAGGAAACGCCGCCTATAGGCGGTGTCTCTCCCAACTCAAAAAACCTCATCTCTTTTCATCCCGGCAATATCTTTCCTTATTGTTGTGCCAAAATAAATCACACCAACCCCGTTATTGGGATTGACAGAATAAATGCGATGCTGTCACCAAGACGAATAGTAGAGATAAAAAGCTCCGGAATTCTTCAAAATGGAAATTACTTATATTTATCAATTAACTAAAATAAAAATTGGCGAAAAACGAGTTTCTGGAAACAAAAATTAGTTTCCCGTAAATTAAGCTTTCCAAAACTAGCTTCATAATAATAATCATAGTCGATAAGCAGACTCACTGGAGTTTCTTGATGAACACGGCATCCACGCCCAAAACCACGGGGCCCGACATTGCCGGGCAGATTGCCTATGCCATGCGGAGCATGGGTGTTTCGCCGATCCCGCGTAACTACAGCCTGTTTTACGAAGCCTATATCGGTTCGAACCCTGCCCTGACGAAGGATCTGGCCGCGCTCGGCAACCGGGTGACGCAGGAAGATCTGGACGAGCTGTCCTCACGCTACGGCGAAGGTAATCCCGCACGGTCGATCGACGATGCGCATGACAAGCTGCGGCGTGAACTGGAGGGTCTGCTGGGAACGCTGAGGCGCGAACAATCCTCCATCGAAAACTACAACAGGATTCTCGGCGAAACGCGCCAGCGCATCGACGACAAGAACGCCGCCAGCAGCAATATTCTGAGGAATGCAATCTCATTGCTGGCCGAAGCCACCGGCTCGAAAATCATCGACGGCGAAAAGGCGTTCAATGACGTCAATCGCCATGCCGAGGAAATGCATCAGGTGCGCCTCGAACTGGACGAATACAAGCGCATCGCCAATACCGACTCGCTGACGCGCCTCTCCAACCGGCGCGCCTTCGACGACCGGCTGGCATCGGTTTATGACAGCTCCATCGGCCTGCAATATACCACGCTGGTTCTGCTCGATATCGATCACTTCAAGCGGGTCAACGACACATTCGGCCATCCGGTCGGCGACAAGATTCTCGCCACCGTCGCCTCGGTCATCCGCGCCAATGTCCGCAAGGATGGTTTTGTCGCCAGAAGCGGCGGCGAGGAATTCGCCATCATTCTGGATGGCAACACGCCCGAAGAGGTGATGGTGACGTGCGAGCGCATCCGCCTGTCGCTGGAAAGCACGCCGTTCCGCAATTCGAGATCAGGCGCCGACTATGGCACGGTGACGATTTCCATCGGCTTCGCCTCCGCCGCACAGGCCACCAATCCGAGCGAGCTTTACGGCCATGCCGATACGGCGCTCTACCATGCCAAGGAAACCGGCCGGAACCGCTCCGTCTATTATGAGGACGGCATGCAGAAGAACTATGTCGGGAAGAACTGGCTGATTTATCGGACTTGAGGATGTTGGCGTACGCGCCACTATCTCCCCCGTCATGCCGGACTTGATCCGGCATCCAGTCACGGCGCGTCTGCGCCGTGAAAAGAGTCTCTGGCGATCAAGGACTTGATCGCGCTAGACCCCGGACCAGTCCGGGGTGACGGAGTGAGACACTCCGCTTTCGCCAATGGCGTAAGCCTTGCGAGGCTTGCCTCAGCGGCCCGACGGTCGCGTCTTTATTGCGCCTCACCACATGGTCTTCGCCGCCCGCGCCGCCCATTCGCGGTCATAGGTTTCCTGATCGAACTCCGCCTTCGCCGCCTTGAGCAGAAGACCGGGTGTCGGGAGCGCCGCCGGATCGACGAAATTATCGGGGTTCCACAGCTCGGAGCGCATCAGCGCCCGGGCGCACTGGAAATAGACTTCGTCGATCGTCACCACGATAACCGTGCGCGGATGTTTGCCATCCATCTCGAAGCTCTCCAGCAGATCGGGAGCGACGGAGACCACGGCGCGGCCGTTGATGCGCATCGTCGTGTTCGAGCCGGGGATCAGGAACATCAGCGCCACGCGCGGATCGCGCACGATGTTCAAAAGCGAATCCACGCGGTTATTGCCGCGCCAGTCCGGCAGAAGCACCGTCCTGTCATCAGCCACCCTGACCACGCCGCCCTTGTCGCCGCGCGGTGAACAGTCCATGCCCTCCGGCCCGACCGTCGCCAGCGCGAGGAACGGCGAAGTCTCGATCATCAGCCTGTATTCGGCCGTCAGCGTGGCTGTCACCTTGGCGATCGATGCCTCGCTCGTGCCGTCATAGATGGCCCTCAATTCCTCAACCGTGCGAATGATCGTCATATCCGTTCCTATCCATACGAATTCCCTTTGCCGACATCGAAAGATCGGCGCGTCCTATTCCTCTGCCGCTTCCGCCTTTTCCCGCTCGGCCCGCTCGCGCGCCGTGCGGGCGGCAACCAGATCGGCCGGCTGGGCGTTGCCGCGGATCAGCGACCGGCCGGCATAGATGCCGCCGACGACTTCCATGGCGAAACGTTCCTCGTCGCGGTCTCGGAATTCCTCCACCAGACGGGCGGCGTCTTCCCGCTCCTCGCCCATGGCGCCAAGCACTTCCTCGCTGAAATTCAGCGCCGATTCCAGCGTCTCGCGGATCTGGTAGTCGACACCCGCCTTGAGCAGATCGATGGCATGGCCACGGTCGTAAGCACGGGCAAGGACGGGCACCAGCGGGAATTCGTGCTTGACGATCTCCGCGATCCTGACCGCCGCCTCCTTGTCATCGACGCAGATGAGAACCGCGCGCGCCGTGCTGGCGCCGGCCGCATGCAGGATTTCCGCCCGCGAACCATCACCATAATAGACCTTGAAGCCGAATTCCGCCGCATCGCGCACGAACTCGGCATCCTTGTCGATGAGCGACAGCGTATAGCCCCGCGCCAGAAGCGGCTGGCTGACGATCTGGCCGAAACGCCCGAAGCCGATCAGGAGAATGCTGCCCTCGACATTCTCGGGCACGTCGAGATCGTCGGTATTGGGAACCGCCGCCGGCACCAGCCGGTCATGCAGGATGACCATTAGCGGCGTCAGCACCATGGAGATGATAATGGTCGCCGTCAGGATGGCGTTCGCCTCCCGGTCGAGAATACCAGCGCTGACGGCGGCCGAATAAAGCACGAAGGCGAATTCACCGCCCTGCGCCATCAGTACCGCCCGTTCCAGGCTTTCGCGCCTGGTAGTGCCAAGCGCCCGCGCCACGCCATAGATCAGGAAGGCCTTGAGCAGCATGTAGGCGACGACGCTAACCAGCACGAGCTGCCAGTTGGAGGCAATGACGGCAAGGTCGATCGCCATGCCGACGCCGAGGAAGAACAGCCCGAGCAGAATACCGCGAAACGGCTCGATATCCGCCTCAAGCTGGTGGCGGAAAGAGGATTCCGACAGAAGCACGCCGGCAAGGAAAGCGCCCATGGCCATCGAAAGACCGCTGACCTGCATCAGAAGCGCCGAACCGAGCACCACCAGCAGCGCCGCGGCCGTCATCACCTCACGCGCGCCGGAAGCGGCGAGCAGGCGGAAAAACGGGTTGAGAAGATAACGCCCGGCAAGAATGAGCGCGCCGACGGCGGCAAGCGCGATGCCGACGGAGACCCAGCGCTCCGACGCCGTCACATGTTCGCCGCCCGCACCGAGGAAGGCGACAAGCGCCAGCAGCGGCACGATGGCCAGATCCTCAAACAGCAGGATCGCTATGATGCGCTGGCCTTTAAGGCTCGACATGCTGTTGCGTTCCTGCAGCATCTGCATGACGATCGCCGTCGAGGTCAGCACGAAACCGGTGCCGGCGACGAAGGACATGATGACGGGAAAGCCGAGGCTGACGCCCACCAGCGTCAGACCCGCCATACAGACCAGCACCTGCAAAGCACCCAGCCCGAAAATATCCTGCCGCATCGACCACAGCCGCGAGGGCTGCATTTCAAGGCCGATGATGAACAGGAACATCACCACGCCGAGTTCCGCTATATGCAGAATGGCCTGCGAATCGGAAAAGAAACCGAGACCATAAGGCCCGATCACAAGGCCGGCGGCCAGATAACCGAGCACCGAGCCGAGGCCGATGCGCTTGAAGATCGGCGCGGCGACAACGCCTGCCGCCAACAATACGACCACCTGGGCCAGATCATTTCCGTTCGCTTCTACAGCCACACGCCACCCCGCTGAAAATCAATAAGACGAGGGTGTTCCCTCCCTCACTTCCTAGCGCATCGACGGGAAAAGCGAAAACGATTTTACTGACGGACGGCGCGCAGATTCAACGGGTTATTTGCTGCCGGGACATGGTGCTTCAGATGTCCTTTGCTCCCACCCTCATTCCTGTGCTTGTCACCGGAATGAGGGAAGTAAGCGCCTACCGGAATCGCGGTTCCCTGCTCAAGCCCTTTTCGGCGAGCTGCCGTTCATAATCGGCAAACAGCGCATCCCCGGTCTCACCCAATTCCTTCAGATATTTCCACGTGTAGATGCCGCTATCGTGGCCATCGTCGAAAACGATGCGAACCGCATAATTGCCGGTCGCGACCATGGAACGGATGGCGACATTGCGTTTGCCGGGCACCGTGACCTTTTGTCCCGGCCCGTGGCCCTGCACTTCCGCCGAGGGCGAAAGCACGCGCAGCATCTCGGCGCCAAGCCGGTAAACGCTTCCATCATCAAAGGAAACAGTCAATTCGCGCCGGTCTTTCGACACAAGCAGCTCGGTCGGCCAGGCATCACTCATTTTTCACTTCCGCAAGCTCGTCACATGCGTCAGAATTACGGACTTGCCTCACGATAGGCAAGCCACTACATCACCTAATAGAGCACACATCAGGCATGTGTGCCCGGCGCAAGGCGCAATGAGGATGGAGACGTGAACAGTTTCCCCGGCTCGCTTGAAAAAGCGAAAACCCTGACGGAAAACAGCACACCGATGGTGGACCCTTTCGGCCGCGCCATCACCTATCTACGGGTTTCCGTGACCGACCGCTGCGACTTCCGCTGCACCTATTGCATGTCCGAGCACATGACCTTCCTGCCGAAGAAGGACCTTCTGACGCTCGAAGAACTTGACCGGCTCTGTTCCGTCTTCATCGCGCGCGGCGTGCGCAAGCTGAGGCTGACCGGCGGCGAGCCGCTGGTTCGCAAGAACATCATGTCGTTGGTAAGGAACCTCGGCCGGCATGTGCACACAGGCGCGCTCGACGAACTGACGCTGACCACCAACGGCTCGCAGCTTGCGAAATTCGCCGCCGAACTTGCCGATTGCGGCGTGCGCCGCATCAATGTCTCGCTCGATACGCTCGACCGCGATAAATTCCGCCATATCACCCGCTGGGGCGATATCGACCGGGTGATGGAAGGGCTGGATGCCGCCCAGGCCTCGGGCATCAAGGTCAAGCTCAACGCCGTGGCGCTGAAGGACTTCAACGACGCCGAGATTCCCGATCTGATGCGTTTCGCCCATGGCCGCGGCATGGACCTGACTGTCATCGAAACCATGCCGATGGGCGAGATCGAGGAAGATCGCACTGACCGCTACCTGCCGCTTTCGCAGCTGCGCGCCGATCTCGAAAAGAGCTTCACGCTCATCGACAGCGATTACCAGACCGGCGGCCCCGCCCGTTACGTGACGGTGAAGGAAACCGGCGGCCGGATGGGCTTCATCACCCCGATGACGCATAATTTCTGCGAAAGCTGCAATCGCGTGCGCCTCACCTGCACCGGCACGCTTTATATGTGTCTCGGCCAGGACGACGCCGCCGATCTGCGCACGGCGCTGCGCGCCTCCGACAGCGACGCCTATCTCTCGAGCGCTATCGATGAAGCCCTGCTGCGCAAGCCGAAGGGGCATGATTTCATCATCGACCGGACCCATAACCGCCCCACCGTCTCCCGCCACATGAGCGTGACCGGCGGCTGAGCCTCTTTCTCGTCCACCCGCCCATATAAGCGGTTGAAATACCGGCTGTGCCGTGCCACGTCTCTTTGCATGGAGGAATGCGTGGTTGCGCCGGAACGGCGGCTCCAGATCGCCCGCAAGGGCGGACGGAGTAAACCGCGCATGGTCTGGGATATTTGGGAATGGCATTGACGGACAATACGCGCGGCGCACTTTTCATGGCGCTCGCAATGGCAAGCTTCACGGCCAATGATGCGCTGACGAAGTCCGTCACTCCCTATATCAACACCGGCCAGATCATGTTCGTCCGCGGCATCATGACCGTGGTGCTGATCTATATCGCCGCACGCCATTTCGGCGCGCTCCGGCCGCTCAAAACCCTGCTGCGGCCCATCATCATCCTGCGCTGTCTCTGCGAGGTGACAGCCGCCGTGCTTTATCTGACGGCGCTCGGCCTCATCGAGTTTTCCAATGCCTCGGCCATATTGCAATCCCTGCCGCTGGTGGTGACGCTGGGGGCTGCCCTTTTCCTGCGCGAACCCGTGGGCTGGCGGCGCTGGGCGGCCATCATCACCGGTTTCATCGGCGTGCTGATCATCATTCGCCCGGGCCCTGAAGGCTTCACGCCGGGGGCGCTGCTCGTCGTCGCATCGCTTGCGGTCACCGCCGCGCGTGACCTGCTGACCCGGAAGATGTATGCGGATGTGCCCTCACTCGCCATCACCGTCATCACCGCTTTCGTCAACATGGCCGTGGGCGGCCTGTTGATCGTGCCCTTCGGCGGCTGGCAGCCGATGAATTTCATGATTCTCTCGCATCTCGCCGGTTCCGCGATCCTGGTGCTGGTGGGCTATCAGGCGATCATTCTCGCGATGAGATCAGGCGAAATCTCCTTTGTCGCGCCATTCCGTTACACCAGCCTGCTCTGGGGTTTCATGATTGGCGTGTTCTTCTTCAACGAGAAAATCGACAGCTACACCATCGTTGGCGCCATGATCGTCATCGGTTCGGGCCTCTATACCTTCTATCGCGAAAGCCTGCGCAAGCGTTCGCAGATGGCCAAGCGCTCGGCTGCGACACCCACCGCCGCAACCACGGTGCGGCCGGCTTCCGTAACGAAAACTACCGTAACGGAAGAAGCGGGAGAATGAGATGAACAGCGGCCGTTTCCTCGACAGGACCACCCCGCCCCACATCATCACGCTAGTCGTCATCGCCGGTGTCGCAGCGCTTTGCATGAACGTATTCCTGCCCTCGCTTGCGGCCATGGCGCTTTATTTCGAGACCGATTATGCCGTGATGCAATTTGCCGTTTCGGGCTATCTTGCCGCCACCGCCTGCCTGCAGCTCGTCATCGGCCCGCTCTCCGATCTCTTCGGACGCCGGCCGGTGATGCTCGTCAGCATCGCCATCATGATCGTCGCAACGCTCGTCTGCATGCTCGCACCCAACATCACCGTTTTCATGATCGGGCGCGTGGCGCAGGCGGCCGTCGTTTCGGGCTTCGTGCTGGCGCGCGCCATCGTGCGTGACATGGTGCCGATGGAACAGGCGGCCTCGATGATCGGCTACGTGACCATGGGCATGTCCGTGGTGCCGATGGTGGGGCCGACGGTTGGCGGCCTGCTCAACGACATCTCCGGCTGGCAGTCGAGCTTTGCCCTCCTCTGCCTGCTCGGCATCGGCATTCTGGTGCTCGCCTGGTTCGATCTCGGAGAAACCAACCACAACAAATCGGCGAGTTTTTCCCAGCAGTTTCACGCCTGGCCGGAGCTGCTGCGCTCGCCGCTCTTCTGGGGTTATGCGCTGACCTCGACCTTCTCCTCAGGCATGTTCTTCTCCTTCCTCGGCGGCGCGCCCTTCGTCGGCAGCGTGCTTTACGGGCTTGCACCGGCCATGCTCGGCCTGCAATTCTTCCTCATGGCCAGCGGCTATATGCTCGGCAACTTCATCTCCGGCCGTTATGCCAGCGAAATCGGCATCACCCGCATGATGCTGTCGGGCAATGTCATCGCCATTGCGGGCATCGTCACGACCATGGTGTTGATCTCGGCCGGGGCGGAAAGCGCCTATGCGTTTTTCGTGCCGCTTGCCCTGATCGGCGTCGGCAACGGCGTAACGCTGCCCAGCGCCAATGCCGGCATGGTCAGCGTCCAGCCGCATCTGGCCGGTTCCGCCTCCGGTCTTGGCGGCGCGATGACCATTGGCGGCGGCGCGGCATTGTCAGTGCTTGCCTCCTCGGTCCTGTCCAAAGAGGATGGAACCTGGCCTCTTCTTCTCGTGATGCTGGCGACCGGCCTTGTCGCCCTCCTCACCACCTATATCGTAAGGCTGCAGGAAAAGCGGGAATGACGGCCCCTTTTGAAATACCCGGTCTCGTGCTCGCCGGCGGGCTTTCGCGGCGCATGGGCAGCAACAAGGCGATGGTGCAGCTGGGCGATCGCCCCCTCATTTCTCATGTCATCAGCCGCATCACGCCGCAGGTCTGCGATGTCACCATCAATGCTGCCAATGGCTGGGCGGAGAGTTTCGGCCTGCCGCTGCTGCCCGATACACTGAACGGCCATGCTGGGCCGCTCGCGGGTATTCTGGCTGGCATGCGCCATTTCCAGCACCGCGAAAAAGCGGCTAGCCACTTCCTGACCGCGCCCGCCGACAGCCCATTTTTTCCTGACGACCTTGTGGCGCGCCTTTGCGAGCACGTGTCAGATCATGCGATCGTCATCGCCGCCTCCAGCGGCCAGCTTCACCCGGTTTTTGCGCTGTGGCCGGTGGCCCTCGCCGATGATCTCGAGGCGTGGCTGAAGAACGATGCGAACCGGCGCATCCGCGCCTATCTTGCCCGGCATGTCACCATCGGCGTGGCTTTCCCGCCGCTGGAAACGGCAAAGGGCAGCCTCGATCCGTTCTTCAACATCAACACGCCGGATGAACTGGCGCTGGCGCGCAGCTATCTGGAGAGCATGGAACCATGACGGCACAAAAGGTCTTCGGCATTGCCGGCTGGAAGAACTCGGGCAAAACAGGCCTTGCGGTGCGCATCGTCACCGAACTGACGGCGCGCGGCTACCGCGTCTCCACCATCAAGCACGCCCATCATGATTTCGACATCGACAAGGTCGGCGCAGATAGCTGGCGTCACCGGCAGGCCGGCGCGCACGAGGTTACCATCGTTTCCGGCACCCGTTTCGCCATCATGCATGAACTGCGCGGCGAACCGGAACCCTCCTTCGAGGATATTCTCTCCCGCCTCGCCCCCTGCGATCTGGTGCTGATCGAAGGTTACAAATATGAGCCGGTGCCGAAGATCGAGGCGCGCCGGCTGGAGGCCGCCAAGACCGAACCGCTTGCGCCGCTCGATCCGCATATCGTCGCGATTGCCGCCGATCATGAGGTGGCGGACGCCACCCTTCCCGTCTTCGATCTCGACGATACCGCCACGATCGCAGACTTCATCGAGAAGACGGTGGGGCTGGTCAGGGGCTAGACATGTAGCGGATCGACGTGACTTGGGCTGCATCCCCACATCCGTCATACCGACCTTGAGCCGGTATCCAGCCAGCCCAAGTCCTTGGGCTGAGGAGACTCATTCCGCCGCGCAGACGCGCGTCGACTGGATGCCGGATCGGGTCCGGCATGACGGAGGAGAAAACCGCGAGGAAACCAACACCCACTAAGCCCGTGGCACCCATTCCAGCACCTTCTCCGCACGCACCACCCCAAAAATGAAAAAGCCGGGTTCTTCACCCGGCTTCATCATTCCTTGAGACGCAATACCTATTCAAGGAAACTGGAGGGGTTCACCGGCGTCGCATCCTTGCGGACTTCGAAGTGAACCTGCGGACGCTTGGCGCTGCCGGTCATGCCTGAGGTGGCGATGGTCTGGCCGCGCTGGACCTTCTGGCCGCGCTGTACGTCGAGATTGGCGGCGTTGCCGTAAACCGTGACCTTACCGTCGTCGTGACGGACGAGAACCGTGTTGCCGAGCTGCTTCAGGCCGTTGCCCGCATAGATGACCACGCCGTTTTCGGCGGCCTTGATCGGCGTGCCCTCGGGAACGGAGATGTTGATGCCATCGTTGCGGCTGCCTTCGACATTGTCGCCGAAATTGTTGATGACCGCACCGCGTACCGGCCAGCGATATTTGCCGATACCGGTGGATTCCGGTGCGATGGAGGCCATGTCGGCCTTCTTCTCGATATCGCTGACACTTGCCGTGGCTGGTGTGGCAGGCGCAGTCGGAGCGGCGGCAGCAGCGGGAGCCTTGTAGGGCTCAGGCTTGACCGATGCGGTTTCGACCGCCTTCGCCGCTTCCTTGGCGGGAACGGAAGCTGTCTTGATGGCATCCGTCGAAGCGCCCGGCATGTTGAGCGTCTGGCCGACGCGGATGCTTTCATTGCCGAGACCGTTCGCGGCCTTCAAGGCAGCAACCGATACGCCGTTTTCGCGGGCGATCTTCGCCAGGCTGTCGCCCGGCTGAACCTTGTAACCACCGGTCGGCGGCAACGGCTTACCGCCCGGAGGCGTCAGCTTGCCGGCTTCGGAGGAAACCTTGTCACGCACGGCGGTCTGCGACGGCAGCACGGCTACGTTCCCCTCGGGGCCGCGCAGCGGGGTCGGCTGGTCGCCATTGCGGTTGAGAGCGATATTGCCGGCAGCATCCTTGGCGGCATTGCGGGCCTGGCCGAATTTCGGAATGAGGATCGACTGGCCGGCCTGCGCCGAGGATGCGGTCTTCAGACCGTTGACGCGCAGCAGTTCCTTTTCCGGAACGCCGTAACGGTTGGAGAGTGTCGCGATGCTTTCGCCGGGACGCAGGGTCACGGAGGAAGCGCCATCGGTGTGCCAGCCATTCTTGTCGGAACGAACAGTTGCCGTGGTCAGGTTGTCGGCGACGGGAGCAGCAGCCTGCTGGGCGGGCGCAGCAAGCGACGGCGCGGCCTTGGGCTGAGCGGACGGGAAAGGCTGGGCCATGGCTTCGTTGCGGGTCGACGGATCGCGGCTTGCCACGGCGGTTGGGGCCGAAAGCTCGGAACGCTGCACCGGCGAGGCCGACGCGCGGGCCGTGGAAGGCTGAACCCCGCCATAGCCACCGGACTGCGGATAGGAGTTGCCGGCCATGTTCTGGTTGGCGTAACCACCCTGCGGCGCGGCAGAGGCGTAACCGCCATTCATGTCGCCCTGCGGGACCGGGACCTGCCCGTAAGCACCGCCGCCCTGACGGGCAGGAATTGACGCCGTTGTCATCCGATCCGGTCCACTGGAAAAGAGGCCACTGAACCGCGTTGCATCCGAGCTACAGCCCGTTGCGACGCTTGCCAGCAATGCCGCTGCGAACATTTTTGCGACTGATTTTCCGATTTTAGACGAATGTCTCATACGCATGACTCGATCTACACTGACGCCAACCCGCCGCATCTAGATGCGATCCGGCACAAATTTCACTTCTTGCAAGGCCCATTTCCCGAGGTGGGGAAAACCATGCGTCGATGTTTATGATTAAAGCGCGTTAGTGTTACCACGCCGTTAAAACGTTAAGCCGCTCAGTGCTTTTTTGACACTTCGATAACCATGACGGAAACCAGATGCGTCATGTTGAGACAATAATGATATTAAAAATCAGATAGTTGCGAAAATTCAGAACATTAGGAGACAAAAATAGAATGTCTCCAAAATTTTCATTTTGTCACAAATGACGCGCAATATGGGTGCTGAGCGGCAGATAAGGCGCCTCGAACAGCTCTTCCTTCTCGAAGCGGCTGCCGGTCTTGGAGAAACGCGTCATCACGCAACGGTCGCCTTCAAGAATGATCGGCGCGATCATCATGCCGCCCGAAACGATCTGCTCGGCAAAGAAGCGGGGCATGGTGGTAAAGGCGGCGGTGGAGACGATACGATCGAAGGTTCCCTCGCCCACCAGACCATTGCTGCCATCCGCCTGGCGGATGACGACATTGCGGATGGAGAGATCATCGAGACAGTTCTGCGCCTGCTGCACCAGCGTCTTGTAGCGCTCCAGCGAAAAGACGCGCTCCACCCGGCGTGCAATGATCGCCGTCATGAAACCGCTGCCCGTGCCGATTTCCAGCACGCGCTGGCCGGGTTTCAGCTGCAGGCGGGCGAGAATCTTCACCGCCATGTCAGCGCCTTCCATGAAGGCGCCGCAGTCGATCGGAATGGTACGGCTGGAATAGGCGTCAGCCGCAAATTGCGGCGGCACGAATTTGGAACGCGGCGTCTGCTCAACCGCCGTCAGAAGGTCAAGGTCGGAAATCCCCTCGCCCCTTAAGCGGAGAACGAGAGCGGCAAAACCTTCCTTTTCGACCATTGCGGATTTCAATCGGCGACTCCGAATCCAAGTGCTTGCGCAACCCGATCCTTCACCGTGTAGTCCGTCAGGTCAAGCTTAAGCGGTGTGACCGAAATCTTGCCGTGCTTCAAGGCGTGAATATCCGTGCCCTCGCGGAAGGTGCCGAGGCGCTCGCCGAAGCGCAGCCAATAATAAGGAAGACCGCGACCATCCTGCCGCTCCTCCACCGTCAGGCCGAAATCGAGCTTGCCCTGCCCGGTGACGGACACGCCCTGCACATCCTTTGGCGCACAATTGGGGAAATTGAGGTTGAGGAAGGTGCCGTCAGGCAGATCGACATCAATGAGCTTGCGAATGAGATCGGGCGCATAGGTTTCAGCGACTTCCCAAGGCACGACGCGGCCTTCGGCGTGGCTGAACGCCTGGCTCAGCGCAAAGGAGCGCACGCCCTGCAGCGTGCCTTCGATGGCGCCGGCAATGGTGCCGGAATAGGTGACATCATCGGCCATGTTGGCGCCGGCATTGACGCCTGAGAGGACGAGATCGGGTTTTTCCGGCAGAACCTCGCGAATGCCCATGATAACGCAATCGGTGGGCGTGCCGCGCAGCGCGAAATGTTTGTCGGAAACCTTACGCAGACGCAGCGGTTCGGAAAGCGTCAGCGAATGGGCAAGCCCGCTCTGGTCGGTTTCCGGCGCAACGATCCAGACATCATCCGACAACGTGCGGGCGATACGCTCCAGCACGGCCAGACCTTCGGCGTGAATACCGTCGTCATTCGTCAGCAAAATCCGCATGTTTTCCTCCGCTGCTGTATCCCGCTATGAGGACACAATGATTTCTCTCACAGAAGCACCCCCCATACCCGTCATTCCGGTCTTGAGCCGGAATCCAGTCGACGCGCATCCGCGCGGCGGGAAGAGTCTCTTCAGCCCAATGACTTGGGCTGGCTGGATACCGGCGCAAGGCCGGTAGGACGGCCGATTAACAGACGGCCAATCAGGCCGCCTTCTCGATCCGCGTCAGCCCGCCCATATAGGGCAGCAGCACGTCCGGAATTGTGACGGAACCATCGTCGTTCAGATAATTTTCGAGAACGGCGATCAGGCAGCGGCCGACGGCGGTGCCGGAACCGTTCAGCGTATGAACGAACTTCGTCGCCTTGTCGTCCTTGCCGCGATAACGCGCATTCATGCGCCGCGCCTGGAAATCGCCGCAGACCGAGCAGGACGAAATTTCGCGATAGGTATTCTGGCCGGGCAGCCACACTTCCAGATCGTAGGTCTTGCGGGCGCTGAAGCCCATATCGCCCGTGCAGAGCGTCATGGTGCGGAAATGCAGGCCAAGACGCTTCAGCACTTCCTCGGCGCAGGCCGTCATGCGCTCATGCTCGGCAACGGCGCTTTCCGCATCGGTGATGGAGACGAGCTCACATTTCCAGAACTGGTGCTGGCGCAGCATGCCGCGCGTGTCGCGACCGGCCGAGCCCGCTTCCGAACGGAAGGACGGTGTCAGCGCGGTGAAGCGCAGCGGCAGCTTCTCCTGATCGAGAATTTCGCCGGACACGAGGTTGGTCAGCGTCACCTCCGCCGTCGGGATCAGCCAGCGGCCATCCGTGGTCTTGAACAGGTCCTCGGAGAATTTAGGCAATTGCCCGGTGCCGAACATCGCCTCGTCGCGCACCATCAGCGGCGAGGAGACTTCGGTATAGCCATGTTCGCTGGTGTGCAGGTCGATCATGAACTGGCCGAGCGCTCGCTCCAGACGCGCCAACTGGCTGGTCAGCACGGTGAAACGTGCGCCGGAAAGCTTGGCGGCACGCTCGAAATCCATATAGCCGAGCGCTTCGCCAATCTCGAAGTGCTCCTTTGCCTCATGGTTCCAGCCGGGCTTCTGGCCGACCACACGGGCGACCACATTGTCATGCTCGTCCTTGCCGTCGGGCACATCGTCGAAAGGCATGTTGGGCAGGCGCGACAGCGCGTCGTTCAGCTCGGCGGTGACCTGACGGTCCTCCTCCTCGGCGCGCGGCATGTTGTCCTTGAGGTCGGCGACTTCGGCCTTGAGCTTGTCAGCAAGCTCCATGTTCTTCTGCGCCATGGCGGCGCCGATCTCCTTGGAGGCGGCATTGCGGCGCGACTGCATGTCCTGCAGGGACTGGATGACGGAACGGCGCTTTTCATCGAGCGCGATCAGGCCGCTGGCGGCAGGCTCCGCGCCGCGGCGCGCAAGCGCCGCATCAAAGGCTTCGGGGTTTTCGCGTATCCATTTAATGTCGTGCATCGTCGTTCCAGACCGTTGTTGCATTGCCCGTGTTTTACAGCAAAACGCCGGGCATGAACCCGGCGCGAGGAGATTTTCAGAGCGGCGAGACCTTCAGGAAAATCAGGTCTCCTCCAGCTCCGTGCTTGCGGATTCCGCAGCGCGCTTCCTCTCCACGAGTCGAGCCATGTAGATGGAAATCTCGTAGAGAATGATCGCAGGCAGTGCAAGACCGATCTGGGACATGGGATCGGGCGGCGTCAGCACGGCGGCAACCACAAAGGCCATGACGATGGCGAACTTGCGCTTTTCCCTGAGCCAGTCGCTGGTCAGAAGACCGACGCGCGCCAGAAGCGTGGTGACGACGGGCAGCTGGAACACCAGACCGAAGGACAGCACCAGCGTCATGATGAGGCTCAGATATTCCGACACCTTCGGCATCAGTGAAATCGCGACTTCGCCATCTTCCGGCAATTGCTGCATGGCGAGGAAGAACCACATGACCATAGGCGTGAAGAAGAAATAGACGAGCGCCGCACCGATAAGGAACAGGATCGGGGAAGCGATGAGGAATGGCAGGAAGGCGGCGCGCTCGTTCTTGTAGAGACCGGGCGCCACGAATTTGTAAAGCTGCGAGGCGATCACCGGGAAGGAGATCACCATGGCGCCGAACATCGCAACCTTGATCTGCGTGAAGAAGAATTCCTGCGGCGCAGTATAGATCAGTGACGATTTCGTCACATCCAGCCCCGCCCAGAGCACTGCCCATTTATAGGGAATGACAAGCAGGTTGAAGAGATGTTTGGCAACGGCGAAGCAGCCGATGAAGGCAATGAAGAACGCGCCGAGCGCCCAGATCAGCCGCGTGCGCAACTCCATGAGATGCTCAATAAGCGGCTGCGGCTTATCCTCGATATCCCCGCTCATACTTCATCCTTTGTGGGCTTTGCAGCCTTGGTTTTTGCCGTCTTCGCCGGCTTGGCATCGGCCACCGCCGCCTTGTCTGCGGAAGACTTCCGGACGGCCGCCTTTTTGGCGACGGTCTTCACGGCGGGCTTCGAGGCGGCGGGCTCACTGGTTTTCGCGGTGACGGCGGTTTCGGGCGCTGCGGCAACCTTGCTCCGGGCTGCACGTTTCGGCTTGGCGGCAACCGCTTCGGCCTCAACAGTAGCAATAGATTTCGCCCGCGCGCGCTTCGGCTTCTCCTCCGCAGCGAGGGCCGCGGCAACCGGCGCAGCGGGTGCGGCTACAACAGGCGGCGCATCCGGCAGCTTCATTTCAGGCTCAGGCACGCTGACCAGCGGCGCGACCGGCTCGCTTGTCGCCGGCGCCGGCGTGGACGAAAGGCCATCCGGCGCAGCCGTCGCCTTCTGAAGATCGGACTTGATCTCGTTGCCGAGCTGGCGAAGCGGGTTCATCGCATCGCGCAGCGAGTTGGTGGGGTTGAGATTGCGGACATCGGAGATCGTCTGGCGCACATCGTCCATGTCGGCCTCTTTGAGCGCCTCATCGAACTGCGTGCGGAAGTCCCCCGCCATCTTGCGAAGGCCGGCCATCGTTTTGCCGAAGGCGCGGATCATGGGCGGCAAGTCTTTCGGTCCGACGACCACGATCAAAACGACCGCAATCACCAGAAGCTCGCTCCAGCCGATATCAAACATCAAAATGCTCCCGAGACCCTAACGCCCGTCAGTCTCACACCAAGCGGCAAGGCCGCTTACTTGATCTCGTCAGCCTTGTGGTCGACGGTCTTCGTGTTGGCATCGGCCGGCGGCGGCGTCTGGTCTTCGTCAGCCATGCCCTTCTTGAAGCTCTTGATGCCCTTTGCAACATCACCCATCAATTCCGGAATCTTGCCGCGTCCGAAGAGGACGAGAACGATCACCAGCACGATGAGCCAATGCCACACACTAAAAGAACCCATAACTGAAACTCCTGAATTTCGCTTTCAGACGATGTAAGACGTTTGAAAGGCTTTTTCAAACGACAAATCGTCGCTTCAACAGCGAGTGCGCATAAAGTTTTCGTGGCCGCGCCAACAGGATGGCGATATCAATCGTCGCCATCGCCGCCGCCAGGCGCAAGCAGGCCCAGTTCCTCAAGATCAAGCTGCGTGATCGGGTCTTCGTCCTCACGCAATTCGTCGCTCATCATCGGCAGAGGCACGCCGAAATTGGAGGGAATGCGGCCGGAAAGCAGCCCTGCGCCCTTCAATTCCTCAAGGCCCGGCAGATCGCGCAGTTCCTCAAGGCCGAAATGGTCGAGAAACTCCACCGTGGTGCCGATCGTCACGGGCCGGCCGGGTGTACGCCTGCGGCCACGGAACCTGACCCAGCCCGCCTCCATCAGCACATCAAGCGTGCCGCGCGAGGTCTGAACACCGCGGATTTCCTCGATTTCGGCGCGTGTCACCGGTTGATGATATGCGATAATCGCAAGAACTTCCAGCGCCGCGCGCGACAGCTTCTTCGGCTCCTTCTCCTCGGCGCGGATGACGAAAGAAAGATCACCGGCGGTGCGAAAAGCCCATTGCCCGCCCACCTGCACGAGATTGACGCCCCGCTCCGCATAGAGAACCTTGAGACGCTGCAGAATGGCGACGACATCCATGCCGCGCGGCAGGCGCTCGGCGATGAAACCGACAGAAACCGGCTCGGACGAGGCGAAGACCAAAGCCTCGGCGATCCGCTCGGCCTCCTTCACCTGCCGTTCGGAAAACACCGTCTGTTCGGGCTCGGCCCCATCTGCCGCAATGGTGGCCTCGGCGGTCTCATCGTCATTCATCATTATCAGTCCTTTCGGCATTCACGGCACGGTCGTCCCTTGCGCCGCGGCGCATATAGATGGGCTGGAAAGCACCGTCCTGCCGGATTTGCAGCGAGCCCTCGCGCACCAGCTCCAGCGAAGCGGCAAAGGCGCTGGCAATCGCCGTCACGCGCAT
The DNA here is from genome assembly GCF_037083425.1 of Agrobacterium sp. CCNWLW32. Taxonomy (NCBI): domain Bacteria; kingdom Pseudomonadati; phylum Pseudomonadota; class Alphaproteobacteria; order Hyphomicrobiales; family Rhizobiaceae; genus Agrobacterium; species Agrobacterium sp. CCNWLW32. Next base: position 59,627 of record NZ_JBAOJM010000006.1, read on the forward strand.
GGCCGGATCGGGCACATATTGCAGCAGATATTGATCGAGCACGGTCCATTCCCCGACATCGCCAAGGAGGTGGGTCAGAAGCTCGCGCGCCTCGACAAGCGACCAGACCTGCCGTTTTTCAATCGTGACCTGGGTAATCGCCTGACGCTGCCGCAGATTGGCATAGGCGCTGAGCAGATCGTAAAGATTGGCCTCATAGGCCGAGCGGTTGATATGCGGAATATGCTCCGGCGCGCCACGGGCAAAAACATCGCGGCCGAGCTGGGCGCGGTTGACGAGGCGTTCCGCCGCCTCGCGCATCGCCTCCAGGCGTTTCAGCCGGAAGGCCAGCGTCGCGGCCATTTCCTCGCCCGAGGGGCCTTCATCTTTGGATTGCTGCGGAATGAGGAGCTTGGATTTGAGGAAGGCGAGCCACGCCGCCATCACGAGATAATCGGCCGCCAGCTCGATGCGCACGCGGCGCGCACTTTCCACGAATTGCAGATATTGTTCGGCGAGCGCCAGCACCGAAATGCGCGACAGATCGACCTTCTGCGTGCGGGCAAGATGCAGGAGAAGATCGAGCGGGCCTTCAAAACCCGCGACATCGATGACCAGCCCGGCCTCACCCGTCAACCGCTCCGGCGTCACATCCTGCCAGAGCTTGTCCATCGGCGTTGAATTGCGAGACTTGTCTGCGGCCATTGTTCCATCCGCCGGGCGTCCGGCCTTGATCCCGAGTGAGCGGCCGCCCCCAAGATCGTCAGGAAACGGCCCACATGGCGTTGAATTCGGCTCTCAGTTCCGCTTCGTCGGACGGGTCCGCAGTCGGGAAACCCGCTTCAACTGCCCGCACCCGCTCCAGCGAGCGGCCGGAAAGAACGGGAACCTCCTTCACGACTTCAAGCATTTCACCCATCACGCCGTTGCAATGCAAGACTATATCGCAGCCACCCGCAACAATATTCGCAGCCCGCTCGCCCAGCGTACCCTTCAACGCGTTCATGGAACTGTCGTCGGACATCAGCAGGCCATCAAAGCCGATACGACCGCGAATGATCTCCTCGATGACCTTCGGCGAGGTCGTAGCAGGCCGTTCGCGGTCGACGGCATTGAATACCAGATGCGCGCTCATCGCCATCAATTCGTGGTTCAGCGCCCGGAACGGCACAAAATCATGGGCGTCCAGCTCATCGAGCGGTACGTCGACGACAGGCAGTTCATGATGCGAATCCACCATGCCGCGACCGTGACCCGGCATATGTTTCATGACAGGCAGCATGCCGCCCGCCTTCAGGCCATCGGCGGCCGCCTGCCCCATCTCGGCCACCATGGTCGGCGTGTAGCCATAGGCGCGGTTGCCGATGACGTTGCTGGCGCCTTCCACCGGCACGTCAAGCACCGGCAGGCAATCGACATTGATACCGAATTTCATGAGGTCGAAGGCATGCAGGCGCGACATCAGCCAGGCGGCACGCAGACCCGCCCCCCGGTCGCGCTCATAGATTTCACCGAGAATGCGGGCATTCGGATAGGCCTGCAGGATCGGCGGCTTGATGCGCTGAACACGCCCACCCTCCTGATCGATCAGAACCGGCGCGTCTGGCCGCCCGACGGCGTCGCGCATGGCGGCGACGAGATCGGTGATCTGCTGCGGCTCGCCGATATTGCGCCCGAACAGGATGAAGCCCCAGGGCTGTTCATCGCGGTAAAGGGCAATCTCGTCGGCGGTCAGCGAAAGCCCGCTGCATCCGAGGATCATAGCTTTGCAATCAGTCATGATGTCACGCTCTCAGGGAAGATAGGGGTAAGGGTAAGGAGACTGCGCCATCGGGACTGCGAAAATCGTCCGATAACCTCTCCGCCGTCATCCTCGGGCTTGATCCGAGGATTCATCGCTCCGGGTTGTGGTTCCTCGGGACAAGCCCGAGGATGATGCAGAGTGTGATGGAAGGTCCAAATACTCTAAGGGCTGCCTCATGCGGCAGCCCCAATCTTTCTACGCCGGATCAGCCTCTATCAGCGCGCTACCAGGCAGCTGCCGCCGGCTGAGCGGAACTTTTCGCACAGCGCCACAGCTTCGTTCTTGTCACCCGCCGGGATGCGGACGCGGTAGAACGTGCCCTTGCCGGCGATTTCGGCGGCCTTGATGTCGACGCCACGTCCACCGATGACCGAGCCGAACTTGGCCGACATGTTCTGGTAGGACTTCTGGGCTTCCGCCTGGCTCGGCAGCGAGGCGATCTGGATGTAGTAGCCACCGGCAGAAGGCGTGCTGGTCGCTGCCGGGGTCGCGGCTGCCGCCTGCTGCTGCGCGGCCTGCGGCTGTGCCGGAGCGGTCGCGGGGCGCACATTGCCCTGGTTGGTCACCGTTGCCACCACATTGGCAGGCTGCGAGGACGGACGTGCCGCTGGAAGCGGTGCTGCCGACTGCGCTGCCGGCTTGGCGGCGGCGGCAGGTGTGTTGGCCTGCGGCTGAGCCTGCTCCGGCGCGACCGGAACCCGCGATGCGGCGATGACGGCGGGAGCGCCCTCACCGGGCTTCGCGGTCTGCGGCGCTGCAAGCTCCTCGACCTTGTCGGCCTTCGGCGGCTGGGCTGCAGGTACCTCGACCTCCTGGGCAACCAGCGTGCCATCAGGCTTGACGATCATGGTGCGGACCTTGCGCGGCGAAACGCCGGTTGCAGCCGAACCTTCGTTCTGTGCGGCCTTTTCTTCCGGCGAAAGCAGACGCGGATCCTCGGTCTCGCCAACCGGCGTGCCGGCGGCTTCCATATCCGCGTCGTTTTCGCCTTCAAGCGGCAATTGTTCGGGGATCAGCGTGCGCTGAACCACATCCACCGGCTGCTCGTTGCTGGAAATCAGCGCCGGCTGCTTCGGATCGGCAGCGCTGCCGCCAGCCACGCGGTCATAAACCGCCTTGTCCTGATTTGGCACGACGCGACCGCCCGGATTTTCCGGCACGACCTTCATCGGGTCATTGTCGGCGGAGATGATGACAGGTGCGCCATTGGAGCCCGTGCTGGACGAGCCGCCGGAAACCAGCGCGTAAACGCCGCCACCGATCAGCACCAGACCGATTGCGGCTGCAACCGGCATGATCCAGCGGCGACCGCCGCGTTCATCCTCGTCACGATAAGCCGCCGGATGCTCCACATAGGTATTCTCGGCGTCGCGGGACGCGTTGCCACGGGACGCCGCAGCCTCCTGCATGGAACGACGGAAATCCTCTTCCAGCGCCCGTTCGAATTCATCGGCCTCTTCCGGAGCCTGAACAGGACGCGCCTGGGCGGCGCCGCGATTTTCCGCATGTTTGTGACGGTCGAGACCACCGGCGACAGCAGGCGCAAACAGCGTCGCAAGCTCGGTATCGATATCGAGATCTTCTTCGTGACGGCGCGCGGCCGGCTTGGGTTCAAAAACCCCGACCGGCAGTTCCGGCACATCCATTTCGACGATGGTTTCCGGATGTTCTTCCGTCTCGCCGATCTGCGAAGGATCGAAAGGCAGGCTTTCCAGCGTCTGTGGTGCCGGCTGCGGTGCTGCAGCAGCGGGACGCGGCTGAACAGCAGCAGCGACCGGTGCGGCAACGGGAGCCGGGCGCGGCTGCGGCGCGGGCTGTTCTCTCACGGGCTGCGGCGCGACGGCAGCAACGGCAACCGGAGCGGCCGGCTGCTGGCGAACGGGTTGCGGCGCGGGCGCAGGTGCAACCTCCGCCTCGACGATTTCAGACAAATCCAGATCAAGATCGAGATCGTCGAGCGCGAGCTCGAAATCATCATCGTTGAAGCCAGCGAAATCCGTGAAATCCAACTCTTCGACGGGTGCTGCGGGCGCAGCAGCGACAATCGGCGCTGCCTTCACCGGCGCGGCGGCGACCACGGGCAGCTCCACTTCCGCAGCCTGCGCAGCGGGAACGTCCTGCACGAGCGGTGTTTCACCGCGACCGGGAATGGAATATTTCGCGACGTCGTAAATCAGCTCGTCCATCGGCGAGAGATGTTTCGATGCCGGCTTCTCGGCAACCTCAAACGCCAGAGGCTCCACGGCAGGCGTGAAGGTCTCGGCAACCGGCGGTGCAAAGGACGGAGCGGTGTCTTCCGCCTGAACGAAGGCAGGTGCGGGAGCGGCTTCGACCTGCGGCTCGATACGGGCCGCGGCAGGCTGCTGCTCGGAGCGCGGCTCAACCCGCTTCGGATCGACAGCCGAAACATCCCGGCGCGCGCCGAAATTGGCAAGCGGCAGCCGCAGGCTGGAGAATTCCAGCGAAGACCGGCCGCCATGCGACGGCGGACGCACGGAAATCGGTGCGGGCGCTTCCTCGGCGACAGCTATTTCCACCTCATCGGCGAGATCGAAAGCCTGCGGCTCCGGCGCATAGGTCTGAACATTGCTCGAAACATCGGCCGGGAGCTCCGGCATGGCGTGCCATTCGGGCTGCACGGGCTCAGCGGCCTGCGGCTCTTCCCATGCCACTTGCTGGGCGGCCGGCTGATAAACCATCGGCTCGGCGGGACGCGACTGGCGCGAATGCACATCGAAAACTTCGGCCACCGCGCCGGCATCATCACGGAAATCCGCGCGAATATCCTGGGTGGTCGTTTCGACGTAGTTGTGAATATAGGCCTGATCGATTTCCGGAAGCGGCTCTTCCCTCACCTCTGGCGCAGACGCGGCCACGGGTTCGGCCACCGGCGCAAGCTCCGGCTCGCGGCGGGCGAAAACGGATTCGACACGCTGCATGAAATCGTTGGGATGGATGCCCGCACGGACATCGTTTGCCGGATCAAGAACGACCGGATCGGCGTGCGGCGCATCGTAAACCTCGAACTCCCGAAGCAGCTCGTCTTCGAGGTTGAATTCGGGTTCGCGGCGGGTTGCCGGTGAGGCAGCGCGTGGCGCAGCTTCGGAACCCGCATGCGAAGGACGATCTTCGAAGCCGACGATACGTGCCAGCTCTGCCAGAGGATCGTTGTCAGCGAAGCCTTCGGACCGGGTGTCCCGGTTATACGCGACATTTTTTTCGACCATTACGTGTTCCACCATCTACGCATTGCAGCTCTTGCCAGCGTATTGTGAGCAAATAATGGTGATATGTTATCGCATTTCAGCAGGTGCGTCCGCTCCTAAAAGCGTAAGGCCGGACCTCAAAACATTTGCGACAGCATTCACCAGCCCAAGTCTGGCAATGCTCAATTCTCGGTTTTTATCGTTAATAAAACGTAATTCCGGCTGGTCTTTACCCTTGTTCCAGTGTCCATGGAAGGAACTGGCGAGATCATAGAGGTAAAAAGCAAGCCGGTGCGGCTCATGCGAAAGGGCTGCGGATTCGATCAGGCGCGGATATTCGGCGAGCTTTGCAACCAGCTGCAACTCATTGATATCACTGATCAAAGTGACAGATGCCGCCATCTCTTCCGCAGAGGGAGCAAGCCCCGGAAACGCTTCCTGCGCCTGCCGGAAGATCGACATTGAGCGGGCGTGCGCATATTGCACGTAAAAAACCGGATTATCCTTCGATTGTTCGGTCACTTTCGCGAAATCGAAGTCCAGCGGCTCGGAATTCTTCCGATAAAGCATCATGAATCGCACGGGATCGCGACCCACTTCATCGACAACATCGCGCAGCGTGACGAAGTCGCCGGAGCGTTTCGACATCTTCACCGGCTCGCCGTCACGGAACAGCTTGACGAGCTGGCACAGAAGAACCGTCAGCTTCGACTTGCCCTCGGAGACGGCGCGCGCAACGGCTTCAAGACGCTTGACGTAACCGCCATGGTCAGCGCCGAGCACATAGATCATCTCGGAGAAACCGCGATCGAACTTGTTCTTGAAATAGGCAACGTCGGCGGCAAAATAGGTGTAGGAACCGTCCGACTTCATCAGCGCGCGGTCCATATCGTCGCCCACTTCCGTGGAGCGGAACAGCGTCTGTTCGCGGTCTTCCCAGTCCTCAGGCAATTCGCCCTTCGGCGGCGGCAGGGTGCCCTTGTAGACATGGCCCTTGAAGGTGAGGTCGTTGATGGCCGAGAGGATCGGACCGCCATTGCCCTCATGCAGCGTGCGCTCCGAGAAGAACACATCGTGCCTGACGTTGAGCAGGGCCAGATCCTCGCGGATCATCACCATCATCGCGTCGATCGCCTTGTCCTTTACGATCGGCAGCCATTTTTCCTCGGGCATGGCGCGCAGCTTGATGCCATATTCATCCGCCAGCGTCTGGCCAACGGGAACGAGATAGTCACCGGGGTAGAGACCGGACGGAATGGTGCCGATATCTTCACCAAGCGCCTCGCGGTAACGCAGGAACACCGAACGGGCCAGCACATCGATCTGCGAGCCGGCATCGTTGATGTAATATTCCTTGGTAACGCCGTAACCCGCAAAAGCGAGCAGGTTCGCCAGCGTGTCGCCGACAACGGCGCCACGGCAATGGCCGACATGCATCGGGCCGGTCGGGTTGGCGGAGACATATTCGACGTTGATCTTCTGGCCAGCACCGACGGTGGAGCGGCCGAAATCGATGCCCTGACTGATCATATCGGCCAGAAGACGCTGCCAGTAACCGACCGAAACCTTGAGATTGATGAAGCCCGGACCGGCGACATTGACGCTGTCGACATCGCCATCCGCCTGAAGTGCGGGCACGATGAGTTCGGCAAGCGCGCGCGGATTGGTGCCGAGCGGCTTCGCCAGCACCATGGCGGCATTGGTTGCTACATCGCCGTGGCTCAGATCACGCGGGGATTCGACCGTAACTCGACTGAAATCGACCTTTTCGCGGTTCTCTTTCACGAGATCGAGGGTCTCGAGCGCGTTTTTGATCCTGGTATCGAAATCAGCAAAAATGTTCATCGTTCCAACCTGCGCGAAGGGCTTCTGTTTATGTCCGGCCATCATAACCGGGTCGGCTCCGCGATTGCCCGCTGCCCTATCTCAAATCGGGGGTGTGGTCAAACAGGCGCTGGTGGGCGCGCAGTGCATAACTGTCGGTCATCCCGGCCAGATAGTCGCCCACATGCCGGGCTTTTGCGGCCACGCTCATGCCGGAAATGCTGTCCACCCAGTAGTGGCTCTGCATTTCCGCCGGCGTTTCCATATAACGGTGGAAAAGATCGGTAACGATCTGTGTCGCACCGGCGCGGATGCGCATGATTTCCGGATGCCGGTAGATATGGCCAAACAGCAGCTTCTTGATCTGCCGGTCGGTTTCGGCCATTTCAGGCGAGAAGGTCGCGACGGTGAAATCGGCAGCGCGGATATCGGCGGCGCTTCGCGGTTTCAGGCGGGCAAGATTCTGCTGCGCCACACCGATCACATCTTCGACCATGTGGGTGATCTGCCGGCGCATGATCTCATTGGCGAAACGCTCCTTGTCGAGCACGGGATATTTCGCCCGCACCTGCGCCATCAGTCCACTGAGGAAAGGCACCTCCTCCAGCATCTCGAAGGTGAGATAACCGGCGCGCAGGCCGTCATCGATGTCGTGGGTATTATAGGCGATATCATCGGCAATCGCCGCGACCTGCGCCTCGAGGCTGGCATAGCTGCCGATTTCCAGATCCTGCAGCTCGCAATATTCGAGGATGGGCAGCGGAACCGGTCCCTTGATCCCCTCGCCCTTGGCATTGACCAGCGGGCCGTTGTGCTTGACGAGACCCTCGAGCGTTTCCCATGTGAGGTTGATACCGTCATATTCGGCGTAGCGGCGCTCCAGCTTGGTGACGATGCGCAGCGATTGCGCATTGTGGTCGAAACCGCCATAGGGCAACAGCACGGCATCCAGCGCGTCTTCGCCGGTATGACCGAAAGGCGTGTGGCCGAAATCATGCACCAGCGCCACGCCCTCAGCCAGATCCTCGTCCAGCTTCAGCGCGCGGGCAAGCGCTCGCGCAATCTGCGCGACTTCGATGGTGTGGGTGAGACGCGTGCGATAATGGTCGCCGTCAGGGCTGATGAAGACCTGCGTCTTGTGCTTCAGGCGGCGAAAAGCTGTCGTGTGGACGATGCGGTCACGGTCGCGCTGGAATTCGGAACGCGTCAGGCTTCCCTCTTCCGGAAAAAGACGTCCGCGCGTGGTCCATGGATCAGAGGCGAAAACCGCCCTCTCGCCGCTTCCGAAACCCAATGCGCGCTGGTCTATGATCATGCATCCACCTGTTGTCTTCTCTGGCCGGCACTTCCTTTGGTCTCGGCCATTGACCTTTTCATTCACCCTTCATACCTATCGCAGAGGTCAGCGCAAAGCATCATCGCCGCGCTGACCGCCTTCACACAGGCTATAGACCGGTAATTTGACCGGTTTATAATGGTGACAACGAGATTATTGCTCTCCGGTTCTTGACCCCGGCAGGAGAAACGACATGGAAAACAGCGACATTACCCTTTCGGAAGCAGCGGCGAAGCGAATCGCCCAGATCGTCGCGGCCGACGCCGGCAAACAGGCGCTGCGCGTTTCGGTGGAAGGCGGCGGCTGCTCGGGCTTCTCCTACAAGTTCGATCTGGCCGAAGACAAAGCCGATGACGACATCGTGATTGCGCGCGGCGACGCCAAGGTGCTGATCGACAGCCTGTCGGTTGTCTATATGGCCGGCTCCGAAATCGACTTTGTGGATAATCTGCTCGGCCAATCCTTCCAGATCAAGAACCCCAATGCCGTAGCAAGCTGCGGCTGTGGCACGAGCTTCTCGATTTGAGTGGGAAATACCGGCGCGCAATCCGCACGCCAGCCACCAAGCTTTGAAATAACTCGCATCTCTCTCCTCCCCTCATTCCTGTGCCTGTCGCAGGAGGCCGGTCGACGCACGTCTGTGCGGCGGGAAGTGTCCTTCACCCCAAGGACTTGGATTGGCTGGATTCCTGTGCCAAGCACAGGAATGAGGGAGGAAAAAACGCAGCGATGCCGCCCGCCCGGCGTCTTTCCACCACATCCGCACGGCCATTTCCCAAAAACGGTGGCAATCGATTTTGCATCGGGTAAAAGTACCCTCACAAAAGGGAAACTCCGATGAAGATTGCCACCTGGAACATCAATGGCGTCAAGGCGCGTATCGAAAACCTCTGCCAGTGGCTGAAGGATTCATCGCCTGACATCGTCTGCCTTCAGGAAATCAAATCGGTCGATGAGGGTTTTCCCCGGCTTGAGCTGGAAGCGCTCGGCTATCACGTCGAGACTCACGGCCAGAAGGGCTTCAATGGCGTCGCGCTGCTCTCGAAGGTAAAGCCCGACGAGGTCAATCGCGGCCTGCCGGGTGACGATGCCGATGAACAGGCGCGTTTCATCGAAGGCGTGTTTTCCGTGGAAGGCGGCGCGATCCGCGTCTGCTCGCTCTATCTGCCGAACGGCAATCCGCCTGACGATCCGGTCAAATATCCCTACAAGCTTGCCTGGATGGAGCGGCTGCGGCGTTTTGCCGAAGATCGCCTCGCGCTCGAGGAACCTCTCATTCTGGCCGGCGACTACAACGTCATTCCCGAGCCCTTCGATTGCCACGACCCACGCGTGTGGGAAGGCGACGCATTGTTCCTGCCAAAGACCCGCGCAGCCTTCCGCAAGCTGGAGAATCTGGGCTTCACCGATGCCGCGCGGGCGACGACGGATGAAGCAGGACTTTATTCCTTCTGGGATTATCAGGCCGGCGCATGGCCGAAAAACAACGGCATCCGCATCGATCATCTGATGTTGTCGGCGGAAGCTGCCGACAGGCTGCAATCCGTCAGCATCGAAAAACATGTGCGGGCCTGGGAAAAACCGTCCGACCATGTGCCGGTCTGCGGTTATTTCGCGTTCAGTCCTGCCGGCTGACGACCGGCCCTCTTCAGGCGGAAAAAGCCGCCCTGATCGCGATTCTCAATCCGGATCGTTGAACTGCATGTTCTGCGCCATGGCGATTGCCGCGCGGCGATCATTCTCGCCGGCGAGCGAAAAAGCCTGCTCCTGCAGGTTCTGTATCCAGGTGCAGTCCGCCGCCGTGCATTTGTCGAGCGCGGCCGTCATGAAGGCCAGCCCCTGCGTCGTCTGGCCTTCCTGGAAGATCAGGTTGCCAAAGATCGACATGGCGCCGGCATGGCCGTGCTTGCGGGCCTGATTGAGCCACTTCTTGGCCTGCTGCACGTCAGCACGGCCGCCCTCGCCGGCGAGAATCATCTCCGCCAGACGGAACTGCGCTTCAGCAACACCAAAGGTGGAGGCCACCTGGAAATAAAGCTGTCGGGCCTGCGAAAGGTCCATTTTGACAGGGCTGCCGGGAATGCCGTGACGGTAATAATCGGCGAGAGAAAGCAGCGCATTGACGAAGAAGCCGGTATCTTCCGAACCCGGCTCGACGCCCTGATTGGCGATTTCGCTGTAGATCTTGAAAGCTTCGAAGTCGTTCTTGGCGACGCCGTCGCCATAGGCATACATATTGGCCAGCGCCCAGCGCGAGCCGGTATGACCCTTTTCAGCCGCGTAGCGATAGGCCTCGACGGCTTCACCCTTGTTACCGTTCTTGTAGGCTTTGAAGCCGAACTTGAACAGGTCGAAGGGGCCGGATTCCTTGGTCACGCCCGCATTGATGTCAAAAGCCGCAGCAGGCATTGCGAGCGACGCAAGCAACATGCCCATGAGGAGCGGCTTTAAAACGTTGGCTTCACATTTCAGCATTTCAGCGAACTTCTCTCACTCTTCCCGGCATATAGCCAATACTTGCGGAATACGAACTCCGCCGGGTCGCGATTTTTCGAACACACTGCGTCTTTCCGGCAGCACTTTCCAGCGCACCACCGGTGGTCATCTGCGGCAATTGCCCTCATTTTCCAGTGAGACAGATATAGGCATAATTTCCGGCAATATAACGGCATTTCACCGTCCACCGGTCAGCGCCAAGCAAGAAAGCCGGACCAAATTCCCGTATTACTTGCTTAAACCCTGAATCCAAACCCGTTTTCACTTTCCGGCCTTGCGCACCACCACATCAAACGCCTGCATGTTCTTTCATTCCCGCGTCCCTAAACATAAGCCAAGCACCCTGTTTGTGGCGGGAAATGGACAGATATGCTCACATTCCAACGCGACCACACGCTTGCAGAAAAGTGTTGCCAAATCGTCACAAAACTTTCGGGCTAGAAAATTTTATCGAGCAAGAATCATAGTCGCGCATAAAAAAAGGCCCGGTTGGTAAACCGGACCTTTATTTTAGCATCTGCGGAAGGATGGTATCAGAACTTGACCTTCACGCCGGTCGAGATTGCTGCGACGAGGTCGTTACCGAAGTCGTAGCCCGCCTCGTTGCCGCAGGTGAAGCCTGCGCCGCACGGTCCGCCATTGATGGACGAGCTACCCGAGGTGAGAAGGCCGAGAGCACCGGCAATCTTGAACTCGATGTTCTTGTTCGGGGAGTAGACGATCTGCGTACCCAGCGTCCAGGTGTCGGTCTGGGTACCGATGACGGTCGATGTACCGCGATCCCAGGTCAGGCTCACAGCACCGCTCCACTGTTCGTTGAACTTGTGACCAACGCCGCCGGAAATCGTCCAGCCGTCGCGATAGAACAGGTCGAGCGTATTCAGCGTGTCTGCGCCACTCGGAACGCAGGGCGACGTGCCGACCGCGCAGAAAGGAATGACCTGAATCTGGCTCCAGTCCGTCCACTTGACCGAACCGAAAGCAAGCCAGTCCGGCGCAATACCGGATTGCAGCTTGAGTTCGATACTGTCTGGCATGGAAACAGAGCCATAGATCGGCACGAGCTTGCCGCCGTATTTTGCAAGCGTCGGAGATATGGACGGCGGTGTCTGTGGGATCGCTCTCACATCGGCGAAGCCGGTCAAATCGTGATCGACAGCGCTGTTATAAACGAGGCTCGCACGGAACGCGATCTCGGGAATCTCATAGGCCATGCCGGCGCGCCAGCCCCAGCCGTCACCTTCCATCTCAAGTTTGCCGACGCCGCTGAAGCTGGACCAGGCCGGATTGAGGCCCAGAACGGCCGGGCCGAGAACCTGACGGTATTTATAACCGCTCAATTCCTGATAGAAGCCGCCGCCGATGATCGAGAAGTCACCCTTGCCAAGATCGAACTTCACCCGGCAGGTGGTGGCGTAATTGTGCGACTTGACCTTGGTTTCGATATTGTAGCTCGATCCCTGCCAGATGCCGGGATTGAGATGCGCGCCCCATGGCTGCGAATAGTCGAACATGCAGTCGCCGAAATCGCCGATTGCCGCCTTGGCGCCGACGCGGGTCGACCAGAAGTTTTCAGAGTCATCTGCGCTTCTTGACCAGGCCGCAGGCAAAGGACCGCTCTTCAGCGGATTGTCACGCGCATTCTCCACCTTGCGCTGCGGCGCGACAAAGGTCGCGGAACTGTCGAGAACATAATCGGACGGATCGAACAGCAGGTCGATATTGTAACCACCGCGCTCAAGGCCACCCGCCAGTGAAGGCGTTACCGCCGCGATGCTGACTGCGAAACATACCGCGCCGCGAAAAATTGCAGTTTTTGCCATCTCTCTCCCCAATCAAGGCAATGTGATCATCAAAAGAGTGAAGCGCTTCGCAGCAAATGACAATCTGCCGCACACTGGCACAGTTCTGCGACACTTCTCCATTTTTTACGTAAGAATTTGATGTCGATCCCCTTGCATAGTCATTTTAGGTTATTTTTCTAATCCAATTGAAGCAATCCGACATAAAATGAAACAAATTCCCACTTGAGACAGGAATTGTCTCCAAATAACCACACTCACGGGTTTCCCGAGGAAACGCGCTTATCAGGCCGTTTTTGTTGGCTTTTTTAACTGTTCGGACAGTTTCTTGCTGAAAATGGCGTGAAATAATCGCTCATTCGAGCGCACATGATTCGCCATTGCAGTGCAGCAATCAATCGAGACGACTTGTTACGCCAAAGCAAAAAAACGCCCCGTTTCAAACGGGGCGTTTTTGTTTCTCCAAAGCCGTAAGCGGTATTACCCCGCTTCGCTGACCCGTGTGAGCGCCGTTCTCAGGCTTGCAAGCTGCACTTCCAGCTCGGCCTTGCGCTCGCGCTCGGCAGCAACCACTTCCGGATCGGCATTGGCCACGAATTTTTCGTTCGACAGCTTTTTGTCGATGCGTTCCATTTCCGCATCCACCTTGCCGATCGCCTTTTCGAGACGGGTCTGCTCAGCCGCGAGATCAACGAGGTTGCCGAGCGGCAGGCATACCGTCGCCTCGCCGACGATGATCTGCGCGGAACCCTTCGGCGCAACCTCGGCGGCACGGATTTCATCCGCCCGCGCCAGACGCCGGATGGCGGCGGCGTGGCGGTCGAGCCGTGCTTCGGTGGAGGTATTGGCACCGACGACCACAAGCGACGCGGTGGCGCCCGGCGGCACGTTCATTTCGGCGCGCGCGGAGCGGATGCCGGAGACGAGATCGATCAGCCAGTTGATTTCCGCAGCTGCGGCATCATCGCGAAACTCCGGCGTCGGCCAGTCGGTGAGGCACAGCAGATCATCCCGCTCCTCGCCCTCGCCCGCCGTGTGCGCCCACAGCTCTTCGGTCATGAAGGGCATGAAGGGATGCAGGAGCTTGTAGATTTCTTCCAGAACATAGGCCGCACAGGCCTGGGATTCCCGCTTCGCCTTTTCGTCTTCGCCACTGAAGACAGGCTTCAGCAGTTCCAGATACCAGTCACAGAACTGGTTCCAGACGAAGCGATAGAGAATGCCTGACGCATCGTTGAAGCGGAAATTCTCAAGCGCCGCCGTCACGTCGCGCGCCGTATTGGCAAGCTCGGTCAGGATCCAGCGGTTGATGGTCAGCGACGCGGTTTCAGCCAAAAAGTGCGGATCGCGCTTGACGCCATTCATCTCGGCAAAGCGCGTAGCGTTCCAAAGCTTGGTGCCGAAGTTGCGGTAACCGGCGATACGTGCCGGATCGAGCTTCACGTCGCGACCCTGCGCCGCCATGATGGCCAGCGTGAAACGCAGCGCATCCGCGCCGTATTCGTCGATCAGTTCCAGCGGGTCGATGACGTTGCCCTTGGACTTCGACATCTTCTGGCCGTTCTTGTCGCGAACCAGCGCGTGGATATAGACCGTGCTGAAGGGCTCAACCGGATTGCCGGCGTCGTCCTTCATGAAATGCAGGCCCATCTGCATCATCCGCACCACCCAGAAGGGGATGATGTCGAAACCGGTGACCAGCACGTTGGTCGGGTAATAACGCGCCAGTTCCGGCGTCTGTTCGGGCCAGCCGAGTGTCGAGAACGGCCAGAGCGCCGACGAGAACCAGGTGTCGAGCACGTCTTCGTCGCGCGTCAGGATTTCGCCCGGCGCGAAGTTCTCGAGCTTCTCCTCGACCCAGGCCTTCCACGGACCTTCATGGGCGATATAGTGCTGGATGGCGGCCTGCAGGGCCTCTTCTTCGGTCTTCTCAACAAAGACCTGCCCGTCCGGGCCATACCATGCGGGAATCTGGTGTCCCCACCACAATTGCCGCGAGATGCACCACGGCTGGATATTCTCCATCCACTGGAAGTAAGTGTTTTCCCAGTTCTTCGGCACAAAATTGGTGCGGCCTTCGCGAACCGAGGCAATCGCCGGCTGCGCCAGCGTCTTGTTGTCCACCCACCACTGGTCGGTCAGGCGCGGCTCGATCGGCACGCCGCCGCGGTCGCCATGCGGCACCACATGCTTGTGCGGCTCGATCTTGTCGAGCAGCCCGGCCTCTTCGAAGATTTCAACGATGATCTTGCGCGCGGTAAAGCGATCCTGTCCTTCCAGACGATCCCATGCGCCGTGCAGCGCAGCGGGATGGCTGAGACCTTCGAGGAAATCCTCGTTCTCCTTGATGGTGATCGTGCCGTCGATATTCATGACATTGATGGCGCGCAGGCTGCAGCGCTTGCCGACTTCGAAATCGTTGAAGTCATGCGCAGGCGTGATCTTCACGGCGCCCGTGCCAGCGGTCGGATCGGCATAGTCATCGGCAACGATCGGGACCTTGCGGCCGACGATCGGCAGGATGACATGCTTGCCGACAATGCCCTTGTAACGCTCATCCTCAGGGTTCACCGCAATGCCGGTATCGCCGAGCATCGTTTCCGGACGCGTCGTGGCGACGACGATATAATCGCGGGTCTCGAACTCGGTGGGCTTGCCCTCCTCATCGAAAGCGATCGGATACTGATAGGTAACGCCCTTTTCGAGCGGGTAGCGCAGGTGCCAGAGATTGCCCTTGACCTCGATCTGCTCGACTTCCATGTCGGAAATCGCGGTCAGCAGCTTCGGGTCCCAGTTGACCAGACGCTTGTCCTTATAGATCAGGCCCTGCTTGTAGAGCGTGACGAAAACTTCGAGTACAGCTTCGGAGAGACCTTCATCCATGGTGAAGCGCTCACGCGACCAGTCGCAGGATGCGCCAAGGCGTTTCAGCTGGTTGAAGATCAGGCCACCTGATTCAGCCTTCCATTCCCAGACCTTCTCCACGAAAGCCTCGCGGCCCATCTCGCGGCGGCCCGGAAGCTGGCTTTCCATCAGCTTGCGCTCGACGACCATCTGCGTGGCGATGCCGGCATGGTCCATGCCCGGCTGCCACAGCACGTCCTTGCCGCGCATACGCTCGAAGCGGACCAGAATATCCTGCAGCGTGTTGTTGAGCGCGTGGCCCATATGCAGGGAGCCGGTCACATTCGGCGGCGGGATGACGATGGTGAAGGTTTCCGCGCCCGGCTTGGCGTTGGCGCCGGCACGAAAAGCATTAGCCTCGTCCCAGGCTTTGGCGATCTTCGGTTCGACGGATGCGGAATCGTAGGTCTTTTCGAGCATTTCCTGACCTGAATTTTAGAGTTCTTGTGTGGATTTTTTTAAATAAGGATGGACGGGAGAGAGTCAACAGAAACCCGCCCGCGAGCCAACCATTGAGCGGACCCACGGGTGACTATGACCCCATAACACCTTCATCTTCAACAAAAAAGCCGCCCCGTTGCCGGAGCGGCCGCTGTTTCATCGCATCATCAGCAATTGCAGATGCGACAAGAGCGGGACTTAGCGGCGCGAACCGCGCGCCACGCGCTCGATTTCCTCGCGCACGAGACGCTCCACCAGCGTCGGCAGATTGTCTTCCAGCCAGTCCTGCAGCATCGGGCGCAGCATCTCGGCGGCCATATCCTCGATCGAGCGCCGCTCGACACCGTCAAAAACCTCCGCCAGCTCGTTGAAGGAACGGGCGATCTGCGCACCGGCAGCGGCGGAAAGCAGATTGAGCGACAGGCCGCCCTCAACATCCGCCTCGTCTTTTGCCTGCACCTCGGCCAGATCGAATGTCGGCGTCTCACCGACAGGGTTCAGCACCGCGATGTCGAAACGCTCCGCTGTCAGCGGCGTTTCAATGGCGCCGCGCAGCGTAAGCTGATCGAAGCGGCTTTCGGCCGAAGGCGCGCTTTCGACGGCGGCAGCGGCGGCGCGATCCTCAGCGGCAAAAGACGCCGGCTGCTCGTTCACACCTGCGGCCGTCACGGCTGCCATCAGCGGCCGAACATCCGTCGGGCGCTGCGGCGCGGCGCGGTCGGAAGACGATACCGACGAAGGCTGCGATACATTCGGGGCGGCTGCGGCCGGCAACGCGGTCTCAGCCGCGCCACGCTGCGCCTGCGCGGCGAAAGCCTGCGGTCCCATGGCGGCGTTACGGTCGGCGGCGGCACGCACGCGGGCGGCGACATCGGCAAGCGACATGGTCTTTTCGGCAGAGCTTTCCTGCCGTTCAACCATGGGCCCTTCAGAAATCGGCGAAAAATCCTGCGCAGGCCGTGCGCCAAAAGCCTGGTTTGCGGCGGGGGGGACGCGTGCCGGCGGGCTGATGGGCTCCGCCACGAAAGCCGCTTCGCTTGCAGCCTCGTCTTCATCGTCATAGACCGGCGGCAACTGCCCGGAAAACGCGCCGGTGGGTCCGGTCTCGTTGCTTTCGATGATCCGGCGGATAGACGCCAGAATCTCTTCCATGGACGGTTCACGCGCTACGCTTGGCTGAGCCATATCAATCCCCGGTTTCCACTCTTCGAGCGCCCTACCGCATCCCACGGACATCGGATAAAGCGCTCCTTGACCTGTTCAATTCGCACATCGCGTTTCAGACAACCAAAATCGATCGTCAAACCGATGTTCTGAAACATGGTCGGCCAAAGCGCTTGAGCAATTTTGCCGTCCTAGTCGCAGGATCATGCGGGGCAGAAATACGCACACCCCGAATCACCCTTAGTTTAGGTCAGCATAGCGAGGAACTAAATCACTGATTCGACAAGTTTCGTGATGATGCACAGCTTTGTGAGAGCGGCCGGAAGGAAGCGCTCTTCCGGCAAACCAAACGCAAAAACGCCGGGGCGGAAAGTCCACCCCGGCGTCAAAAAGACAATGATCGTTTGCCGATCAGAAAACGAATTCAGCCGCCTTGGCAAAACCCGGCAGCGGCTTGACCGACGCATTGAAGAAGGTAGCGGCCGATGTGCCGTTGCCATCGCGGCGATAGACGGTGGCCTTCGCGGCTCCGCCATATCCGACAACGACAACCAGACGTCCGCCGTCACGCAGCTGGTCGGTCAACGCCGCCGGCACTTCTTCCACCGAGCCATTGATGAAAATGAGGTCATAGGGCGCTTCGCCCGCATAGCCCTTTTCGAGATCGCCGGTCACGACGGCGACATTGTCATATCCGAGCGAAACCAGCGTCTCGGTCGCCTGCGCGGCCAGGGCCTCATCGCTTTCGAGCGAGACCACCGAACCGGCAAGCTGGGAAAGAATGGCAGCCGCATAACCTGCACCACCGCCGACTTCCAGGACGACGTCTTCCTTCGATACGGCCGAAAGCTGCAGCAGCTTCGCCAGCGGCGAAGTCTTCATGACATAACGGGCCGGGCGGCCATCGCGGGCGGGACAGATCTGCAGATCCTCGTCCACATAGGCAATCTGCCGCACGCCCGCCGGCACGAAAGCCTCGCGCGGCACGCTCAAAAACGCCTTCAGCACGGAATGCGACGTCACGTCGGTCGTGCGCAACTGGCTGTCGACCATATTGGCGCGTGCGGTTTCGAAATCCATCATGTTCTTATCGCCTCAATTTCACGGATAGGGGCCAAAAACCAGCCCAAGTCGGAAGATGCAGCCGACCGTTAAAACAATCTCATAATTGCCAGAGGCTGCGCTTTCAAGCGCGCTCATTGGCTGCGGTCCTAAAAAGCACCGGAGGGTGATGCAAATTTCCCGCGATTGGCATGAATCGCATCGTCAGGAAGCAGGAATATCCGGCATGATCCACCAGAAAAGCTGAACGAGATCGCTCCAAAGCTGCGTCAGGTCCTCGATCATCTGGATCGTCGTCACATAGGCATAGATCGCCAAGACAGTCACGACACCGAGGAGCAGCCATGGCCAGAGCCTTCGCTTCCCGCCGTTGCCCGCCTTGTCCTGCCGATCCTGATCCACGCTCTTCTCCTGCATTCTGGCCAAAAAAACAGCGCGCATGCGCGTCATCTACGGGTCGCAGATCTGATGTAAGGCCGATGGTGGAGAAATTTGGAGGCCTCGCCCGGAATTGAACCGGGGTACAAGGATTTGCAGTCCTCTGCGTCACCACTCCGCCACGAGGCCTCACACGCTCATCAATCAAGCGATGGCGGGCATTTAGAACGAATCCATTATGGGCGCAAGAGGGTTCGTTCCGAATGTAGTGTTTTTTCGGATAGGACCGGCACGCAGCAAAGGTGGGTCACCTAAGCGCTTAAGATTCCGAAGCTTTTTGTATCTGCTTCATATCTCGGAAGAAAACAAAGCCCGCATCCGGCGCGTTTGCGCCGTCGCGGGCAATACTGCATCTTATATGCCGATCGGTCAGATCCGTCCAAGCAGGACCAGGATCAAGACGATGACCAGAACCAGTCCGAGACCACCTGAGGGGCCGTAGCCGTAATTATGGTAACCCCAGCTGGGCAGCGCGCCGATCAGGAAAAGAATGAGCAGGATGACGAGGATGGTGCCGAGCATGTTTAACCCTCCGCTGTTGGCATGTGTCTGCCTGATTGAATGATGAAACGCGCAAAAAGTTCCCTTTCCTGCGGGTCCGGCACCATAATTGCAGATGGGCATCCTGTTCCGTTTCAACGGGTTACACCGGCAATTCAAGGATACGGCCCATTCTCTCCTCTCCTGAAGTAATTCTCTGGCTAATTATATCGCGGCGGGAAGCTCGGGATGCGAATGACAGGCCAGCCTTCACGCGGACCCACCAAACCAGCGATTTATTCGTGGTAATTTCTCGGCCTATGTCTATCGGCAGTTGTCCGTCATATTAAGGGCCAGTCCCCCGTACCCTGAAACTGGCGGGAGACAGAGAGATCTGGCATCACTGGCAGTGCGCCAGATCTCTCCCGCCCCTCCCCAAGGCCCTCAAATTCTCCTTTGCAGGCACACGGATATTTTACCGGTCGTGTCACGCCTTTGCCTTGCCTTGCCGGTTTCAGTCCGGTTAGACCCCGTGCAGGGAGGGAGAAACGAGAATCATATGTCCGGTTTTGCGAACCTCATCCCGCTTTTCATCTTTGGCCTGCTCGTCTACTTTTTCTTTCGCTGGGTCGCGCGCGACATTCAGAATCCGAAAAGCAAATAGTCGGGGAAATCCTCTCCGGCCCCTTGCCCGCCGGGAACCGCCGCGCCTCCATCTCGTTTTCACAGACGCACTTCGGAGGACAGGATGAAAACGCTCGCATCATCGGCCACTATCGCGCTTGCACTGGCACTTGCCGGATGCACCGCCGGCCCGACCGCTTATGTAGGCCCCGCGCCCTATGTCGAACCCATCCCCGGCAGCATCATCTACAGGGGCCAGCCGCGCACCAAGCTGACGAAATCGCCGATCGGCAGTACCTTCAGCCATGAATTCCGCATCGACGGCAGCACAAGGGCGGTGGAAACCTATCGCATTGCGCCCGACCGCTCGCTGGAACTCATCGACCGGCGCATCATTCGCGACTGGCTGTTCGGGCGCGACGACTGACCGCACCGCAACCGGCAGAAACGCATCCGCAACGGGATTGCGCATCCTGACCGGTTCGTTTAGAGCCGGGCGCAACAACCAAGATGGATAGGCGATGAATACGCGCTGGCAAAAACCCGTCCTGATCGCCTTCGAAACGCCGGGCGATTACACGAGCATCGAAACCACGCAGGCCGCCTCCTGGGCGCTGATCGAGGACTGGCCGATAGAAGACGGTGATGCGCTGGACAAGGCGCTGCTGATCTGCGCCGCCGTCGATGCAGGCCGGAAAAAGCCCGAGGACGCGCGCAAGGCCTTCATCGCAGCCGCAATCGAAGCGGGCCTCGATATCAAGGCCTGATGGCGCAATAACTGGGGCCGCAGACTATAAATGCCGCCTGCAGCGCTACGTTTTCAACAAGACAGGTTCGATGGATCGCAACAGATGGAAGCTTCCGGAAACATGAAAAAAGCCCTGTTCATTTTTCTCCTCTCCTGCCTGGCGATCGGCCTTCTCGGCCACCTCGTGGTCGCCTTCGTCGTCACAGGCTGAAGCGTGAAAACGCCCTCCGTCGAAAGGCGGAGAGGCTGGATTTTAGAATTTCCTGAATTTCATTCTTTCGTTATGGAACCGCGATAAACTTTGACCGTTCTCTTTTCACTCAACAGGAGGAGGGTTGGAATGCGTGACGGATTGAACGGTTTTCTCGAAATCTCGATGATCGGCTTCGTGGTCGCAAGCTGCCTTTTCATGGTCAACCTGCCGATTTGACCCACCTCAAAAATCTATCTCCGACAGAACCGGCGACTTGACGTTCCGGCATAAAAAATGCGGCCTTTTGGGCCGCATTTCTGTTTCAACAAATCATCACATCAGGCAGAAAGCTTGGCGGCCAGCTTGGCGACATGGGCGCCCTGATAACGAGCGGCTTCCAGCTCGATTTCGGAAGGCTGACGCGAACCATCGCCATCGGTGATGGTGGAGGCGCCATAGGGCGAACCGCCCTTGATTTCATCAACGCCCATCTGGCCCTGGAAAGCATAGGGCAGGCCGACAACGGCCATGCCGTGGTGCAGGAAGGTGGGGATGAAGCCGAGAATGGTGGATTCTTGACCGCCATGCTGGGTGGCGGACGAGGTGAAGGCCGAGCCGACCTTGCCGACCAGCTTGCCACTGAACCACAGGCCACCGGTCTGGTCCCAGAAATTGCGCATCTGCGACGCCACCGTGCCGAAACGCGTGCCGGCGCCGACGATGATCGCATCGTAATCCGCCAGTTCGTCCACCGTCGCCACCGGAGCCGGCTGGTCCAGCTTGAAGTGGGAGGACTTGGCAACCTCTTCCGGAACGAGTTCGGGAACGCGCTTGACCACGGCTTCCGCGCCGGTGGACTTCACGCCCTCGGCAACCGCATAGGCCATTTTCTCGATATGGCCGTAAGAGGAGTAATAAAGTACCAAAACCTTCGTCATTCTCTTCGTTTCCTTTGCTGGAACTGTTTCCGGCGTACCGGCGACAAGCTTCTTTAAAAACTCGATGATCATCGGCGTTGACCTGTAAAAACCGTATGACAAAAACGTAGCGGACGGATCGGTCTCTCGCCAGCCGGGGATTGGCATACGCACTGTTCACGATGAGTGAACACTCGATGCCATCGTCAACCAATCCCCGTTTTGCGTTTCTTTAAAACCGCTTTGCATTCGCACTGGCGCGGCGTTAACGTCTGACAAAACAGATGACGAGTGCACCCATGTCCAACCCCTCCTCCACCTCCTCCGTTGTTACCGCCGCCATGCTTGCGATCGGCGACGAACTGCTTTCGGGCCGCACCAAGGACAAGAATATCGGGCACCTCGCGGATGTGCTCACCATGTCCGGAATTGACCTGAAGGAAGTGCGCATCGTCGCCGACGAGGAGGAAGCGATCGTGGAAGCGCTGAACGCGCTGCGCAGCCGTTACGATTATGTCTTCACCTCGGGCGGCATCGGCCCGACCCATGACGACATCACAGCGGATGCGGTATCTGCGGCATTCGGCCTGCCCTGCGAACACGACGCCGAGGCGCTGCGCCTGCTCGGTGACATGTATCGCGTCCGCGAGATGGAATTCACCGAGGCGCGCAAGCGCATGGCGCGCATGCCGAGAGGCGCCGCCCACATCGCCAATCCCGTTTCCGTCGCCCCCGGCTTCGTCATCGGCAATGTCCACGTCATGGCCGGCGTGCCGCAGGTGTTCCAGGCCATGCTCGACAATGTCATGCCGACGCTGCGCACCGGCGCGAAAGTCATGTCGCAGGCGGTGCGTTCGCCCTATGGCGAAGGTGATATCGGCACGCCGCTGACAGCCATCCAGAAAGCCCATCCCGAAACCAGCATCGGCTCCTATCCGAAATATGACGGGCAGCGTTTTTCGACCGAGATCGTCGTGCGCGCCCGCGACGCCGGCGTGCTGAAGGCGGCAACCGAAGCGGTTGCGGCCATGATCGAAACCATCGGCCAGGAAAAAAGACTGGCGGCAAGCCAGGGCGACGCAACCGCCTGAAACGGAAAAGGCCTGAGACGAAAAGGTTTGACCAAAATCAAGGTGGCCATCGGCGAAGACGGCCACTCTCCCCCTAGAAACTAGATGTCACCGAGGAGAGAGAAATGGGTTACAAAACGATATTGGCAGTGGTCGACAATGTTGCGAACACGCAAAAGCTCGGCGAATTCGTGGTGAGCCTTGCCGACCAGTTTTCCTCGCATGTGATTGGCCTGCACATGGAAACGCTGGCCGCCGTTCCGCTTGTCGCTCCGATGGAAATTCCCGATCCCGCCACCGTGCAGGCGCTGCAGGATGTGGCGCACAAGGAAACCACCGACGTGGGAACCGCTTTCGAGCACACCCTGTCCGCCAATGGCATCTCGCATGAATGGCGCAGCTTCGTCACCTCGGTGGGTTACGCCTCCGCATCGGCGATCGACAGCGCGCGCTGCGCCGATCTCATCGTCGCCCGCCAGAGCAACTCCTCTGCACTTTCAGACAGCCGCTCAGATATTGACGGTTTCCTTTATGAAAGCGGCCGCCCCGTTCTCCTCGTGCCGCATGTGCTGACCGTTGCGAAACCCATCAAGCGCGTCCTGATCGCATGGAACGGCTCCCGCGAGGCGACCCGCGCCACCTTCGACGCCCTGCCCTTCCTGAAGGCCGCAGACAGTGTCGAGATTTTCTCCGTCGATCAGGCCGAAAGCGAAACCCAGTCTTCCGGCCTTGCCGGCGCGGAATTGGCCGCCACCCTCGCCCGCCACGGCGTCAATGTCACCGTCACCTCGCAGGAAAAGATCGCAGGGATCTCGCCGCAGGCCGCCATCGAGAACCGCCTGTCGGACAACAGCATCGACCTTCTGGTCATGGGCGCTTATGGCCATTCCCGCTGGTGGGAGCTGCTGTTCGGCGGCGTGACGCGCACCCTGCTCGATTCCATGACGGCGATGACGCTGCTGTCTCGTTAAAAATGGATGCGGCGCAAACAGCGCCGCAAGCTCCCTCGGCATCCCGCATGGAGCGAGCGACTACCGCTTGTTTCTTCTCCCCGCCGGGGAGAAGTCCGCGGCAGCGGGATGAGGTGGCAAGGGTAGAGATATTAGTCAACGTTCCCCCCATCGGGCCACCTTTTCCCGGCGGGGAGAAGAAACAAGGCGCGATCTCGCAATCAAAACAACGCCTGTTATGCGGAAAGCTTGCCTTTTTGCCGGTCTTGCGGCTATTAGCCAAAGCCATCGACAATTTTGACCAGATGGTAGACGACATGTCCCTTCCCGATAAAGCCTTTCCCGTTTCCTGGGACCAGTTCCACCGCGACGCCCGTGCGCTTGCCTGGCGTCTTGCCGGTCTCGACAAAGAGTTCCGGGCAATCGTCTGCATCACCCGCGGCGGCCTCGTTCCGGCGGCGATCATCTCGCGCGAACTCAACATCCGCATGATCGACACGGTGTGCATCGCCACCCGCCACGATTACGTCAACCAGGGCGATACGGTTCTGCTGAAGGGCGTAGCGCCGGAGCTGATGTCCGACAGCGGCGAAGGCGTGCTCGTCGTCGACGATCTGACCGACACCGGCAAGACGGCGCTGGAAGTGCGTGAAATGCTGCCGAAGGCGCATTTTGCCTGTGTTTACGCCAAGCCGAAGGGCGTGCCGACCATTGACACCTTCGTCACCGAAGTCAGCCAGGATACCTGGATTTATTTTCCCTGGGACATGGGCTTCACCTATCAGGAGCCGATCGCCAAGGGATCGCGCGGCTGATTGCCGGCCGTCATTAAAAAATCGGACAGGAAAAACCGCCCCGCCGAGGGCGGTTTTTTTGGGAGAAAATCCTTCTTTGATGACGGCGGAAAAACACGGAAAAACCGCAGTGTCGCCATTATGCCTCACCCCGGAAATGCGGGGTTTTGTCTTTCCGTTGCGGAAACCAGTCTCGCGCAAGCTTCAAATTTTCCCGCCAAGTCACTGATTTTTCTAATCGCTTTTCCTATCCCCGTTTTCCACAGGCACTTCACACAATATCTTGTGGTTAAAAATGGGTTTCAATCTATGGCTTGACGAATCTGTGCCGCGAGAGGAAAGTGACACTTATGTTGCGGCGGCAACGGACCGGAAAGTAACGAGGCCGGTTCCTCTCCATCTTCAGCGCGCATGTCCAAACGGCGGTCCCGACCATGAGGGGGCGGTTCGCCGCAGGCTTTTGCGCGCCTTTCGGAAACCGCCAAAAACATGACGCGGGGACTGGCGGCAGGAAGCTGTTGATACTATATTTAGTATTCCATGACATGCTTGCAGCCGAATAAGCCACGAGATACAGGGATGACATCCAAGGATGAACATCCCTTACAGATCGGCAACAACCGGCTGCGCGAAGGCATCGCACGGCTGGACCGGATTTTTGCGCCCTTCACCGGGCGCCCAATGGACGAGGACAGAAACCATGCGCATTGAACGCCGCTTCACGAAGCCCGGCCAATCGCCTTACGCGGAAATCGACTTCCGCAAGGCCGTCAGTGAAATCAAGAACCCGGATGGATCGATCGTGTTCCGTCTGGCTGACATCGACGTTCCCGCGCAGTTTTCCCAGGTTGCCACCGACGTTCTGGCGCAGAAATATTTCCGCAAGGCCGGCGTGCCGAAGTTCCTGAAGAAGGTCGAGGAAAACGACGTTCCTTCCTTCCTGTGGCGCTCCGTTCCCGATGAAAAGGCGTTGAAGGACGTTCCGGAAGCCGAACGTTTCGGCTCCGAGACCGATGCGCGTCAGGTTTTCGACCGTCTGGCCGGCACCTGGGCCTATTGGGGCTGGAAGGGCAAATATTTCTCGTCCGAAGAAGATGCCCTCGCCTTCCGCGACGAGCTTGCCTATATGCTCGCCACCCAGCGCGTTGCGCCGAATTCCCCGCAATGGTTCAACACCGGCCTGCACTGGGCCTATGGCATTGATGGCCCCGGCCAGGGCCATTTCTATGTCGATCCCTTCACCGGCAAGCTGACCAAGTCCAAGTCCGCTTACGAACATCCGCAGCCGCATGCCTGCTTCATCCAGTCCGTCGAAGACGACCTCGTCAACGAAGGCGGCATCATGGACCTGTGGGTGCGGGAAGCGCGCCTGTTCAAATATGGTTCCGGCACCGGCTCCAACTTCTCCTATCTGCGCGGCGAAGGCGAAAAGCTTTCCGGCGGCGGCCGCTCCTCCGGCCTGATGAGCTTCCTCAAGATCGGCGATCGCGCAGCCGGCGCCATCAAGTCCGGCGGCACCACCCGCCGCGCCGCCAAGATGGTGGTTGTTGATGCCGACCATCCCGATATCGAAGCCTATATCGACTGGAAGGTGAACGAGGAGCAGAAGGTTGCCGCGCTCGTCACCGGCTCCAAGATCGTCGCCAAGCACCTGAAGGCGATCATGAAGGCCTGCGTCAATTGCGAAGCTGACAATGGTGACTGCTTCGACCCGGCCAAGAACCCTGCCCTGAAGCGTGAGATCCGCGCTGCCAAGAAGGACATGGTGCCGGAAAACTACGTCAAGCGCGTCATCCAGTTCGCCGAACAGGGTTACAAGGACATCCAGTTCAAGACCTATGACACGGATTGGGATTCAGAAGCCTACCTCACGGTTTCAGGCCAGAACTCCAACAACTCCGTCTCGCTGAAGGATGACTTCCTGCGCGCTGTCGAGAATGACGGTGACTGGAACCTCACCGCCCGCAAGGACGGCAAGGTGATGAAGACGCTGAAGGCCCGCGACCTCTGGGAAAAGATTTCCCACGCCGCCTGGGCGTCGGCCGATCCCGGCCTGCACTTCAACACCACCATGAACGACTGGCACACCTCGCCGGCCGAAGGCCCGATCCGCGCTTCGAACCCGTGCTCGGAATACATGTTCCTCGACGACACGGCCTGCAACCTTGCCTCGCTGAACCTCTTGCAGTTCAAGGATCAGGCGACGAAGCGCATCGACATCGCCGACTATGAACATGCCGTCCGCCTGTGGACCGTTGTGCTCGAAGTTTCCGTGATGATGGCGCAGTTCCCGTCGCGCCAGATTGCCGAACGCTCCTATGAATACCGCACGCTTGGTCTCGGTTACGCCAATATCGGCGGCCTGCTGATGTCGTCGGGCATTCCCTATGACAGCGATGAGGGCCGCGCCATTGCCGGTGCACTGACCGCGATCATGACCGGTGTCTCCTACGCAACTTCGGCTGAAATGGCCGGCGAGCTTGGCCCCTTCCCGAGCTTTGCGCCGAACCGCGACAACATGCTGCGCGTCATTCGCAACCACCGCCGCGCCGCCCATGGCCTGTCGGATGGTTATGAGGGCCTTTCGGTCAACCCGGTTGCACTCATCCACGCCGATTGCACGGATCAGGACCTTATCGCCCATGCGACAGCCGCCTGGGACAAGGCGCTGGAACTTGGCGAAAAGAACGGCTACCGCAACGCCCAGACGACAGTTATCGCGCCGACCGGCACGATCGGCCTCGTGATGGATTGCGACACGACCGGCATCGAGCCCGACTTCGCGCTGGTGAAGTTCAAGAAGCTCGCCGGCGGCGGTTACTTCAAGATCATCAACCGCGCGGTTCCGGATGCCCTGCGTTCGCTCGGTTATTCCGAAAGCCAGATCGCCGAGATCGAGGCCTATGCCGTCGGCCATGGCAATCTCAACCAGGCGCCGGCCATCAACCCCTCCACGCTGAAGGCCAAGGGCTTCACCGATGAGAAGATCGAAGCCGTCAACGCTGCGCTGAAGAGCGCCTTCGACATCAAGTTCGTCTTCAACCAGTGGACGCTCGGCGCTGACTTCCTCAAGGAGACGCTCAAGGTTTCCGACGAGCAGCTCTCCGACATGAGCTTCAACCTGCTGGAGCATCTCGGCTTTGCCAAGAAGGACATCGAAGCGGCGAACGTTCACGTCTGCGGCGCGATGACGCTGGAAGGCGCACCGTTCCTGAAGAACGAGCACCTGCCGGTCTTCGATTGCGCCAACCCCTGCGGCAAGATCGGCAAGCGTTACCTCTCGGTCGAATCGCACATCCGCATGATGGCGGCGGCACAGCCCTTCATCTCGGGTGCAATCTCCAAGACGATCAACATGCCGAATGACGCGACGGTGGAAGATTGCGGCGCAGCCTACATGCTGTCCTGGAAGCTGGCGCTGAAGGCCAACGCCCTTTACCGCGATGGTTCCAAGCTTTCCCAGCCGCTCAACGCCTCGCTGGTGGAAGACGAGGACGACGAAGATTTCGTCGAGGAACTGGTCCAGCAGCCGCTCGCCCAGCAGGCCGTGACGATCACCGAAAAGATCGTCGAGCGCGTCATCGAGCGGGTATCGCGCGAGCGTGAAAAGCTGCCGAACCGCCGTCAGGGTTACACCCAGAAGGCAACGGTGGGCGGTCACAAGGTCTATCTGCGCACCGGTGAATTCGGTGACGGCCGCATCGGCGAAATCTTCATCGACATGCACAAGGAAGGCGCTGCCTTCCGTGCGATGATGAACAACTTCGCCATCGCCATTTCGCTTGGCCTGCAATATGGCGTGCCGCTGGAAGAATATGTGGAGGCCTTCACCTTCACCAAGTTCGAGCCGGCCGGCATGGTGCAGGGCAACGACGCGATAAAGAACGCCACGTCGATCCTCGACTACGTGTTCCGCGAACTCGCCGTATCCTATCTCGGCCGCCACGACCTCGCTCATGTCGATACGTCTGACTTCTCCAATACGGCACTCGGCAAGGGTATCCAGGAAGGCAAGACCAATCTGCTCTCCACCGGCTGGACACGCGGTTACAAGCCGACGCTGGTTTCCAACAACGAAGGCGAACGTGCTGCTTCCGAACCCAAGGGCTCGGCAACGGCAGCCCCCGCCCGCGCCTCGGCCAACGTCACTTCCTTTGCAGGCTCAGCCGCCCGCAAGCTGGAACCGACAGTCGCGATCTCCACCTCGGAAATCGTCTCCTTCAAGCGCGATTATGAAGAACGCGCCAAGGAACTGGCGGAAGAGATTGCCGAAGAGGTAATCGACGACGTGGTTCAGGAAGCCAAGCAGACCGCCACCGCCCTCTTCTCCGACAAGGCCGCCGCCGACGCGGCATCGGCCAAGGCGGAAGCCAAGAAGAAGGAAAACGAACGCCGCATGCGGTCCATTGCACAGGGTTATACGGGCAACATGTGCTCGGAATGCCAGAACTTCACGATGGTGCGGAACGGCACTTGCGAGAAGTGCGATACCTGCGGTGCGACGAGTGGTTGCAGCTAAGCAGGGGCAACAAGGTTTCTCGGCACCTGAAATTGGCCAATCGCGCAAATGATGGAAATCCGGACACTGAAAAGTGCCCGGATTTTTCTTTTAGAATGACCATGACCTGCCACCTGCGACCCGCTACACCGGAGCGGCTAAGAAGCAACGGGCCTTGAAGCGCCATTAGTCTGACATCGATTGGATCAAATAGTTGGCGTTCCAGATGCCTTCGCATAAACCGCAACCGCAACGAATGCGGCAATACTGACCAGCCCGAGACACGCGTTAAGCGTCAGTGCGAAGCTCAAGCCAAGATTCTCCGTAAGCGCCGCAAAGACGAACGGCGCGCCGGCACCCACCGCAAGCCGAGCGGCTGCCATCTTTCCTGTAATTGCCCCATAGCCTTCGGATCCGAATAGATAGAGCGGCAGGTTTCCCTGTGCGATGCTGTTGATGCCTGAGCCCAGACCAAGGCAGATGGCGAAGGCAACCGCCCCCGGTAGCCAGCTGGCTGTCACCAGCAGGATCAATATGCCCAGCACGATTAAAACAGCGGAAAGCACCGCAAGTGCTGGCGGCGGGAGGCTCTTGCCGAAGATCATGTTGATCAAGCGACTGAGAACCTGGGCCGGACCGAAAAGAGAGCCGATCACGACAGCTGCCGCTCCCAGCCCCACGGTTCCAAGCATCGGCACCATATGGGCGAGGATGGCGGAGAGAGTAAAACCCAGTATCGCGAAAGCGAAGGAGACCAAGATCATCCCACGGCGTCTCGTATGCGAAGGGAGCGCACCCACGACGGTCTCGCGCGCGCGGCTCGTCGTGTCGGCACTCGATCCCGTCTTTCCTGCGCGCATAATCCAGAAGTGAAGCGGCATACAAAGAAAAAGATTAAGTCCCGCGAAGACGAGATAGATCTCCCGCCAATCGAGGTGGACGGCTAACGCAGCCGAGATCGGCCAGAAAATGGTCGATGCGAAACCACCGATGAGAGTGAGATAGGTGATGTTTCGGGACGCCGAACGAGGATTGTTTTCCACCAGAGCCGCAAACGCCGCCTGATATTGCACCATACCGGAGGATATTTCGAGCAGGATGACCGCAGCGGCAAAGATCGCAACCGAGGGCGATAAAGCGCAGAGCGCCAGTGTCAATGCCGCAAGAAACGAACCGATTGTCATCATGGTTGCGGCGCCGATCCGGTCCATCTGCCTACCGATATAGGTTGCCGAAAGACCGCCGATAAAAAGGGACACCGAAAAAACCGCAAAAACCTGAGAAAGCGTCAGGCCCAGATCTTTCGCCATGCCGGGCGCAAGGATGCTGAAACTATAATAGAGGGTGCCATAACCCACGATCTGTGTAAGGCCGAGCGCAGAAACGGTGGCCGCAGACGCCCTGAAATCACGCAACGATGTTGCCCTCTTCAGCACGGCCATCGGCAGGGTGGCAGCTGTTGCCACGCTCGACATCCTCCCGGACGGCCGGATGCCCGGCGCAGCAGTCTTCCATCAGGAATTTCACGAGGGACGCCAGAGTATCGTAGCTCGCGCTATAGAGGATCGATCGCGACAGGCGTCGCTGTGAGATCAAACCAGACCGTTCCAGCTCTTTGAGATGGAACGACACATTCGTTGCCGAGACGCCCATGCGCTCGGCGATCACGCCCGCGGCCAATCCTTCAGGTCCCGCGATAACAAGTGCTCGCACGATGGACAGACGGGTCTCCTGAGAGAGAGCCGAAAATGACAGCAGGGCCTGACGCTCATCCATATTTCAACAATCCTTGAATTATTGTATCGATGGATAACGCAGATTATCGAGGCCGACAAGACGATTATGTAACGTCGTACGGGATGTGGCAGCCGCGCCTCGAAAAGGCGCGGCCCGCCCCCCTCTATCATCCCATAAAATCCAACAGCAGCTTCACATTCAGCGCCGCAATCACCACCGCGATCAGCCAGGCGAAGGCCGAAAGCCAGAGCGGCGAGCGCAGCTCGCCCATCTTCGTCCGGTCGGCGGTGAACATGACGAGCGGGAAGACGGCGAAGGAGAGTTGCAGGCTGAGCACCACCTGCGTCAGGATCAAGAGTTCGGCCGTGCCGCTGTCGCCATAGAAGATGGTGACGCCGGCGGCAGGGATGATGGCGATGGCGCGGGTGATGAGGCGGCGCAGCCAGGGGGCGAGCCGCATCTTGAGGAAACCCTCCATCACGATCTGGCCGGCGAGTGTTGCCGTGACGGTGGAATTGATGCCGCAGCATAAGAGCGCCACGCCGAACAGCGTCGGCGCAATGGCAAGGCCGAGCAGCGGCGCGAGCAGATTATGCGCCTCACCGAGTTCGGCGACATTCGTCTGCCCGGTCTTGTTGAAGGTCGCCGCTGCGAGGATGAGGATCGAGGCGTTGATGAGCAGGGCGAACATCAGCGCGATGGTGGAATCGAGGGTGGCGAATTTCAGCGCCTCGCGTTTTTCGGCAACTGTCTCGCCGATTTCGCGGGTCTGCACGATGCCCGAATGCAGATAGAGATTATGCGGCATGACGGTGGCGCCGAGAATACCGAGCGCCAGATAGAGCATATCAGGATTGGTGACGATCTCAGTCGTCGGCGCAAAACCGAGAATCACCTGCCCCCAGTCGGGATCAGCCAGCGCCACCTGAATGGCGAAACATACGGCGATGACGCCAAGCAGCGTGATGACCAGCGCCTCCACCCAGCGGAAGCCGAGCTTCTGCAGATAGAGGATCAGAAACACATCGAGCGCGGTGATGAGGACGCCGAGTTCGAGCGGAATGCCGAAGATGAGGTTGAGGCCGATGGCCGTGCCGATGACCTCGGCAATATCGGTGGCGATAATGGCGATTTCCGCGAGCAGCCAGAGCACCATTGCCACCGGTTTCGGATAGGCGTCACGGCAGGCCTGTGCAAGATCACGGCCGGATGCGATCGCAAGACGCGCGCAGAGCGATTGCAGCACAATCGCCATGATGTTCGAGACCAGCGCAACCGTCAGCAGCGTGTAACCGAATTTGGATCCGCCGGCGAGCGACGTCGCCCAGTTCCCGGGATCCATATAACCGACGGCAACGAGATATCCGGGGCCGAAAAACGCCATCGCCCGGCGAAACGTGCCGGCATTCGGATTGATCCTGATCGAACTGTGAACGTCGGATAACGAGAGGTCGTCGCCGTTTCGTCGCCATCCAAAGACTGGCTTGTCCATTTTATGCGCTTTCAAAGGGAAGGTTGAATTGGTGCAGTTGCAAATCATTCGCATAAGCAATAGCGGCTGACAAGGGGAGTTTTTGCAGCCATGCAGACGGTGCCGGGGGAACCTGTACGGTTTGAACGCAATCCGGCGCACCTCCACGTTCCCGTTGGGGGGCCGACACCCCTCCTTCCCGTCCTTCCGACCCTTGCCAGTGCCCAGCCCAGTTCCTGCCGTTAAAAAGACTCGTCTTGCCGCGCAGACGCGCCTCTGCTGAATTCGGCTCAGGGCCGGAATGACGGAGGTCGGATGAGAAAGGGTGGTAGCAAATACGGAAACCGCCATGCCGACAGGTGTAGACGACGGAGCTACAGCCAGCCGGGCTCACGGCCTTGTCATCGCCCCTGCTCCGCCCTTGCGGAACAGCGCCGCACTTGTCTGCGTTTATATTTCAGGAACACTCTAATACCGGGGAAGTTCATGCGACATGGCCATAAATTCAGCCTGGTGAACCATCCGAGCCGATGGCCGAAATATATCATGGCGTATCGAAGGCCGCGCGACTGGCTGATGACGATCAGCGGCATCGTGCTGCTGTTCATCGTCGCCGCCGCGGTTGCCATGGGTTATCTCGTCACCAGCCATCCCGGCAAGCCGGAGCCAAACCCCGGCATCGTGGAGGAACAGGCAGCGGAGAACGGCGGGTAAGCTGCGGCGCAAACGCGCCGCTCTCAGCTCAAGCCCGCAAGATGGCCGCTAAACTGCGCCTCATGCAGGCGGCTGTAATGGCCCTTGGCGGCCAGCAGCTCGGCGTGGGCGCCGGTTTCGGCAATGCCGGTCTGGTCCACCACCACGATGCGCGAGGCATCGCTGATCGTCGCCAGCCGGTGGGCGATGACGAGCGTGGTGCGCCCCTTGGCAAGCTCGGTCAGCGATTGCTGGATGGCGCGCTCGGTTTCCGTGTCGAGCGCGGAGGTCGCCTCGTCGAGAATGAGGATCGGCGGGTTCTTGAGGAACATTCGGGCAATGGCGAGACGCTGTTTCTGGCCGCCGGACAATTTGACGCCGCGTTCACCGATGACGGTGTCGAGCCCGAGCGGCATGGCCTCGATGACGCCATCGAGACGGGCGCGCCGCGCCGCCTCCATGATGTCCGCATCCGAAGCGCCAAGCCGTCCATATTCGATGTTCTCGCGGATCGTGCCGCCGAACAGGAAGACATCCTGCTGCACGATGCCGATCTGGTTGCGCAGCGAAGCGAGTTTCATTTGTCGGATATCGATGCCGTCAATGGTGATCGCGCCGCTGGTAACGTCATAAAATCGCGGCAGAAGCGAGCAGAGCGTGGTCTTGCCCGCGCCCGAAGGACCAACGAAGGCCACCGTCTCGCCGGCGCTGATCTTCAGGTCGATATTGGTGAGAACCTGCTTGCCCTCGGCATAACCGAAACCGACATGACGATATTCGATATCGCCGCGCAGCAGCGGCGCGTCCACCGCATCAGGCGCATCGACAATGTCAGGCGCTGTGTCGAGAAGTTCGGTGAAGCGGCGGAAACCGGCAATGCCCTTCGGATAAGTCTCGATGACCGAATTGATCTTTTCCACCGGGCGGAAAAACACGCCGACCAGCAGCAGGAAGCCAACGAAGCCGCCTTCCGTGAGACCGCCCGTCAGCACGAACCATGCGCCGCAGATCATCACGATCATCTGCGTCAGCCGCATGCTCATGTAGCTCAGCGAGGTGCTGGCCGCCATGATCTTGTAGGCATCGAGCTTCGTGCGGCGGTATTTCTGGTTGTCCTTCTCGAACAGCGCGCGCTCGTGGTCCTCGTTGGCAAAGGCCTGCACCACCCGCATGCCGCCGACATTTTCCTCGATACGGGCGTTGAAATCCCCCACGCGGCCATAAAGCGCGCGGAAATTCTGCGTCATGCGGCCGCCGTAACGGCTGGTCACCCAGGCGGTGACGGGCACGACGGCGGCGGTAATGAGCGCCAGCGGCACATTCACCGACAGCATCAGCAGGAAGGCGCCGATGAAGGTCATGATGGCGATGAACAGGTCTTCGGGGCCGTGATGGGCCACCTCGCCGATCTCTTCCAGATCCTTCGTCAGCCGCCCGACCAGATGGCCTGTTTTCTGGTTGTCGAAATAACGGAAGGAAAGCTTTTGCAGATGGTCAAAGGCCAGACGCCGCATGTCGGTCTCGATATTGATGCCGAGCATGTGCCCCCAATAGGTGACGGTCGCCATCAGCCCGGTATTCAGCACATAGATGACGAGCAGCCCGACCGAAGCGGCGAGAATGATGGCCCATTCACCGCCCGGCAGCAGCACGTCCACAAAGGTCTTCACGGCCATCGGAAAGCCAAGTTCGAGTACGCCCGACAAAACCGCGCAGGAAAAATCGAGAATGAACAGACCGCGATAGGGACGGTAATAGGCGAAGAAACGGCGCAGCATGGCATGACCTGGAGATCGGGCGCGGCAACCTTACGCCGCAATAAAAACGGAGTTTAATTGTCATATTTCAATGCGCGCGCCAAGACCGATGTTCTATTTTTACCAAAATCGTTCAATAGGTTCAGCAATAAACACACAACGGTAATGTGATCGGGTTATATTGCACTTATATGTATCGGTGTGACAGAGTGAATGCACCCCTTGCGGGGAGAATGCGAGAAAGAGCCTGCCGTGAGTAACATTGACAGCCGTAAGCCCAGTGGCGAACCGAGATGGCTTGGTCCCGCCAGCCCGACGCGGATCGCCCTGATCCCGCCTATTTCGGCTGCGCGCTGGCTGCTCCTTCTGGTCGTCCTTGCGGGCATCTATTTCTTCAACGGCTTTCTGGTTCCGGTTCTCGCCGCGCTCGTCATCGGTTTCGCCAGCTGGCCGGTCTATACGCGGCTTCTGCGGCAGGTGGGCGGCAACACGACGCTCGGTGCCACCATCGCCATCATCCTCATCATTGCCTTCCTCGTGGTGCCGATCTTCATCGCCGCCTCCTATACGGCAACCGAAATCCGCGAATGGTTCGGCTGGGCGGTGCACGTCAACAAGACGGGCGCCCCCGTGCCGGACTGGATCGCCGCCCTTCCCGCCGTCGGCCCCTGGCTCGGCGAACAATGGGTGAAATATATCGGCACGCCGGGCGCCATCGGCGAGCTCATCCAGCTCGTCAGCGGCGCCAATATCGGTAATATCTACCGGGCGATCCTCGCCGCCGGCAACGGCGCGTTCCATCTCGTGCTGACCCTGCTGTTCATGCTGATCGCGCTGTTCTTCGTTTACCGCAACGGCGCAGGCTTCACCCGTCAGGTCGATCTGGTGGGCGAACGCATCCTGCCGACACGGTGGGAACGCATTTCGAGGGTCGTGCCCGCCACCATCAGCTCGACCGTAACCGGCATGACGCTGATCGCCATCGGTGAAGGCATCATCCTCGGCATCGCCTACTGGATCGCCGGCGTGCCCTCGCCCGTCACGCTCGGCGTGCTGACCGGCGTCATGGCGCTCATTCCCGGCGGCGCGCCGCTCTCGTTTACGCTGGTGTCGATCTATCTGGTCGCCAGTGGATCGCCCGCCCACGGGCTGGCGCTCTTCGTCTGGGGCTCGGTCGAACTCTTCATCGTCGACAAGACCATCCGGCCGAAACTCGTCGGCGGACCGATCAAGCTGCCGTTCCTGCCCACCTTTTTCGGCCTTGTCGGCGGCGTCAAGACCATGGGTTTCCTCGGCCTCTTCATCGGCCCGGTGCTGATGGCGCTGCTGGTGGCAATCTGGCGCGAATGGGTGCGCGAGGTGGAACTGTCCGCCGCCACCACCACCGAGGCTCCGCCCCCGCCGCCAACAGAGGACGATCCCGTTGATGAGGTTGCCGCGCTCGAAGAGGATAGCGAGGAAACGACGGCATTTCGGAAAGCTGCTTTTTGACTGGTGAAGCCTGCGGTGGGCGGCGATGACGTGGAGCGCCAGCCGACAGGCCAAGGCCGCTTCCCTCTCTTTCGTCATGCCGGGCTTGGATACCGGCATCAGCCATGGCTCATCTGCGCAGTGAAAGAGTCTTCCGCGATCAAAGACTTGATCGCGCTGGACCCGCATCTAGTCCGAGGTGACGTGGGCGAATGCTGCGGCTATACCTCAAACAGTCACATCGCCAGCCCATCCGACCGATCGGTGCCTTCTCCTTAAAGCGCCTTTTCCATGAACAGGCTGAGCGGGTCAGGCTTATAAGGCGCAAAGGCCTCGATCTCCACAAACCCCGCCTTGCGGTAAAGGCCGATCGCCTCCGGCTGGCTGATCCCGGTTTCCAGCCGGATGGCGGAAAGGCCGAGTTCGGTACCGCGCGCGACAAGCGTATCCATGATCAGCTTGCCGATCCGCAATCCCCTCGCCTCGGGATCAACGAACATGCGCTTGACCTCCGCCGTGCCATCACCCGCCTCCACCAGCGCGCCGCAGCCGACCACGCGGCCATCGTGTCGCACCACGAAAAAGGAGACATTGTCCTTTTCCAGCTGGCCGATATCGACCAGATGATTGCTCTCGGCGGGATAAAGCGACGCCATATAGGTATTGGAGAGATCGATGAGGCGCAGAACCGCGTCCTGCCGTGGTGTTTCAAGCTTGATTTCGGTGGCCAATGCGATGCCTGCCTTCTCTATAAAAATGCGTATTTCGTCGTAATGTCACTGCAATCGGGATAGATGAGTTTCTAGAGCATTATTCCCGACAGAGGCAACACACCCCATGAAAACAGCCCTCGTTCTCATGACCTTCCTTGGCTGTGACGACAGCGCCACCGATTGCCATTACATCGCCACCTCGCAGCAGCGCTGGACGAGCATCGAGCTATGTGACGCCGTGTCGGAAAAGGAGCTGGAGCGTTACGCCAATGCGCCCTACCCGGTCGTGGTGGCCGTGTGCCAGACACCGGGCGAGCAGGCTCCGCAGACGGCGAGCAATACGCCCGGCGCGCAGCCTCCCGCCGCGGCGGCACCTGCCGGAACGCAGCAGGCGACCGCAGAGGTAACGCCGAAGGAAGAAGAGAGCCTCACCAAACAGGCGATCGGCCGCGTCAGCCGCATTCTGCCGTCCACAGAAGGCATAAAGCACCTCCTGGGAACGCCGGTCAGGATGGTCGAAAACAGCTATTCGTGGATCGCCAAGCGGTTTGACAAGTAATTGCGGGGAACGCAGCAATTGCGTCTGGAGGCCCCCAGGACCTTACGCCGCCTCGACCGTCAGCGCTTCCGCATAATACCGCGCCTTCTGCCGTTCTTCGGCAATGGCCAGCTTGCGCACGGCATGCAGCAGTTCGAACAATGTCTCGGAACCGTTGACCTCGCGGAAATGCGCCAGCAACTCGGCCGAGACGGAGGCCGCCGCCTCAGAAAGCTGCGAGCGGGCGGCACGGCGCCACATCAGCGTCGCCTCGATGAAAACGTCAACGACATCGCCAAAAAGCCCGACGGACTGGAACAGGGCCTTCAGCGCGTGCGGCCGCCCCGTCGCCAGAATGGCGCGCACCTTGCGGTCATCGAGACCGGAGAGATTGACCATCGCCGCCGTGAAGAATTCCAGCCGGCCCGAACAGACGGCGTGGATGAGCAGCGCCGGCGTCAGTTCCAGCCGCTGGCGCAGATGCTCCACCAGCGCCGGCAGTTCCGGCGAAGAAACGCTTGATGCGATAAGAATGGTGGCGGAATCTTCCGCCTCGCGAAAAAGACTGTCGGCGCGGTTGCGCGCGATCATCGCGTGAACCAGCGCCGAGCCGGCGAGCGCCTCGCTGATGCGACCCATCAACAGGTGGCGCGCATCGGCCGGCAGCGCCTCACGGCGAAGCAGAAGGTCGCGAATATCGGCGTCGCAGCCATGGCGCTCGGCAATGCGCCGCAGCGAGAATGGCGTGATGAAGGCATCGTCGTTTTCAAGCAGGATGATGGTCTCAGGCAGATCGCCGACTTCGGCAAGGGCGGCGCAGACCCCGCGCGGCAGACCGGGCCTTGCGGCAATGAGCGCGCGCGTCAGGCTTTCGCCGCGCCCGGCGAGATCAACCAGGTCGGCCTCGCCGAGAACCGGCGAGCGGGCAATCACCGTGCAGGCGATTTCCGGCTGGTCTTCGGCAAGTGAAACGAGAATGGCGCGCGGTGCGTCTTGGGCATCCGCCAGCGCTTCGGCGAGCGCCAGCCGCACACGCGGTGAAGGGTCATCGAGAAGATAGGTCATCGCCATATAGGCGGCATCGCGGTTTTCCCGCGCCATGTCGGACTGCAGATAGGCACGGCCGAGCGCATTGGCAGCTTTCGCCCGCTCGGTCGATCCAGCCTTTTCAGACCAGCGAAGAAATGCCTGTACGATCACCTGAGCCTCGAAACACATTCATACAATGGATGGCGGCATCATCGCCGCCACCATGTATAAAACTCTAGGCGCAAATGGTTTACGTTTGGTTCACCATAAAAATTAACCGCATCCGAAGAAGGACTATATTTACGGCGCAGTAGAGGGGCGCTGCAGCTGGAATACATCGCTGCCGCCATCGCAGTAATCCATATAGCCCATGCGCGCCACGGGGCGCGACAGCCCCATATCGATGCGACCATCACGAATGATCGTTTCATCGATATGGATCGCCATGACCTGCCCGATCACCATCCACGAATCCGTCGGCTTGCCGTCGACATCCCCGAGTTGCTGTATCTGCGTCACCCGGCATTCCAGAACAGCCAGGGCTTCGCCGACGAAAGGCGCGTCCACCACCCGCCCGTCGACGGCGGTAAGGCCGGCAAGGGCGAATTCGTCGACGTCATAAGCGACAGGCGCAGAAGACGCATTCATCCGGTCCACCAGGTGGCGGCTGACGAGATTGGCGGTGAAGACGCCGGTTTCCTCGACATTGCGCAGGCTGTCCTTCCTGCCGCTGGACGAGAACATGACCAGCTTCGGCCGGTCCGAGATCGCGTTGAAGAAGGAATAGGGCGAGAGGTTCATGGAACCGTCCCTGCCCTTCGAGCCAATCCAGCCGATCGGCCGCGGTGCGACGATCGCCTTGAACGGATCATGCGGCAGGCCATGCTGGTTGGTGTCCGTGGTGTAGAACATCAGACGTCCCCGACCCAGGTGACGACATCGGCAAGCTCCGGCCGCGGCCGCTCCACCGGCGGGAATGTCGTTGAGCCGATGTGGATATAGCCCGCGACCTTCTCTTCCCCGCCGACGCCGGTCTCAGCAAGGAATGCCGGATCGAAAGCAAGCCATTCCGTCAGCCAGTTCGCGGCAAAACCGCTGGCATTGGCCGCGAAGATGACGTTGAGGCACACCGCGCCGGCGGACATGACCTGCTCCCATTCCGGGATCTTGAAATGCGGCTTGGCGGTGCTGATGACGGCGATAACGACGGGCGCGCGGGTGAAGCGCGTGCGCTCCGCTTCCTGCTGTTGCAGGTCCAGTTCCGGGTTCTTTTCAAGCGCGATCCTGAGCGCCGTTTCACCGAGACGCACACGCTCCTCGCCGCGATAAACCACGAAACGCCACGGCGCGAGCTTGCCATGGTCAGGCACGCGCACGGCAAGGCGCAGGATTTCCTCGATTTGCCCCTTCGAAGGTCCCGGCTCGGCAAGTTGCAGGGCCGGCGTAGAGCGGCGAGCCTTGAGATAATCGAGGAGCTTGATATCACTTGTCATGATCAAAAATCTTCCATTCTGCTGTCATCGCGAAACATGGGCCTTGAAATAGCCATGGCATTGGTTTTGAAGTGATGCGGGAAAATCAAGAAGTCAATCGGTATCGAAAATGTCGGCAATCAAAATCGCGGCACGTCTGGCCATTGCATGTGCTGCGCTTGGTCTTTTATCACAGGCCGCTTTTTCGCAGGATGCCTTTAAAGACTTCAAGCAACTCGGCGGCACGCCGAAAATGCCGAAACTCAACGCTTTCACCGCCCCTTCCGCACCCAATGCCCCCGCAAGCACCGCCCGCGATATCGCCATGGAAGCCAAGCTGACGAGCGAAGGCGAGGCGGTGAAAGAAGGCCTGTCCTGGCGCGTTTTCAGCCCCATTCCCGGCGCTGACGGCAAATTGCCGATGCTGGCAAGCTCCGAGGGCGGCTCGGCCCATTTCAATCTGGTACCCGGCGAATATTTCGTCAACGTCGCCTTCGGCCGCGCCGGCGTCACCAAGAAACTCAATATCCCAACGTCTGGCAACGTTCAGAAACAGGTGCTGATTCTCGATGCCGGCGGCTTCGTGCTGAACGCGGTCGCAGGGTCCGACAAGCAGATTTCCGGCACCCAGCTCAAATTTTCCGTCTATTCGTCGGACGCCCGGCCGGATGGCGAACGCGGCCTCGTCATGGCCGATATCAAGCCCAACACCATCGTGCGGCTGAATGCCGGCACCTATCACGTGGTTTCCGAATACGGCAACGTCAATGCGGTGGTGCGCGCCGACATTCAGGTGGAAGCCGGCAAGCTGACCGAAGCGACGCTGCAGCACCAGGCCGCGCAGATCACCCTCAAGCTCGTGTCCGAAGAGGGCGGCGAAGCCATTGCCGATACGGCCTGGTCCGTGCTGAACGGCGGCGGCGATGTGGTGAACGAAAGCGTCAGCGCGTTTTCGACCATGGTTCTGGCGGAAGGCGAATATACCGCCATCGCCCGTAACAAGGAAAAGGTCTACCAGCGTAACTTCAAGGTCACGTCGGGCCGGGATTCGGATGTGGAAGTGCTGATGAAAGATCAGGCGCCGGAAGATATGACCGGGGATTTCGAGTAAGTCTGATTGAGCCGGCCGCGACGCCAGCGATAACGTCCGAAACTTCTCTTCCGTCATGCCGGACTAGATCCGGCATCCAGCCACGGCGCGTCTGCGCCGTGAGGGACGAGTCTTTCGCGATCAAGGACTTGATCGCACTGGCCCCCGGATCTAGTCCGGGGTGACGGAGTGCGGATGCCCCGCCCTCTGCCAATCATAGCGCTGCTACAGCACATCGTTCACAAACAAAAACGGCCCCCGAAGGGGCCGTTGTCATTTATCACGCAACCTGCTTCTTCGCCGCAAGCTTGCGCTTCACATCCGGCGGCGTCGCCTCGTCCACGAGGCTTGTAATCGCGTCTTCGAGCGACATCGACGTCTGGTTCTGCGAACCGAGACGACGGATATTGACGGTGCGCTCTTCCGCTTCCTTGCGGCCGCAGACGATGATGACCGGAACCTTGGTCACCGAATGCTCGCGGACCTTGTAATTGATCTTCTCGTTGCGGAAGTCGGTCTCGACTGCCATGCCCGCCTCGCGCAGCGCTTCGGCGACCTCGCGGCCGTAATCGTCCGCATCCGAGGTGATCGTGGCGACGACGACCTGAAGCGGCGCAAACCACAGCGGCATGTGGCCGGCGAAGTTCTCGATGAGAATACCGAGGA
Source organism: Agrobacterium sp. CCNWLW32 (assembly GCF_037083425.1). Taxonomy (NCBI): domain Bacteria; kingdom Pseudomonadati; phylum Pseudomonadota; class Alphaproteobacteria; order Hyphomicrobiales; family Rhizobiaceae; genus Agrobacterium; species Agrobacterium sp. CCNWLW32. The sequence continues at coordinate 100,993 of NZ_JBAOJM010000006.1, forward strand.
AGCGCTCCATCGAGCCGCAGATGGCGCGATGGATCATCACCGGCTGCGTCTTTTCGGAGTTCTGGTCGATATAGAAGGCGCCAAAGCGTTCCGGCAGGTTGAAGTCCACCTGTGTCGTGCCGCATTGCCATTCACGGCCGATGGCGTCCTTCAGCGTATATTCGAACTTCGGCCCGTAGAACGCACCCTCTCCCGGCAGAATGCCGGTCTTGATGCGGCCGCCAGACTGCTCCTCGATGGTCTTCAGAACATCCATCATCACGCTTTCGGCGCGATCCCAGAGATCGTCGGAACCGACGCGCTTTTCAGGGCGCGTGGAGAGCTTGACGACGACTTCGCTGAAACCGAAATCCTCATAGACGGAGAGGATGAGGTCGTTGATGCGCAGGCATTCCGCCGCCATCTGCTCTTCCGTGCAGAAGACATGCGCATCGTCCTGCGTGAAGCCGCGAACGCGCATCAGGCCATGCAGGGCCCCGGAAGCCTCATAACGATGCACGGTGCCGAATTCCGCAAGGCGGACGGGCATTTCGCGGTAAGACTTCAAGCCATGCTTGAAGATCTGCACGTGCCCCGGGCAGTTCATCGGCTTCAGTGCGAAAACGCGCTGATCGGCTTCCTCGTCATCGGGATGGGTGAAGGCATGGGCGGATTTCACCGCGAACATGTTTTCCTGATACCAGCCCCAGTGACCGGAGGTTTCCCACAGCGACTTATCCAGCACCTGCGGCGCGTTGACTTCCTGATAGGTGTTGGCGAGCCGACGACGCATATAGGCCGTCAGCGTCTGGAACATGCGCCAGCCCTTGCCGTGCCAGAAGACGACGCCCGGACCTTCTTCCTGGAAATGGAACAGGTCCATTTCGCGGCCGAGACGGCGATGGTCGCGCTTTTCGGCTTCGGCCAGAACATGCAGATAATTGTCCAGCTCTTCCTGCGTCGCCCAGGCGGTGCCATAGATGCGTGACAGCATCGCATTGTTGCTGTCACCGCGCCAGTAAGCACCCGCCACCTTCATCAGCTTGAAGGCGGTGCCGACCTGCCCCGTGGAGGCCATATGCGGGCCACGGCAAAGATCGAACCAGTCGCCCTGGTAATAGATCTTCAGGTCCTGACCTTCGGGGATCGCATCAACCAGCTCGACCTTGTAATTCTCGCCCTTGGCGGCGAAGACTTCCTTGGCCTTTTCGCGCGACCAGATTTCGCGGGTAAACGCCTTGTTGCGCTGAATGATTTCCTTCATGCGCTTTTCGATCTTCGGCAGATCTTCGGGCGTGAAGGGCTCGTTCTTGGCGAAGTCGTAATAGAAGCCGTTCTCGATGACAGGGCCGATCGTCACCTGCGTGCCGGGCCAAAGCTCCTGCACTGCCTCGGCCATGACGTGGGCGGCATCGTGGCGGATGAGTTCCAGCGCACGCTTGTCTTCACGCGTGACGATCTCGATCTTGCCATCGGTGATGGTATCGGACAAATCGCGCACGGTGCCGTCAAGCGCAATGGCGACGGCCTTCTTGGCAAGCGATTTGGAAATGGATTCGGCAACCTCGCGGCCGGTCGTACCGGGGGCGTAGCTGCGGACGGATCCATCGGGAAATGTAAGGGAAATGGCTTCAGACATCGTCTAGTGCTCCTGTCCAGTCCCGCCAACGAATGCGGGTGGTGTTGGAATAATGATCTGCCCGCTGAAAACGGACAGGCAGCCTGATAAAGGCTTTTGCCATTCCAGTCAAAGGTGAAGGGTCTCTCAGCGAAGCATTTCCGCGAGACCATTGACGGTATTGGCGTTGCGGGTCGTGCCTATGCCGAGCCTCCTGGTGGTCAGGACCGGGAGAAGCCGGCTCTCGCTCGGCTTTCCCAGAAAATCGATCCATAAATCGCCACCAATCACGGCGATCTTCTCCTGCCGGCGATATTTTTCGAGAAATCCGAGAACGTCCTTGCCAAGCGGTTCGCGCATCACCCGAACGCAGACATCGGATGGATTGCCATCCGGAAACGGATTCTCAGCCGCCAGTTTCAGCCAGTCGCGAGCCGGGCGAACCATGATATCGACATGTTTGTCGAAACGCTTTTCGAAGGCGCGTTCAAGCCTGTCCTCAATCTCGCGAACGGGAGCATCCTCCGCACGAAAGACCAGGTTTCCGGTGGCTACAAGCGTCCGGCACTCGGCAAATCCCAGTTCTTCAGCCATTGCGCGCAGATCGGCCATGATGAGCCGCTTGCCCGCGCCAAGGACGATGCTGTGCAGCAGCGCCACATGATCCTTCATCGATGCAGGCTCCAGTAACGCCACGGCGCCCACCAGCGCCTCGTGCTGCCGAGCGCTTCCGGCACCGGGTCCAGTCCGCTCGTGCCGCCAGGGCCGCAGCGCGCAACGCGAAACAGGGTCATCCATCCGCCGGCCCACAGCCCGTGGCGGGCGATGGCCTCATAGCCATATTCGGAACAGGTGGGGATGTGACGGCAGGAGTTTCCGATGAAGCCGGAAAGCGTCAATTGATAAAGCCGGATAAGGCCGACACCAAACAACCGCCCCGGCGTTTTGGCAAAGCTGCCCGCCCAGTTACGGGATCGGCCCGCTTTTTCCGCCGTCTGCTGATGCCGGCAGCCCGGTTCGCCGCACATCACCTAACCCGCAGCGTTGACAGCCGGCCGGCCTTCGATCTGGTCGAGAGCATCGACCACCGCTTCAAAGGTCAGCATGGTGGAGGCATGGCGCGCCTTGAAATCGCGCACGGGCTGAAGCACCCGCATATCTTCGAAACGGCCCGCCGGCCCTTCGCCGCCCTGTTTCAGCATGGCGAGCATGTCTTCCCGCGCCTGCCGGATTTCGCCGCTGGAAGCGCCGATGATGTGATGCGCCATGATGGAGGCGGAGGCCTGGCCGAGCGCGCAGGCACGCACCTCGTGGGAAAACGCCGTCACGATGCCGCCTTCGACCTTCAGATAAACCTTGAGCTTAGAGCCGCACAGGCGCGAGTGTTTTTCGGCGCTGGCGTCGGCATCTTCAAGAACACCCGTCAGCGGAATATTCCCGGCAAAGTCCAGAATGCGATTATTGTAGATGTCGTCCATCGTCAGGTGCCCGGCGCGCTCAAGATTGCCCAAAAACAGGACAGGTCAAATTTTTCAAACACAGCGTTTGTCGCAGTGAAGCTTTCCTGCCCTTCATTCTCATTATATGCTAACGAGCTTTCTGGACATCAAGCCGTGATGAAATTAACGGCTCCGATACCGAAATAACAGCATCGGTCTTGCCAAAATGCTGTAAAACAACCAGATAGCAGCAACTGCGAACAAATGTTCGCGATGAAAAACGAATTCAGGTGCGGCCTTTACCCGCATCGGGAGAGACGGAATGGATGCGATCGTGAAGAATTTCCCCGGCGCTGGCGCAAAAACCGACGTGGCAGAAGCTCGCCCAAGCCAGGCCGAAGCGGAAGAAGCAGTGCGCGTTCTTTTGCGCTGGGCAGGAGAAAATCCCGCCCGCGAAGGACTTCTGGATACGCCGAAGCGCGTCGCCAAGGCCTATCGCGAGCTTTTTGCCGGTTATGAGCTGAACGTTCAGGACGTGCTCGGCACGACCTTCGAGGAAGTCGGCGGTTATGACGATGTGGTGCTGGTGCGCGACATCCCCTTCTTCTCCCATTGCGAGCACCACATGGTGCCGATCGTCGGCAAGGCGCATGTGGCCTATCTTCCGGCCGGCCGCGTGCTCGGCCTGTCGAAGATCGCCCGCGTCGTTGAAATCTTCGGCCGCCGCCTGCAGACGCAGGAAAACATGACAGCGCAGATCGCAAGATCGATCGAAGAAACCCTGAAACCGCGCGGCGTGGCCGTCATGATCGACGCCGAACATATGTGCATGTCCATGCGCGGCGTGAACAAGCAGGGGTCGACGACGCTGACCACCAGCTTCACCGGCACGTTCAAGAACGATCCGGCCGAGCAGGTCCGCTTCATGACCATGGTGCGCAACCGCTAGGCATCGGACCGAAAAGTGTAGCGCGGGTTTTTGAAAACCCGATGCTCAGACAAATTTTGGAGTGGCGGAGTGATCTCATTTTCCCCGCCGCTCTGAAACCTTCCGCTTTTCTCCCGGGGTAGCCATGTCCATTTCGTTTCCGTCCGCGCCTGCGGACAAGGAAGTGCTCGAAAACGCAGGTCTCTTTTCGCCGAAATTCGATGCCCACGGCCTTGTCACCGCCGTGGTTACCGATGCACGCGACGGCGAATTGCTGATGGTCGCCCATATGAATGCGCAAGCCCTGTCGCTGACGCTCGAGACCGGCATCGCCCACTATTACAGCCGTTCACGCGACAAGATCTGGAAGAAGGGCGAAACATCGGGCAACCTGCAGACGGTGAAGGAATTCCGCACTGATTGCGATCAGGACGCGGTGTGGCTGAAGGTCTCCGTCGCCGGCCATGATGCGACCTGCCATACCGGTCGCCGCTCGTGCTTTTATCGCACCGTCGAGCTCTCCAATGGCGATGCTGTGACGAAGATCACCGACGACACCCGCCATTTCGATCCGGCCACCACCTATTCGGACAAATAAACGGCCACCTTCCATCGGCCGCACCAATTTGCTACCAATATAGCGGGCTCCGGGGATAAGGGCGGAGCTTCACAGAATTGGCAGGGAGTGCGGTCATGTTGGGATGGGGAAATCGTCACAATCATCTTGCGGCTGGAAATCCCGAAGCCACCGGCAATGAGCCGCCCGTCACCCAGATCGTCGACAAACACCGCATAGCGCTCGCCCTTGGCGGCGGCGCGGCCCGCGGCTGGGCCCATATCGGCGTCCTGCGGGCGCTGGACGAGGCCGGCGTGAAGATCGGCATGATCGCCGGCACGTCGATCGGAGCGCTCGTGGGCGGTTGTTATCTCGCCGGCAAGCTCGATGAGCTGGAGGAATTCGCCCGTTCGCTGACGATGCGCCGCATTGCCGGCCTGCTCGATTTGACGATCGGCGGCGGCGGCCTTTTTGGCGGCATGCGGCTGACCAAGCGCATGCAGGAGCATCTCGAAGGCCTGCGCGTCGAAAACCTCGATCATCCCTTCATCGCCGTCGCCACGGAGCTGCGCACCGGCCACGAAGTGTGGATCCATCAGGGCGACCTCGTTACCGCGCTGCGTTCATCCTATGCCCTGCCCGGCATTTTCGAACCCGTGCAATGCAACGGCCGCACGCTGATTGACGGCGCGCTCGTCAATCCCGTGCCGGTTTCCGTCTGCCGCGCCTATGAGCAGGCGCTGGTCGTCGCCGTCAACCTCAACTACGATCTCTTCGGCCGTTCCGCCGTGGTCAAGCACGCGGCCTCACCGCATGGCGGCGGCACACCGCCGGTGGAAACGGCGCCGCGTCCCGGCCTGCCCGGCGTCATGGTGCAGGCCTTCAACATCATTCAGGACCGGATTTCCCGCTCGCGTCTGGCTGGCGACCCGCCCGATCTGATGCTTCATCCCCGCATCAACCATATCGGCCTCTCGGAATTCCATCGCGCCAGCGAAGCTATCGATCGCGGATATGAGGAGACGCGCTCCCGTATTCCGGAGCTTGAGCGCATGCAGCAGGCGTTCCGGCGCTAATACGCTACTTTTAAAAACGTCTCCAAAGCCCAGAATGAATAGATGAAACGCCCGGAGATGGTGAGACCATGTATTGGTATATCTCGGTCCTGCCCCCGACCGACAAAAACATATTGTGCGACACGAATCGATTGATCGGGTTTCTGGAGGGACAGCCTGAGCTCAAACGGACAAGCGACGTCACCTTTACGTCGGCGGACGGTCAGCCCTGGATCGACATCGTCATCGTGAAAGAAGCGGCCGATGGCAACTGGTCCAGCAGCGGCAAATTCATTTCACAGTTCAATCGGGTTGAAATTGTCTGCTCTGATTATGAGACGCAAAACTTCTACGTGGAAATATCGGCGAAAATAGCCGACTTTCTTCAATGGCGACTTGTTACCAAGGGCGATGCGTGAGTCCCGGCCCGAGATTGAACCTTTTCCAGCCATCTGACGCCGGGACGCAAAATCATCCGGCAATATAAGCCTTGATGTGCTCCGCTTCTGCTTCGATCTCGCCGATCCGCGCCTTCACCACGTCACCGATGGAGATGATGCCGGCAAGGCGGCCGTTTTCTTCAACAGGAACATGCCTGAAACGTCCACCCGTCATGATTTCCATCAGCTCATCGGTGGTGGAATTGTGATGACAGCGAATGACATTCTTGGTCATGGCCACCGAAACGGATTGCTGGAGGGAAGCGGCACCCTGGCCCGCCACGATCTTCACCAGATCGCGTTCCGTGAAGATGCCGAGAACGACACCGTCGGCGTCGGTCACGACGACGGAACCGATCTTATGCGCATTAAGCGTTGCCGCCGCTTCACCGATGCTGACCTCCGGACCGACAGTCACGACGTCCCGGCCCTTGCGGTCGAGAAGATCCTTTACGAATGTTGGCATGCCTTCCTCCTCTTTTCAGCGATCCGCAGTGCCGCAGTCTCCCCCGGCGGTTGCAAATCATGAGATATGGTGCGCTGAGGCCCGCATGAATGCAATCCCGCATGGGACTTGCGAAAGCAAATTTGCGCCATGGCCGACAAGGAGCGTGATCGGCTCAGACCAATCGTCGATCGAAAAGGCCGAAGAACATAAAGCCTAGCAGAAAGCCGAAAACATGGGCATCCCAGGCGATTTGACCGCCGACATCGCCGAACAGCGGCACGCCCACCGCAATCAGCACATTGCCGAACAGCCACATCAGCGTGAAGATCAGCACCGTGCGGTTGGAAAGCGCCGCAAGAATGCTCTGCCGCGGCATCAGATGGCCGAAGGAGGCGCTATATCCGCCACGCGCAGGGAAAGCGAAGCGGCAGGCCGCCCCCATCAGCGCCGAAACGACGCCGGATGCGCCGATCAGTACCGTCACATCACCCCAGTTCAACGCGGCATGACCAAAGGCCGAAACAGCGGCGGAAATGCACCATAACAGCACGAAGCGCACTGTTCCGATCCGGCGCAGAACCGGCGCGCCGAAGGCCATCAGCCACAGGCCATTAAAGAGAATGTGCTCTATGCCGCCATGCAGGAAAGAATAGGTCACCGGCGTCCAGAGCCATTCCAGGCCCTGCTGCGAAAAAGGCACCGCATAACGCAGCGGAATGAAGCCAAAGGTGAAGATGAACCAGCCATTGCCTTCCTCCGACAGAAGATAGGCGGGAACCACATAAGCGATGATCAGCGCGGCCAGTATGCCGACCAGCAGCGATGGCAGGTTGAAGACGGGATTACTCGTATCGTCTTTCGGCTCCGGTGTTTCCGAAACCGGCGGCTGTTCGCCGTCCCCGTAGGACATGATCCCATCCCTGTCTTGGTCGAATTTTGCGTTCCCCGAGCAATATAGGAAGCCCGAACGAAAAAAAAGCCGTCCCGCCTTTGAAGCGCGCGACGCCCAAACCGCAATCGGTCAAGACGCCGGGCCAGGGACGGTCCGGCTTGCGGGCCCGCCGTAAAACAACGGGCGGCGCCATCGAATTGTGCTGACGGAGCTTTCCCCGACATGGCCGCACCGATGCCACGGCCATTGCCGCCATTCAACATCAACCCTTTGTTAACCTTAACAAATCCAGTTGGCACGAAAATCGCTACACCTCAGAATACAGACGTTCGGATGGACATGATGTCCCAAAAACGAACATGGAGAGATGCTATGAAGAGCATGGCCGGACTGGACATATATGCCTATTGGGATGAATTGCGCGGCAAGCGATCGGCCCCTCGACGCGAGGACATCGATCCCGCAAAGCTGAAACATCACCTGGGCGATCTTTTCATCCTCACCGACAAGGGAGAGAACACCCCGTTCTTCCGCCTTGCCGGCACACGTCTCTGCGACCTCTTCGGCCGCGAGCTGCGGGATCGCCCGTTTTCGGAACTGTGGCATCAGGCAAATGCCGTCTTCCCCTGCCGTGTCGCGCGCGGCATCCTTCATCATCAGTTGCCCGTGGTCTTCGATCTCGAGGCGGAGGACAGCCATGGCGCCGCACCGCTGGCATATGAAATGTTGCTCCTGCCGCTGCGCACGGATCCGGACGCCGCTCCAAGGTTGCTCGGGGCCCTGCTTGCGGAGCGGCCGCGACACGAATTCGCCGCGCCCATCCAGCATCTGTCAATGAAAAGCAGCCGCCTGCTGCGCCTGGACATCGCGCCCGTAGAATATCCGATGGATACGCAGCGCGCCGAAAGCTGCTGACCGACCTGTTTCACCGCTCCCAAACCCGTCTGGAAAAGGTGCGGCGGCGTCGAAACCTCAAAAAAATAGGTCAGAACTGTAACGATATTGCCGATCAGAAAAATTGTAGAGATTAAACAATACAGTCTGTTAACTCGCGCAAGGTAGAAACTTACCATCATCATTCATTACAATTGCGCTGCTCATGTTTTCGTCCCGTTCGGTCAACACCGCCCAAATCCTGCGTCCGGTTGAGGAAGCTCATCTTGACGACGCCGTCCGCGTGTCCTTCACCGGCCGCCTCATGTTGCCCGACCATGAAGAATATGATTGCACCGCGACCGAGATGACCGCCGAAAGAGCGCAGTTCACCTGCTCGGGTATTGCCCGCCACGGGGACCGCGTCATCGCTTATCTCCAGCATATCGGCCGGATCGAAGGCACGGTGACATCGCTCACCGCATCGGGTTTTCTCATCGCCATCAACGCGCCGGAGCGCAAGCGGGAAAAACTTGCCGCCCAGCTGGCATGGATCGCCAAGCGTCAATTGCTCGGCCTGCCGGAAGACCGCCGCCACGACCGCCTGACGCCGCGCAACGCGAGAGCCCAGCTTGTTCTGGAAGACGGCGTGCTTGTCGCCTGCCGACTGATTGACCTTTCCCTGTCGGGTGCGGCAATCGAGATCGAAAACCGGCCGCCGCTCGGAAGCCGGGTCCAGCTCGGCAAAAACATGAGCGGCAAGATCGTGCGCCATTTCATGGAAGGCGTCGCCGTCGAATTCGACCGCGTCCAGTCGCCCGACGCACTGATTGAATTTCTCTAGGACGCTCCACCAAACGCGGCAGGTTCTGCGCCCGTACGAATACGTACGGCATTTGGCGTGCTTTGCGCTCAACCTAGTCGCATGATTGAGACGTTTCCCGGACCGCAGTTTGGCAGTCTATGCTTTGTCCTTCGCGGCTGTATCGGGTTCACGAGCCGCTGATAGCTTCCGGCGCTCCATTCTCTGCTTTCTCGCTGCCGAACTTTTCCATTTTCATGCCCCGACCGCGCACGACATCCTGCGCATGCTCAGCGTGCCGGACGGAAAACGTAACTACCAGGGACAGCTGTGCGGCAGATCGGTCCACCATATTCGGCGAAAAGGATAAACGCGGCGGAACATGTCGCGCCCTTGATCAGATCATCCACGGCACGAAAATCGACCCGCAGAACTTTTTCCAGAAAAAATGCAGTTTTTTTGAAGTTTTTTTTCCGCTTTTTCCGGCCTGACCCAGCCTGAAACAGCCATCCCAAAACGAGAAATCCACGCCTTCGGTACCGTTCGCCAACTGGCTGTACAGCGCTCCGGAAATATCTCCGTGCCGAAAATTGCTTTCAATACAGGGGCCTAAATGGCTACCAAAAGCCTAAGGGTGAGATGCGTAAAATTGTAATAAAATTTGCTTCAAACACGCATAAAAACTAATTCGAATACAGTTCAAAACAACGGCTAATTTGCTGAAATTTAAGCTCAAATTGCGCTTCGCAAATTTCCGCCGGGTCAAAATATACCTGCGAATGTCTCCTCAACACGGGGAGACAAGCAATGAACAAGAACAACCGTTTCGTTTTCACTCTGATCGCATTCATCGTCAGTGCCTTCGCGCATCAGGCAAGCGCGTCGCCGGCCGCCGTCATGCGCGTCATCGGCAAGGCCAATCCGCCGATCGGCCACTATGAATTCTGCCAGACCTATCAGAGCGAATGCCAGCCGACATCGCTGGACAACGGCCCGATGAAACTGACCGAAGAGCGCTGGAAGACGATGCTCGACGTCAACTACACCGTCAACACCACCATCACGCCGATGACCGACATGGAAATCTATGGCGTCGAAGAGCGCTGGGCCTATCCGACCACGGTGGGCGATTGCGAAGACTTCGTGCTTCTGAAGCGCAAGATGCTGATGAACAAGGGCTTCTCCGCCTCCAACCTCTTGATCACGGTCGTTCTGCAGCCGAATGGCGAAGGCCATGCCGTTCTGACCGTCCGCACCGATCGTGGCGATTTCGTTCTCGACAACATGCGTAACAAGGTCATGAACTGGTCGGAAACCGAATATACCTACCTGAAGCGCCAGGACACCGCCAACCCCGGCCGCTGGGTCAAAATTCAGGATGGTCGCGCCACCACTGCGGTCGGCGGCATCAACTGAAGCCAGAAAACAACCCATCTCCCCAAACGAAAAAAGCCGGCTCCCGAGAAGGGGCCGGCTTTTTTCGTTTTCATCCGTCAGGCGTCAGAGCAGACCAAGCTCGGCCAGTTCACGCCTGAGATCGGAAGGCATGTCCTCGCCGCCTGCACCGCCGCCGAGATCGCGGGGCGCCTCGTCGTCCTTCAGGTAACGCCAGCCCTGAAACGGGCGTTTTGGCGCAGGTGAGGTTTCGATGACCTCTGGGCCGAGAATGAGATCGCAGCGGGAAATACCGTCTTCGCCCTTGAAGGAACGGATATCGAGAAGTTTCTGCCGCGCCTGTACCTGTCCCTTGATGACCCAGTAGAGCGAACCGCCCTCGAGCAATTCCTCGACCCGTTTCGGGATCATCCGGGTGGTGTGAACACTATGCGGCTCGAGGCCTGCGGCAATTGCGGTCAGCGCGCGATGCGCGACCCAGTCTCTCAAGTCCTGGATTGAATCCGCGCCGACGCAAAGTTTGATGAGATGTAAAGGCATGGTTCTATCAATGCCTTTTTGCAGCGGGCGTCAAGCATGGCAACCATGCCGGACGCCCTGCCCGTTCAGCACTCCACAACGTTCACGGCAAGGCCGCCGGTGGAGGTTTCCTTGTATTTCTCGCTCATGTCATTGCCGGTCTGGCGCATCGTCTCGATACAGGCGTCGAGCGGCACGAAATGCTGGCCGTCGCCCTTTAGCGCCAACGAGGCTGCCGTCACCGCTTTCACTGCGCCCATGGCATTACGTTCGATGCACGGCACCTGCACAAGCCCGGCAATCGGATCGCAGGTCATGCCGAGATGATGCTCGAGCGCGATCTCCGCGGCATTTTCCACCTGTTCCGGCGATCCACCCATGACCGCGGCAAGACCCGCCGCCGCCATGGCGGAAGCCGAACCCACCTCGCCCTGACAGCCCACTTCCGCGCCTGAAATCGAGGCATTGTGCTTGATGATGCCGCCGATGGCGGCCGCCGTCAGCAAAAAGTCGCGCACGTCGTCGACGCTCGCATCCTCGTGGAAATGCCGGAAATATCTGACGGTCGCCGGAACGACACCTGCCGCACCATTGGTCGGCGCGGTCACCACGCGGCCGCCGGCGGCGTTTTCCTCGTTCACGGCCATGGCGTAAACGCTCAGCCAGTCATTGGCCATCACAGGGTTCAGCCGGTTGCTGCGCCATTCCGCATTCAGCTTCTCGTAAATGGAGCGGGCGCGGCGGCGCACCTTCAGGCCACCAGGCATGATGCCGTCCACTTTCAGACCGCGCTCAATGCAGCCGTTCATGGCTTCCCAGATCTGGTCGAGGCGCTCGTTCAGTTCCTCGCGGGAAACCACCGTCTCCTCATTGGCGCGCTTCATCTGGGCGATGGTGCGGCCGGAACGGGCCGCCATCTCAAGCATTTCCCGCGCCGTCCCGAAGGGATAAGGCACGCGCGGACCATTATCGATGGTCTTGCCGCGCTGCTTGATCGCCTCAAGTTCCGTATCGGTCACGACGAAACCGCCGCCGACGGAATAATAGATGCGCTTGATGAGCAGCCTGCCCTGATTGTCGAAGGCGGAGAAGATCATGCCGTTGGCATGGCCGGGCAGCGGGTTCTTCTTGTCGAAGATCAGATCTTCTGCGGGCCGAAACTCATAGGACGGATGGCCGGGCGGCGTTACCGTGCCGGCCTTCTCCACCGCATCGATAATGGCGTCCATCGCATCGGGGTCGACAAGGTCCGGCCGCTCGCCGGTGAGGCCCAGAATGACGGCACGCCCCGTGCCGTGGCCAATGCCGGTAAAGGCGAGAGAGCCATGCAGGCTGACCTTCAGCTGCGCAACGGCTGCACCCGCCGGTCGCGGCCACTCATCGCTGAGGATCAGCGCCAGGAAGCGGTTTGCAGCCGTCATCGGCCCCATCGTGTGGGAGCTCGAAGGACCGATACCGATCTTGAAGACGTCAAAGACCGAAAGAAACATGAAGTTCGCCCTGAATAAGAATGGATTCCTGCATCATCATATCCAAAGCCGAAACGGATCGCCACAAAAGAGCGTCAGCGGTTTGCGCAGCTGCGACATGAGCGTCCCAGAAACGAAAACAGCACGGTTTCCAGAGGAAAACCGCGCCGTTTCAAAACCCGTCATTCAGGAGAGATGCTTATGGGCTGCCAAAAATGTACGTCAATGCGAGAAAAGCGGCAAAGCCTGCAAGTGCGCGCAAGGTGACGCCCCAGCAGGATTTCTGAGCGGTTTCTTCCATGATTACTCCAGCTATTCACTCTCCGGGGGATCTTCAAGACCCGGCCCGTTGAGGCAAGCATTTATTAAAATCCGGCGGCGAACGCAAATGCAAAAAGCGGCTAAATGAAGGCGTTTTCGATGGGCTGCCATTCGCCCCGTGCATAGGTATGTGAAAAAACAAGATGTTAGCGCGGCGTGCAAAAAGACGCCGTTTCGGGCTTCGCCGCAATTTAGGCTAAAGTGTAACCGTTATTTAAAGCTTTCCTACAAACGCCTGTTGAAAACCCTCGCGACCGAACACGTTGCAGTCGAATTTCTTCCACTGAAGCGTCGCGCCTTGAAAGGCCGCCAGTGCTGCTTTATCGACGATGGCAACGGCAACGATGCGAGTCACCCAATGCAGCAGGCATCCTCTTTTCCCGACCGTGAAACGGTCGCGTCGAAGCTCACTTCGCTGACAAGCGAAGATAAAGCGTGGGTGCTGCTGTTGATGGAAAACGCCCTGCAGGACGAAAACCTGCTGGCTGGCCTCAATCTTTATCTCGACCAGCAGACCAATGCCCGTTTCCTGAACAGCCTGAAGCTGGAAACGACCGGCGAATGGCTTGGCGGCAATGCCCCTTCCCGGTTGCAGATCCGCATCACGGAAACCGCAAGAGCGAGCCAGCACCCCGCCTATATCGCCTTCCGCAAAGGGCTGACGGCATCGGCCGGTCTCGAAAAAGCCTATCCCAAGGCGCCGATCTGATCTTTTCGGCTAATCCGGCACCCGATCGACAACGGCGATGATCGGCCCCATGGGAAACAGCGAATCCCGGCGGTTCATCGCAGGAATATCGACGCTGGATATGGTGCCGTCGAGATAGAGCGCATTCGGCGCATCCAGCACGTCCCTGAACAGCGTGGCGAAATCATAAAAGCGCACGGTATTTTCCGAAATGGCGAAATGCACCATACCGTCGCGGGAGACGCCGACGCCGTTGCGCCGCTTCAGGCTGTCGCTCTCGGGCAGGAAGCGCGGATGCAGCTTGCCGTCGATTACCAGCATCGGCCCGGACTGGGTGGCGAAATCGGCTTTCGGATCCGCCGCCAGATAGGCTGCGGTTTCCAGCACGCCAGCCTTTGCACCCTTCAGATAAAACACGCCGTTCGGCAAAAGGTGAAAATTGCCCCAGCCGCCCCGGGTGCTGAGCGGCGAACGCTCCACCCCATTTTCAATGTAGAGGCCGACGGGCGAATAGTCGGAATGATACATGCCGCCATTCATGGCGAAGATGCTGAACATGTGCTGCCGCCACAAGGCCGACGACAGGTCGGCGAAACTGCGGTATCCCTGCCCGGAGACATGGTCGCGGTCATAAATGCGGATGGCGTTCCTTGCCGGATCGAAACTGCAGACGGTGTAGCGCCCGCCCGCATGGTCGATGGCCTTGCAGAAATCCGGCTGCCCACCGGCCTGCGCGGAGAATGGCAACAACAACGGCAGCAGCGCCTTTGCCAGTTTCTTCATCGATGAAATCATGCCCGCCCCTTTGATTCTCGTCAGGCGAACATTCGCAGGGAAATTCGGTCAAAGAAAAGGCGTCACCCGGGTTTTCGGGTAACGCCTTTGCGGGAGGGGAGCCTTGATTAACGACGCGCTGCGCGGTCCACGTTGCGGCCGGCATCCTGCGTCGCGTCAACGGCGTTTGCCGTATCCCGGCCCATGCCGCGAATGGTATTGCCGCAGGAGCTGAGGGTGACGACAGTCAGCAAAGCCACGAAAACGGTCGAAAGAATACGTGTGATCATGTGAAACTACTCCCCTATGACTTGCCGTCCAAAGGCAAGCGCCAATGTGATATGCGTCACAATAACGTGAGTCCCAAAAAACGGTTCCAGCGGCATTTCAAAAAATCCTGTCGATGAAAATTAACATGGTTTTGAAGTTCACGAGTGACACTCGGCAACTGCATCATGGCTTAGGAAAATCCCGTGGGTGATATGACTGACATCAACAATCGGCTTCTGGTGATGACGGCGGGCGGCGTGAACCCCAATGTCATGATCAATGCTCTGGCTGCCCGATTTCCCGATATCCACGTCTTCATGGAGCAGCCGGAAAGCAAGTCAGTCATTCTCAGGCGACGCGCGAGACGGCTTGGCTGGATTGTCGCTGCGGGCCAGATAGCGACGATGATCGCCTCGCGGCTCGGCAAACGCTTCACGGTTCGCAGAAGCAACGAGATCATCGCCGAACACGGTCTTTCTCCCGATCTCCACCACAGCCTTCCCGTTACGCAATTCGCCTCGCTCAACGATGAGGAATGCCGCAAGGCCGCCAATCTGCTGCAACCGGCTGCAATCTTCACCATTTCCTGCCGTCTGCTGAGACCTGCCACGCTGCAGGCCCTGCAATGCCCGGTCATCAATTTCCACGCCGGCATCAACCCCGCCTATCGCGGGCAGATGGGCGGTTACTGGGCGCTGGTCGAAAAGGACCGAGGCAATTTCGGCGCGACCGTGCATCTGGTCGACAAGGGCGTGGATACCGGCGCAACACTCTACGAGAAGCGGCTGAAACCATCGCCTTCCGACACGATCGCCACCTATCCGCTGCTTTTGACCGCCGCTTCGGTGGATATCGCTGTCAGCGCCATCGAGGACGCCCTTTCCGGCAGCCTTGCGCCGCAGCCGCCCTCACCCGGCAAATCGGTGCTGCGTTTTCCGCCGACCATCTGGACCTGGCTGTGGAACGGCCTGACGAAACGGATCTGGTGAAACCGAAACTCTCCGAACCGGGGTTGAGCTTCGTCGCAGATGCAAGCCTGTCTTGCCGCAACAGGCACAGACTTCGCCGAAAAATCGGTGCATGATAATAAAAAGGATCATGCACAAATTGCCCGATATTTCCGCCGCTTCCATCATTCCCGCCTCCATCGAAGCCTCGCCCGCGCAGGTGCTTGGCGCGAGCGACCTTGCCGGTCTCTTTCCGCAGGGTGTCCGCGTCTATCTCACCGACACCGGAGCTGCCTCGCAGGAAAGGCTCGTTGATGCCGCAGGACATTTGCGCGACCTCGGTTACGAGCCAGTGCCGCATCTTGCAGCGCGGCGCATACCTTCCCGCACGGGGTTTGAAGAACAGGTGAGACGGCTTGCCGGAGAAGCGGGTGTCACGGATGTTCTGGTTGTCGGCGGCGGTGTCGACCGGCCAGCCGGTCCCTTCGCATCCAGCATGGACATGCTGTCGTCAGGCATTTTCGACCGTTGCGGGATAAGGCAGATCGCAATCGCCGGCCACCCGGAAGGCAGCCCGGATTTCAACGACGACACGGCGATGGCCGCACTCAGGCTGAAACGCGATTTTGCAGAAAGAAGCGATGCCGCAATGCGCATCGTCACGCAGTTCGGTTTTGATCCCGCGCGTTTCATCGCCTGGGCGGAAGGACTAACGGCGTCAGGCATCGATTTGCCGGTGCATATCGGCGTTTCCGGCCCGGCCAAGATCACGACGCTCTTGAAATATGCCGCACTCTGCGGCGTCGGCAATTCCATTGCCTATCTCAAGAAAAACGCGCTTTCCCTGACGACGCTGGCGAAGGGCCATTCGCCGGAAAGCATCGTCGGGCCGATCGAGCGGCACTGGCAGGCCAATCCGCAGGGGCCTATACGGCAGATTCACGTCTTTCCCTTTGGCGGATTGCAGAATTCGGCCGACTGGCTGGTCAAGCGTGGAAGCTGGCAAACCGGCGGCGCAGACCGTTCGGCATCACAGGATTCGATGGCGGGCTGAAGCCGCCATCCTGACAGCGCGACGGGCCACGTCCGCCGCGCATTATCAGGACCTCAGGCCGCCTTGGCGACCTCGACAAAAGCGTTTCGAATGCTTTCAGCCACGGCAAGAACAGGGCGCGACGCCTTGTCGCCCATGATCAGGCGAATATCGAAAGAGCCGAGCTCCGGCAGACCTTCCTTGTCGCCCAGAATGACCATATCGTTCAGCACATAGGATCGCGGCAGCGGTGCAATCGCGAGATCGGCGGCAATCGCCGCGCGCTGCGCCATGGTATGGCCGCTGAGATAGGCCACGCGGAAATTGCGCCCGCGCCGCTCCAGCGAATTGATCGCTTCCGAACGCCAGATGCAGCCTTCCTCCCAGATGGAGATCGGCAGCGGATCACGCAGATAGGCCGTACCGCATTTCGCGCCTGCCCAGACAAGACGTTCGCGCATCAGCACCTCGCCGGTGTCGCGCAGCGGATGCGAGGCACAGTTGACGAGGGCGAGATCGAGCCGCTGCTCGTCCATGCGCTTGTAGAGATTGGAACTGGAATCGATGGTGACGTCGATCATGATGCCGGGGAAAGCCTCGGCAAAACGCTTGAGAATACCCGGCAGCAGGCCACGCTCGCCAATATCCTCCGGCGCGCCGAGCCGGACGACACCTGAGAGTTCCGGCATGACGAAACGCGATACGGCCTCGTTGGAGAGCGCAATCATGCGCCGCGCATAGGTCAGCAGCGTCTCCCCATGCGCCGTCAATGTGACTGAGCGGGCATCGCGCAGGAACAGCGTCGTCTTCAACTGCTCCTCGAGTTTCTTGATCTGCATGGAAACGGCGGAAGGCGTTCTGAACACCACTTCAGCGGCGGTGGAGAAATTTCCCGTTTCCGCAATGGCGACGAAGGTTCTCAATATGTCGTTATCCAGCAACGGCAGCGGTTGGCGGAAAGTCACGGTCATGGCACGCACCTTCAAATATTTTGATTTATAGATGGATATCATTTCGTTTGATTGAATGTCAACAAGCGCGCACCATCCGGGACATCGATTGACGGGGCGAATTGAGCCTCGTCGGAATGAAGCGCTGACGATCTCGCGGATTGGAATTTTCCCCGCAGGCGTCGCCGGCAATTCATTCCAAAAACTGATGAATGACATAAGATTCATTATCTTGCCTGATGAAACAGGCAAGCGCATATCGAAGTCGCAAACAGGATCGTGGTTCACGAAAGGATCAAGACATGACCATGATACATTATCTCCCGGTGACGAACCGTTCTACGCACCGTCCTTCACCCATTGGCTGGCTCCATCGCCTGTCCGACCAGGTTTCCGCCCGTTACGCAGAATGGCGCCGCGCCAGAATGCTCCGTGCACTGGAGGCATTGCCGCCTGAAACATTGAAGGATATCGGATGGCCGACCACCGACACCACCCGCATACACACCATCCGCAAATGATGTCCAACCGATGGCTCGCAACCATTGCGCGTCTTGCGAGCCATCCCTGCCCGCGCCCAAACGGCAGGACGGGGGCGCAAAACAGCCTGCCTGTTTTGCATGCGACACATCGCCTTTTTTAAAGGCTTGTCGCGAAATTTGCATATTTCAAAAGCTATTTTTTGACAGCTCCGATTCCGAGGCGTATTTTTCGTTAAAGATGTCGTAATCAGGACATCCAGAAGACCAATTCCAAGGGAGGAATTGCGTATTCGCAACGGAGCACGGGCAAATGAGCAGAAACTCCCAGAAGAAACGCTCAATCGTCTTTTTTCTCATTCCGCAATTTACCATGCTGCCATTCGCCGCAGCGGTTGAAACGCTTCGCATCGCCAACCGAATGTTGGGCTATCAGGCCTATGAATGGCGCCTTGCCTCCCTAGACGGCCAGAAGGTCATGTCGTCAAGCGGCATCTGTCTTGAGGCCGATACCTGTCTTGCCGACGAGCGGCGTTATGTCAGCGGCGAAAACCGCCCGGAAATGGCGATCATCTGTTCCGGCATCGATGTGGATCAACACATCAACAAGTCCGTCAATGCCTGGCTGCGCGAAGCCTATAATCGCGGCATCGCCATCGGCAGCCTCTGTACCGCCGCCCATATCCTCGCACAGGCTGGCCTCCTGAACGGCAAGCGCTGCGCGATCCACTGGGAAAACCTGCCCGGCTTTTCCGAAGCCTTCCCGCAGGTGGAAGTCTATGCCGACCTCTTTGAAGTCGACAGCAACATCTACACCTGCGCCGGCGGCACGGCCTCGCTGGACATGATGCTGAGCCTGATTGGCCAGGATTTCGGCGAAAACCTCGTCAACCGTGTCTGCGAACAGCAATTGACCGACCGGGTGCGCAGTCCCAACGACCGTCAGCGCCTGCCGCTGCGCGCCCGCCTCGGCGTCCAGAACAGCAAGGTCCTGTCGATCATCGAATTGATGGAAGGCAATCTCGCCGAGCCGCTGTCGCTGCTCGACATCGCCGACGCCGCCGATCTGTCGCGCCGGCAGGTGGAGCGCCTTTTCCGCCAGGAAATGGGCCGCTCACCCGCCCGCTATTACCTCGAAATCCGTCTCGACCGCGCCCGCCACCTGCTGGTGCAATCGGCCATGCCGGTGGTCGAAGTCGCCGTCGCCTGCGGTTTCGTCTCCGCCTCGCATTTTTCCAAGTGTTATCGCGAAATCTACAATCGCACGCCGCAGCAGGAGCGCGCTGAACGCAAGCTCTTGATCAGTGCGTCGCGAATGGCAATGGCAAGCCAGGGCAAAGCCGCGCATTGAGTGCGTGGCAAGGGCCACAAACGCAAAAGGCCTCGATTCGGAGGTAGAAACCTCTCCCCGTCATGCCGGACTTGATCCGGCATCCAGCCACGGCGCGTCTGCGCCGTGAACGAGCCTTTCGCGATCAAGGACGTGATCGCACTGGACCCCGGATCAAGTCCGGGGTGACGGAGTGAGAATGATGGAACTGTGCCAAACCACCGGATCTGTCAGCGGCCAGCAAACAGCGAACATAATCGGAGACCAATTCACCCAAACGGCCGAACCGCATGGGCAAGGTCCTCCGCCGTCATGCCGTCACCTGCCCTGTGGCCCGCCTGCCCATGCAGCCAGACGCCGGCCGCAGCCGCTTCGAAGGCGGGGACTCTCTGCGCCAGCAGCGCACCGATGATACCGGCCAGCACATCACCCGATCCGGCCGTCGCAAGGCTCGCCGGCGCATTGGTGTTGACCAGCGCCCGGCCATCAGGCGCAGCAATCACGGTATCCGCGCCTTTATAGACCAGCACCGCACCGCTGCGCGCCGAGGCGACCTGCGCCTTCTCGATCTTGCTCAGCACCCTGTCGGCGGCAAGATCCGGAAACAATCGCGCAAACTCGCCCTCATGCGGCGTCAGGATGAATTTGCCCACGCCTGAGGTAATGCGCTCGAACAGGGTCTCCGTGTGATCCTTGAAAGCAGTGATCGCATCGGCATCCAGCACGACCGCCTTGTCTCCAAGCAGGGATACGAATTGCCGCGCCTTGTCGAGATCGCCGAAACCGGGGCCGAGAACGAAGGCTCCGTGACGCCGGTCGTCCAGCCAGAGCCGCAGATCATCGGCATCGTCCATCGGCGCATTCATCACGGCCGTCAGCGTCACGGACAGCACGTCGAGCGCCTGCCTCGGAGCGGCGACAGCGACGATACCCGCCCCTGCCTTCAGCGCCGCAAGCGCCGTCATGCGGCTTGCACCCGTCGCATGGGCCGGGCCGGAAAAGACGGTCAGATGGCCGCGGCGGAATTTATGCGTCTCGATATCGCTGGCGGGCAAGGCATCACGCCAGACCAGCGGATGGTTTTCCGCAACCGGGCCTGCGTGATCGGTGAGGATGCGGGAGGGAATACCGATATCGAACACCTCGAGCGCCCCGCAAAGCGCCCGCCCCGGCATCAGCAGATGGCCGGGCTTGCGCGCCATGAAGGTCACCGTCCGTTCGGCCGTGAACGAGGCACCAAGCGGCACGCCCCGCCGGCCGCAGAGACCGGAGGGCAGATCGACGGCGAGAACCGGCACCTTCGCGCTGGTCACCACCTCGATTATCCGCGCAAGTTCCCGAGGAATATCGCGGGACAACCCGGCCCCGAAGACTGCGTCAATCACCACGTCGCCGGCAAGAGGCGCATAGTCGCCAAGCGGCAGCGGCGCCATCCCGCTGCGCTCGAAAGCCATCCGCGCATCGCCCCTGAGCGTACCGGCGTCACCGAGATGATGAACCACAACGACCGCGCCGCTTTCCACAAGCGCCCGCGCCGCCACGTAACCGTCGCCGCCATTGTTGCCGCCGCCGCAGAGCACGACGAAACGTTGCGCCTGCGGATAGTGCCGCAGCACTGAGGCGGCAACCGCCTGCCCCGCCCGCTCCATCAGATCATAAAGCGGAATGCCGGATTGACCGGCCGCCGCATCGATGCGGGCCATAACAGACGGGTCAAAAAGGGAGAGGTCAGAGAGGGATGTCATGCCTCGATCATCCCTTCAAAACGCCGGAAAGGCAATCGATACAAAAATAAGCAGATAGCCAAGTCCAAATAATAATCAAATGCATAAAATATAAACAAACCAACTTCATCACACCCGCGCATTCTCAAATATTCAAACCATCTAAAATAATAAGAATTGGCAGAAATGCTGATGGATTTTTCGGGTTCCCGAGAGAAATTGGCTGGAAAACCGCCAAAACCGAATGCATTTTGTGTCGGAAGGCCGGGGGATCGAAGTTTTTTCTTCAAGCCCGCTTCCGATCTGGCACAATACGTGCATTCTTGTGGCAGAGCGGGAATAACCTGCTTTAACGGGAGAAGCGGAGAGATATTTTCTCATGAAAAAGATCGAAGCGATCATTAAGCCTTTCAAGCTCGATGAAGTGAAGGAAGCCCTTCAGGAAGTCGGACTTCAGGGCATCACGGTCACGGAAGCAAAAGGCTTTGGTCGTCAGAAGGGCCACACGGAACTCTACCGCGGTGCAGAGTACGTTGTGGACTTTTTGCCGAAAGTGAAAGTCGAAGTCGTATTGGCGGACGAGAACGCGGAAGCCGTCATCGAGGCGATCCGCAATGCGGCGCAGACCGGACGTATCGGCGACGGAAAGATTTTCGTTTCCAATATCGAGGAAGTCATCCGCATCCGTACCGGTGAAACAGGCGTGGACGCCATATAATCAAGAACGTCCCGAGCCGGGGAGGCTTGGGTTTTCACCTCGTCATCATCACACTCAAGGAAAACGTTTAAATGACGACCGCAAACGATATCTTGAAGCAGATCAAGGATAACGACATCAAGTTCGTGGACCTGCGCTTTACCGACCCCAAGGGCAAGCTGCAGCACGTCACCATGGATGTTGTCTGTGTGGACGAAGACATGTTCGCCGACGGCGTCATGTTCGACGGCTCCTCGATCGCCGGCTGGAAGGCCATCAACGAGTCCGACATGGTGCTGATGCCCGATCCGGCCACCGCCCATATCGACCCGTTCTTCGCCCAGTCCACCCTGGTCGTCCTTTGCGACATTCTCGACCCGGTCTCGGGCGAAGCCTATAACCGCGACCCGCGCGGCACCGCCAAGAAGGCCGAAGCCTACCTCAAGGCCTCGGGCATCGGCGACACCGTCTTCGTCGGCCCGGAGCCCGAATTTTTCGTCTTCGACGACGTGAAGTACAAGGCAGACCCCTATAACACCGGCTTCAAGCTCGACTCGTCCGAACTGCCGTCCAACGACGACACGGATTATGAAACCGGCAACCTCGGCCACCGTCCGCGCGTCAAGGGCGGTTATTTCCCGGTTCCGCCGATCGACAGCCTGCAGGACATGCGCTCCGAAATGCTGACGGTTCTGGCCGAAATGGGCGTCGTCGTTGAAAAGCACCACCACGAAGTGGCTGCCGCACAGCACGAGCTGGGCGTGAAGTTCGACACGCTGGTTTCCAGCGCCGACAAGATGCAGATCTACAAGTACGTTGTGCATCAGGTCGCCAATGCCTATGGCAAAACGGCAACCTTCATGCCGAAGCCGATCTTCGGCGACAACGGCTCGGGCATGCACGTTCACCAGTCGATCTGGAAGGGCGGCAAGCCGACCTTCGCAGGCGACGAATATGCCGGCCTTTCTGAAAACTGCCTCTATTACATCGGCGGCATCATCAAGCACGCCAAGGCCATCAACGCCTTCACCAACCCCACCACCAACTCTTACAAGCGTCTGGTGCCGGGTTATGAAGCGCCGGTTCTGCTCGCCTATTCGGCCCGCAACCGTTCCGCATCCTGCCGTATTCCCTTCGGCTCCAACCCGAAGGCAAAGCGCGTCGAAGTCCGCTTCCCGGACCCGACCCAGAACCCCTATCTCGGTTTTGCGGCCATGCTGATGGCCGGCCTCGACGGCATCAAGAACAAGATCCACCCCGGCAAGCCGATGGACAAGGACCTTTACGACCTTCCTGCAAAGGAACTGAAGAAGATCCCGACCGTCTGCGGCTCGCTGCGCGAAGCTCTCGAAAGCCTCGACAAGGATCGCAAGTTCCTGACCGCCGGCGGCGTGTTCGACGACGACCAGATCGACTCGTTCATCGAGCTGAAGATGCAGGAAGTCATGCGTTTCGAAATGACCCCGCATCCGGTCGAATTCGACATGTACTACTCGGCCTGATCGGCCTTTCGAGCGCTCCCTCTGGGGCGCTCGATCCATTTCGGCGGTTTTCCCCGGAAAGCCGCCGTTTTCTTTTGAAGCCCAGCCATGTCGCGAAGAATGTCGAACAAGCCAGCCACTCAGCAAACGCGCCTTACGGACTGGCTCATCTTTCTGGCGGTGCCGTTCTTTTTCTCCAGCAACGTCATTTTCGGTCGCGGCGTCGTCGGTGAGGTATCGCCCTTCATCGCCGCCTTCATCCGCTGGATCGGATCGACCCTCATCATCGCGCCCTTCATGATCGCCGACTGGCGCAACTGCCTTGCCTTCCTGAGGCGCAAAACGCTTCTCTGGCTCGTTCTCGGCATTCTCGGCATGGGCATCTGCGGCGGCGTGGTCTATTGGGGCCTCACCATGACCACGGCCGCCAACGGCACGCTGATCTACACGACATCGTCGCTGTTCATCATCCTGTTCCAGCGCATCTTTCAGGGCCGCCCCATCAGAAAGCTTGAGGTGGCGGGCATGATCATCGCCTTTGCCGGCGTGGCGGCCATCGTGCTCAAGGGCGATATCGCAGCTCTCCGGCACATGAGCTTCAACATCGGCGATTTCGCCATACTGACGGCGGCCATCGCCTTTGCCGTCTATTCGCTGCTGCTGCGCGAGCCGGCGGCGCGGCAGATGGCGTCCTTCAGCCTTTTTGGTCTGATCGCGCTTTCCGGCGCGCTGGTGCTTCTGCCGCCGGCGGCGCTGGAACTGGCGCAGGGCGGCATGCTGCCCGCGACGCCAATGGCATGGGCGAAGATCGGCGGCATCATCCTGTTCGCTTCGCTGCTTGCCTTTTACTGCTTCACCCATACGGTGCGCGTCTTCGGCCCCGCCACGGCCGGCATCACGCTTTACATGATGCCGCCCGTCTCGATCCTGATGGCCACGCTGTTCCTCGGGGAGACGTTCGAGACCTACCACGCGATCGGCATCGTGCTGGTCACCGGCGGTGTCATCATCGCCACCGCGCCGCTCGGCCGCCGAGCCTGAGCCCATATAGAGAGAAAGGGCCGGGATACCCCCTAGCCCTTGATATTTTGCGTTCCGCACCCAACTATTAGTGGGAAAGGAAGTTCATGCCATGAAACAAAGAGACGCAAAATTCACGCTTGGCGAGATCGTCCGCCACAAGGTGTTTCCGTTCCGCGGCGTGGTCATCGACGTCGACCCGGAATATGCCAATACCGAGGAATGGTGGAACGCCATTCCCGCGGAAATCAGGCCGGATCGCGACCAGCCCTTCTATCATCTTCTGGCCGAAAACGAGGAGACGGAATATGTCGCCTATGTTTCCGAGCAGAACCTCGTCCACGACGAAAACGAGACGCCGCTCCGAAACCCCAATATCGGCCGCATCTTCGACAAGGCGCCGAACGGCGAATGGCGCCCGAAAATGTCAACGGCGCATTGACGCCCGCCAACCATCTCCCCACTCTCCCAGGGACATAAAAAAACCGGTCTGTCACCAGACCGGTTTTCTGTTTTTAGCGCTTACGCTGCAATCAGGGCTTCGGAGCGCCCTTGGCGGCATCCTGAGCGGCTTCCAGCTTCTTGCGAGCCTCTTCAGCCTTCTTCTGCATGCCTTCCTGCAGGCTGCGCTGGCTTTCGGCCAGCTGCGACTGGGTGATCGCCGGGCCGTCAAACGCGCCGGTGAAGCCGGAGAGCGCGATCTTGATGGGGTTCGGCGCGCGGCGGAAGTTGATGGAGGTGAAGACCACCTCGCTACCCTTCTTCAGGGAAGCGATCATGGCGTCCGTCAGCGGAACTTCGGCCGTGCACTTGTCGGGAAGGCAAACGGCGTAGTCGAGCTTCTGGCCCTTGCCGCCGTCGATCTGCATCATCACACCAGGAGGAATGAGACGCGCGGTCGGAACCGAAACCTGTAGCAGCTTGCGGTTGACCTTGCCTTCAACGGTGATGAGGCCGACAGCGGTGATCATCTGGCCGTTCTGGGCGAGAACCACGTTCTGCACGACGCAGACATCGTTGTCTTCCTGCTTGGAGCAGGTTTTGAACCAGCCGAGCGGCGGAGCGCCGGCGCCCTGAGCGGCGGGAGCAGCATCCTGTGCCTGCGAGATGGCCGGAGCGGAAACCGCGCCCAGAGAGAGGACCAGAGCGGACAGAGCCGTCCGGGTGAATGTGTTTGCCTTTTGCATCATAAGAGTTCCGTCTCCTGAATGTCTGCCAGAACAGAACCGTTAAGGCCCTGTTCGTCGATGGCGGTATCCTTCTGCCCGTTCAACTGTCGTTTAAATGAGGCAAATGCGTGACCCGTCTCTTCCGGCCACCCTGTTACATGCCGATCGCGGCGATATCCAGCACTTCTTTAACTTTTTCTTGAGCTGACCCAAGATTTCCCGCGCTTGGATGGGTCGCACCATGTCCGTGTGCTACATATCTGCCAGAATCATGATGATAAACGGTCGTGACGCACATCGGACGGACAGTTGAGACAGGACAGTGACATGCGCAACCTTGCGGCCCTCATCCCCGCATTGTTCCTTTTGGGATCATCCCTGCTTCCCGCCGGGAACGCCCTGGCGCAGCCGCTGCACGGCATTTCCATGCACGGCACGCCGGAGCTCCCCGCAGACTTCAGGCACCTTCCTTATGTCAATCCGGACGTGAAGAAAGGCGGCCGCATTTCCTATGGCGTCGTCGGCACCTTCGACAGCCTCAATCCCTTCGTTCTCAAGGGAATGCGCACCACGGCGCGCGGCGTCTGGGACCCGGAATTCGGCAATCTTCTCTACGAACCCCTGATGCTGCGCTCCAGCGATGAGCCTTTCAGCCTTTACGGCCTCTTGGCCGAAACAGTGGAGTGGGATGAGGAGCGAAGCTTCGTCCAGTTCAACATCAACCCGAAGGCAAAATGGTCCGACGGCGAGCCGGTGACCGCAGATGACGTGATCTTCACCTTCAATCTTCTGAAGGAAAAAGGCCGCCCGCCCTTCAACAGCCGTCTGGACGGGGTGGCGAAGCTGGAAAAGATCGGTGATCGCAGCGTGCGTTTCACCTTCAACGACAAGGCCAACCGCGAAACGCCGCTCATTCTCGCCTCCTCCACCCCGATCCTGCCAAAACATGCGATCGATCCGGAAAAATTCGAACAGGCGGGCCTCGGCGCAGTCGTCGGCTCGGGTCCATACCGAATCAAGACCCTGCGGCCGGGCGAACGAATCATCTGGGAGCGCAATCCGGATTATTGGGGCAAGGACATTCCGGGCAAGGTCGGCTTCGACAATTACGACGAGATCAGCGTGACCTATTTCCTGCAGGTCACCACCATGTTCGAGGCCTTCAAGAAGGGCGATATCGACATCTATCCCGAAGGCGACGCCATCAACGGCACCTCCGACACCTCCCATTGGGGACAGGCTTACAATTTCCCCGCCGTCCATCGCGGCGACATCGTCAAGGACGTCTTCCAGCCGCGCCTGCCGACAGGCATGTTCGGTCTCGTCTTCAACACCCGCCGCGCCGTCTTCGCCGACGAGAAGGTGCGCGAAGGCCTTACCTACGCGTTCGATTTCGAGTGGATGAACAGAAACATTCTCGGCGGCTCCTTCAAGCGCACACAGAGTTACTGGCAGAATTCGCCGCTCGGCGCCTATGGCAATGCCGCGGACGAACGCGAGCTGGCGCTGCTCGGCGACGCGGCTAAGACCATGCCTCCGCAGCTACTGGCCGGCACCTATGCCTTGCCGACCACCGACGCCACCGGTGCGGACCGCAAGGTCCTTAAAATGGCCGTCGACAAGCTGAAAGAGGCCGGATACAGCATCAGGAACGGCAGGATGTCCGACGCCAACGGCCGCCAGCTCGCCTTCGAGATCATGACACAGAACCCCGCTCAGGAGCGCATCGCGCTTGCCTATCAGCGTTCTCTCAATCTGATCGGCGTCGCCATGGGCATCCGCTCGGTCGATGACGGGCAATATCAGGCCCGCTCGAACAGCTTCGATTACGACATGATCATCCGCTCCCTGCCGTCGTCGCTTTCGCCGGGCATGGAGCAGCTCAACCGCTGGAATTCGCTCTCACGCGATGCGCAGGGCAGCTTCAACTATGCGGGCGCCGCCAATCCCGATATTGACCGGATGATCGAAGCGCTGCTGCAGGCGCGCTCGACGGAAGATTTCCAGGCCGCCGTGCGCGCCTATGACCGCCTTCTGGTTGCCGGCCACTACATCATTCCGCTCTATTATATCGGCGCGCAATGGGTTGCGCGCTGGAAATATATCGACCGCCCGGATATGACCCCGATATCAGGCAATCAGAAACAGACCTGGTGGGATGCGCGGGCGCAGTAACCCGCCCCTGCCCGGTCCAGGACAAGGGAAGATAAAGCCATGGAACGCATCGTTATCGACGTCGTATCGGATATGGTCTGCCCCTGGTGTTATCTCGGCAAGGCAAGGCTCGATCTTGCCATAGCCGAGGTGCAGGATGAAATCAGCGTCGACGTGAACTGGCGCCCCTATCGCCTCAACCCGGATTATCCGCCTGAGGGTGTCGACCAGAAAGCAGCGCTGGAGGAAAAGCTCGGCAAGGAGCGTCTGGAACAGGCCCATGCCACGCTGGTGCAGCTCGGCAAGGAAGTCGGCATCCATTACGATTTTGATGCGATCAAGATCGGCCCGAACACACTCGACGCGCACCGCCTGTCGCTCTGGGCGCATTCCGAAGGCCGCGACATCCAGGAGAAGGTCGTGACCGGGCTGTTCAAGGCCAATTTCGAAGAAGGCCGCAATATCGGCGACCACGCCGTGTTGATCGATGTAGCCGAAAAGGCGGGCATGGACGCGCAGGTGGTGGCACGGCTTCTCGCCTCGGAGGCGGACAAGGACACCGTCATCGCTGAAATTGATGCGGCGCAGCAGATGGGCGTGGCCGGCGTACCCTTCTTCATCATCGACCAGAAATACGCCATAAGCGGTGCACAAACGCCAGATGTCCTGATTGCTGCATTGCGGGATATTGCAAAAATCAAGGCGGACGAGCATAGATCGATGAACTGACGGCCAAACCACCGGCGGTTTTCTGCAACTCGATTTCCCCCCGGTGTTTCCGTGTCCGACCAGACCCTGAAAGGCATTCTGCTCGCCTTTGCCGCCTTCGCTGCCTACGCCTGGAGCGATGCCAGCGTTAAACTTATAGAAGGCCAGATTTCGCCGATCGAATCGGCCTTCTTCGGCGCCCTGTTCGGGCTCGTCGCCCTGCCCTTCATCCGCAAGCGCAACGATCGCTGGGTGGATGTGGTGAAGACGACGAACCGTCCTTTGTGGATCATCCGCTTTTTTGCCGCCGGCACCGGTGCTGTCGGCAGCGTGACCGCCTTTACCCATCTTTCCATGGCCGAAGCCTTTGCGCTGATCTTCCTTCTGCCCTCCTTCGTCACCATCATGTCGGTGGTATTTCTGAAGGAACAGGTGGGCATCCGTCGCTGGTCCGCAGTCATCATCGGTTTCCTCGGCGTACTGGTCATCCTGCGGCCGGGCTTCCGTGAACTGGGTATCGGCCATCTCGGCGCCATCATCGGCGGCTTCAGCGGCGCGCTCAGCATCGTCATCTTCCGCGCCATGGGGCCCTCGGAAAAAAATGTCTCGCTTTATGGCGCTGGCGTGCTGGGCTGTCTCACCATCAGCGGCATCGCCATGGTCCCCACCTTCATCATGCCGGGCGGTGAGCAATGGCTGCTGCTGGCGGGATATGGCCTGCTCGGCGCACTTGGCAACGTGCTGGTCATGTATGCCGCCCAATATGCGCCCGCCGCCATGATCGGCCCGACGCAATATAGTCAGATGCTCTGGGCCATCCTTTTCGGTTATCTGATTTTCGGCGACCGTATCGATGGCTGGATGCTCTTCGGCATCGCCCTCATCGTCGGCTCCGGCCTATTGACGCTGATCCGCGAGAAGCAGAGAAAAGTGCCGCTGCCCGCCTCGATCGCCGCAACCGATCAGAACGTGGCCGTCGGCATCACACCGGAAGACGCGACTTAGGTCACAAGAATACGGAACGACCGGCGACATATTCCTGCCGCCGGCGCTCTCAGCTGTCAGTCGCAAACCCTGACCCGATACATGTCGCCCCAAGCGTTCTGTCGCCAGGCAACGTGGCAGCGCGGATAGACGGGTTCATACGCGACCGGCGGGCCATAAACAGGCGCCGCGTAGACGGGAGGACCGTAAGCCGGGCCATAGGCCGGAGCGTAGGCGTAACCCGGGTGTCTTGCACCCGCAATCAGCGCTCCGCCAATGATCGTGCCGGCAATGCCGGCGGCAAGGCCGCGGCCGAAATTATTGCGCGCTTCCGCCTGGCTGGTGGTGGCAATTGTGGTGCCCGCAATTGTCAAAGCAACCAGACCAGCGGTGGCAAACCTGTTGATGTTGGTCCACATCGTCCTGCTCCTTCATGACCCGGCGGCATCTACAGATCCGCCGCACCGGGTATGAAATGCAGATTACGCCCGCGAAAACTACCGGCACATGTCCGTTTAGTTACATCGCTGTAATATGGACGACAGCCCGCACTCTGCCTGCGTCACGGTCAGGAGCGCGCCAGTTCCGCAAGCTGCGTCATGACCATCGCCGCACCCGTCAACCGCTTTTCAGGCGTGGGCAGATCGCGGGTGAGGAACAGGCTGTGATCCGGCCGGATCTTCGCCATCGTGCCCTGCTTGCCGATATAGCCAACAAGCGCTGCCGGATTGGGGAATTCCTTGTTGCGGAACTGCACCACGACGCCCTTCGGCCCGGCGTCCAACTTTTCGACATTGGCGATACGGCAGAGCGACTTGATGTAGACGATCTTGAGCAGGTGCTGAACCTCTTTCGGCAAGGGGCCGAAACGATCGATCATTTCCGCGCCAAAACCGTCGATCTCGCTGATATCCGCAAGCTCGCCGAGACGGCGGTAAAGGCCCATGCGCAGATGCAGATCGGGAACATAATCCTCCGGGATCATAACGGAGGTGCCGACCGAGATTTGCGGCGACCAGCCGCTGTCCTGTACCTGTTCGTCGCCCTTCACTTCGGCAACCGCCTCTTCCAGCATCTGCTGGTAAAGCTCGAAGCCGACTTCCTTGATATGGCCGGACTGTTCTTCGCCGAGCAGATTGCCCGCGCCGCGAATATCGAGGTCGTGGCTCGCCAGCTGGAAACCGGCGCCGAGCGTGTCGAGCGATTGCAGCACCTTCAGCCGCCGCTCCGCCATCGTCGTCAGCACCTTGTTGACCGGCAGGGTGAAGAGCGCAAAGGCACGCACCTTTGAACGACCGACACGACCACGCAGCTGGTAAAGCTGGGCAAGACCGAACATGTCGGCGCGGTGCACGATCAGCGTATTTGCGGTCGGCACGTCGAGGCCGGATTCGACGATGGTGGTCGAAAGCAACACGTCATACTTGCCGTCGTAGAAGGCGTTCATGATGTCTTCGAGTTCGCCTGCCGGCATCTGCCCATGCGCCACCGCCACCTTCAGCTCCGGCACATCCGATTGCAGGAAGGCATGGATATCGGCGAGGTCGGCAAGCCGCGGGCAAACATAGAAACTCTGGCCGCCACGATAATGCTCACGCATCAGCGTTTCGCGGATGACAAGCGGATCAAAGGGCGAAATGAAGGTGCGCACCGCCATGCGGTCCACCGGCGGCGTGGTGATGAGCGACAGTTCGCGCACGCCCGTCATGGCCAGCTGCAGGGTGCGCGGAATGGGCGTCGCAGAGAGCGTCAGCACATGCACGTCGCTCTTCAGTTCCTTCAGCCGCTCCTTGTGCTTCACCCCGAAATGCTGCTCTTCGTCGATGATGAGCAGGCCGAGATTGGCGAAGTTGATACCTGCGCCCAGCAGCGCATGGGTGCCGACGACGATATCGGTCTTGCCATCAGCCACTTCCTTTTTCGTCAGCGTCAGTTCCTTGGAGCCGACGAGGCGCGACGCCTGCTGCACCCGGATCGGCAGGCCGCGGAAACGTTCGGAGAAAGTGCGGAAATGCTGGCGAGAGAGCAAAGTGGTCGGCACCACCACCGCCACCTGAACGCCGTTCATGGCGGCGAGGAAGGCGGCGCGCAGCGCCACTTCGGTCTTGCCGAAACCGACATCGCCGCAGATGAGGCGATCCATCGGCCGGCCTGCACCCAGATCCTCGCGGACCGCCTCGATGGCGTTCAGCTGGTCTTCCGTCTCGTCATAGGGGAAACGGGCGGCAAACTCGTCGTAAAGCCCATCGGGTGCCGCCAGAACCGGCGCGTGCCGCACCAGGCGCGCGGCCGCGATGCGGATAAGCTCGTCGGCCATGTCGAGCAGGCGCTTCTTGAGCTTGGCCTTGCGCATCTGCCATGCGCCGCCGCCCAGCTTGTCAAGCGTGGCTTCCGCCGCATCGGAGCCGTAACGGGAAAGAAGATCGATGTTTTCAACCGGCAAGAACAGCTTTGCATCGTCGGCATAATGCAGTTCCAGGCAGGCGCGCGGCGCACCCGCTGCCTCGATTGTCCGCAGGCCGACAAAGCGGCCGATACCATGCTCGGCATGGACGACCAGCGAGCCTTCGTCCAGCCCCGCCACTTCCGAGATGAAATCCGCACCGCGCTTGCGGCGTTTCGAGCGCCGCACCATGCGGTCGCCGAGAATATCCTGCTCGCCGATTACCGCGAGCGTCCCAGTTTCGAAACCTGCCTCAAGGCTCAGCACCGCCGAGGCCGCCTCGCCCTTGCCGAGCTTCTCCACCTCTTTCAACGAGGCGACCGGCTTGATCTTCTCAAGCCCGTGCTCGTTCAGCACCTGCAGCAGCCGGTCGAGCGAACCTTCCGACCAGCCTGTTATCAGCACCTTCCAGCCCTTGGCCCGGCGCTCGGCAATATGCTTCACCGCCAGATCGAAAACATTGACCCGTTCTTCGCTCTCGCCTTCGGTTGGCGGACGCGCCCAGCGCGGCCCGACATGGGCGTCGAGCGTGGCGACCGGGCGGCCTTCGCTATCCTGCTCGTTGAAGGGTGTCAGACGCACCGCATTGACGGCGGCCAGTGCGGCATCGAAACTCTTGCCGTCGAGATAGAGCTGGCCGGGCGAAACCGGCTTGTAGGGCGCGCCCTGCGTCGATCCCTTGGTTTCGCCGGAGCTGCGGCGCGCATCGTAATAATCAAGCACCAGCTTGGAGCGCTCTTTTGCCGCCTCCCGCGCCGTGTGATCGGTGACGATGCGGAAACCCTCGAGATAATCGAAGGCGGTTTCCAGCTTCTCGTAAAACAACGGCAGCCAGTGCTCCATGCCGGCATAACGGCGGCCTTCGGAGACGGCCTGATAAAGCGCGTCGTCGCGCGTCGCGGCACCGAACAGCGACAGGTAATTCTTGCGGAAACGGCTGATCGTATCCGGCGTCAGCGTCACTTCGCTCATCGGATTCAGATCGAGCGAGCGCGCCTGGCCGATGGTGCGCTGGCTGGCCGGATCGAAGGTGCGGATGCTTTCCAGCGTGTCGCCGAAGAAATCGAGCCGCACCGGCTCTTCCGTGCCCGGCACGAAGACATCGAGAATGCCGCCGCGCACGGCGAATTCACCGACTTCGCGCACCGTCGCCACACGGTCGAAACCGTTGCGCTCCAGCCGTGCGGCGATGTCGTCCATGCGGATCTGGTTGCCAGGCTTCGCCGAAAAGCCGAGGCTCTCGATAATGTCGCGCGGCGCCATCTTCTGCAGCATGGCGTTGACGGTGACCAGCACGATGGCCGGATGCGGTTTCCTGGCGTGGCTGATGAGACCGGAAAGCGCCGCCAGCCGGCGCGCCGAGGTGTCGGCGCTCGGTGACACGCGGTCATAGGGAAGGCAGTCCCAGGCCGGCAGCGTCATGACCGGAATGTCAGGCGCGACGAAACCGAGAATCTGTTCGAGATCTGCGACCCGCTGGCCATCCGACATGACATAGGCGACCGATGTCCCCGCCCGCGCCATATCGGCCAGAAGCAGGGCTTCCATGCCGGAGGGCACATTTCCGATGGTCAGCGGCGTATCTGCCGACGCCACCAGCTTTGCATCGAATCCGGCTATCATGTTTCAGGCCTTCAGGGTTTCGGCGGTGACGAGATCAAAATCGGGACGGTAGGAGGCGATCTTTTCAAACAGCGGTGTCTGGAATTTTTCCGGTATGGCAAGCGCGCCGGTCACCATCTTGACGAGGTCGTTATCCTCTTCCGCCATGATGATCTCAAGCTCATCGAGCTGATCATCGGAAAGCCCGGCAATATTGTCTTCCGCAAATTGCCCGAGCACCAGATCCATCTCGCGAATGCCCCGGTGCCAGCAGCGGTAAAGAATCCGCCGGCGTCTCGGATCGAGGTCGGCACTCGTGCGCACCAGTCCAGTCATCGCATTCACCTTTCGGTTGGCTATTCAACAGGATGTTGACTGCGACCTCCTATAGAACAGGAGGCGAACGCTTGGGAACCGGTTTTTATCGAAATAATGCCACGGCCGCTAAAAACTGCCGGTGATAACCCGCCTTTGTGACCAGCGAAGTCTTGCATAAGCCGTGCCCTTCCCCGATTTTGCTGACCATGCGCCCGGCCATTCTCGATCCGCTGTTTGCTTCCGTCTCCACCCTTGCCGGTGTGGGGCCGAAGCTTGCCGATCTTCTGGCCAAGCTCTTGAGCCGGGAAAACGCCGACGACACCCGCGTGATCGATCTCCTGTTCCACGCGCCGTCCAACGTCATCGACCGCCGCAACCGCCCCGGCATCGCGCTTGCCGCACCCGGCGCCATTGTCACCATTCAGGGACGAGTGGACCGCCACCAGCCGCCACCGCCGGGAAACCGCTCCGCGCCCTATCGCGTCTTCCTGCATGACGAGACCGGCGAACTGGCGCTGACCTTCTTCCGCGCCAAGGGCGACTGGCTGTCCAAGGCGCTGCCCGTCGATGAGGAGGTTCTCGTCAGCGGCAAGGTGGACTGGTTCAATGGCCGCGCCTCCATGGTGCATCCGGATTTCATGGTGAAACTTTCCGAGGCCGAAAACCTGCCACTTGTGGAAGCCGTTTATCCCATGACCGCCGGACTGTCCCCCAAGGTGCTGCGGCGGGCGATCGAAGGCGGGCTATCGAAGCTGCCGGTCTTTCCGGAGTGGATCGATGAAACGCTGAAGACCCGGCAAGGCTTCGGCGATGTCGCTTCGAGCTTCCGTGAGTTGCACGACCCGCGTGACAGCGCCGATATCGAGCCGCAGGCTCCAGCGCGCAGGCGGCTTGCCTATGACGAATTCCTCGCCGGGCAGCTGTCACTCGCATTGGTGCGTCAGCGGCTGCGCAAAGTGGCGGGCCAGCCGATCCGCGCCAAGGGTGATGTCGCCGCAAAAATCCTGTCGCAACTGCCCTTCTCGCTGACACCGAGCCAGAGCGCTGCGGTGAAGGATATTCTGACTGACATGGCCGGCGAAGACCGCATGCTTCGCCTGCTGCAGGGCGATGTCGGCGCAGGTAAGACGCTGGTGGCGCTGATGGCGATGGCAACGGCCGTGGAGGCCGGCGGACAGGCGGTGCTGATGGCCCCGACCGAAATCCTCGCCCGGCAGCACTACGCCACCATTTCCAAGCTCGCTCAGGCCGCGGGCATTACCGTCGAAGTGCTGACCGGCCGCACCAAGGGCAAGGAGCGGCGCGAGATCGAGGAGCGCGTCGCATCAGGTGAGGCACAGATCGTCATCGGCACCCATGCGTTGTTTCAGGACAGCGTGAGTTACAAGAACCTCGTGCTGGCCGTGGTGGACGAACAGCACCGTTTCGGCGTTCATCAACGCCTGCGCCTCACCGCCAAGGGCATCACCCCGCATATGCTGGTCATGACTGCCACGCCCATTCCGCGCACGCTGGTTCTGGCCGCCTTCGGCGACATGGATGTTTCGAAGCTCACCGAAAAGCCGGCCGGCCGCAAGCCTGTCCAGACGGTGACGATCCCCACCGAACGGATCGGCGACATTGTCGAGCGGCTGCGTTCCGCGCTGAAGGATGGCAAGAAGGCCTACTGGATCTGCCCGCTGGTGGAAGAAACGGAAGAATCCGACCTTATGTCGGCGGAGGAGCGGCACGCAGTTCTCTCGCAGATGCTGGGCGCCAATATCGGCCTCATCCATGGCCGCATGAGCGGCCCGGAGAAGGACGCCGCCATGCTCGCCTTCAAGAGCGGCGAAACCCGGCTTCTGGTAGCGACGACCGTGGTGGAAGTTGGCGTCGACGTGCCTGACGCGACGATCATGGTCATCGAACATGCCGAACGTTTCGGCCTTGCCCAGCTTCACCAGCTGCGCGGACGCGTGGGGCGCGGTGACGAGGCCTCCACCTGCATCCTGCTCTACAAAGGCCCGCTCAGCGAAAACGGCCGCGCCCGGCTTTCCATCCTGCGTGACAGCGAGGATGGCTTCCTGATCGCGGAAGAGGATTTGAAGCTGCGCGGCGAAGGCGAGTTGCTCGGCACCCGCCAGTCCGGCACGCCGGGATTCCGCATCGCCAGCCTGGAAGCCCACGCCGACCTTCTGGAAATCGCCCGCAAGGACGCGGCCTACGTCATCGAGCGCGACCCCGAACTGACGGCCCCGCGCGGCAATGCGCTGCGCACCTTGCTCTACCTGCACCGCCGGGACGAAGCGATCCGCTTCCTGCACGCCGGCTGAAAGTGACCTGTCATGAACATGATCGACCCCCGCCGCCCACCACCCGCCTTCCGCAAGGGTTATGCGCTGTGCTCGCCGCAGAATATCCTGCAACCCGAGACATTTGCGAAGAGTGAGAAAAAGGCGATCGGCAAGGCGTTCAAGAAGCCCGGCCGCAAGAAGGCCTGGAGCGAGGCGCTGGAGGCAGGCTGGAGCGTGCGCCTGGTCTATATGCGGCTTTTCGTTCCCGTTTTCCACGCGACCAATGCGGGGACGGAAGTGGATGATCTGGATGACGAGGATTGACCGACTGATCTGAAAGATTATTTGCTTAGAGCGCCGAAGGCCATCGCTGCGAGGTATGGATGATCGTCAGGATTTCGATATCCTGGCCGACACGATAGGCGATGATATAGGAAATGTCGGAAAGCACAGCTTCCCGTGTTCCCTTGATACGCCCGACCCGTCCCATTGCCGGCTGCTGCACCAATGTCGGCCGCCGAAACAATGCGGGAAATCACACGGGCTGCTGCAGCCGGGTTGTCCTTTTCGATATGCGCACCAATTTCATCGAGCCGTCGCAGCGCCCGTAAGGTCCAGAGAATTCTCCGGTCACTCATGACGGCCGGGTGGATTTCACATATTTCCCGACAATGTTTGCGAGGTCCTCAGGCGTCCCGAACTCGCCGCGATCGGCTTCCGCTACACCCGCCTCGATCTCGGCAAGCTGCCACTCCTCGCGTGCAACAAAGTCCTCAATCGCCCGCGCCGCCATATAGGATCGCGACCGATCTAGTTTTTCTGCCAATTGGTCGAGTTTGTCGGCAACCTCATCAGGCAGACGCACCGTGAATGCAGTCATGATCGCAACCCTTCTTGGTTCACAGTGATTATTGGTGAACCACATTGGTTCGTCAACCGCATGGTTTTTCTTCCCTCCGTGAGAATGGAGGGAGGA
The DNA here is from genome assembly GCF_037083425.1 of Agrobacterium sp. CCNWLW32. NCBI lineage: Bacteria > Pseudomonadati > Pseudomonadota > Alphaproteobacteria > Hyphomicrobiales > Rhizobiaceae > Agrobacterium > Agrobacterium sp. CCNWLW32. The sequence goes on from NZ_JBAOJM010000006.1 coordinate 137,747, forward strand.
ATCTAGCGCCTCGCGAATGCCTTCAAACCGGCGCGATCATCTTGGGCGGCGTGAAATCGGGCGCCACCAGACCGCCGGAAATCAGCAGTTTCGCCGCATCCTCCGGTGTCATGTCCAGCATCACGATCTTGTTTTTGGGCACGAAGAGCAGAAAACCTGCCGTCGGCACCGGTGTGGGCGGCAGGAAGACGGCGACCATCTGCTGGCCCATTTCGTTGAAACGGTGAGCAAGTTCGCCCTTGGCCTCGGAGGCGACGAAAACCATGGCCCAGGTGCCTGATGATGGAAACTCGATCAGGCCGACCTTCTTGAAGGAGTTCGAATGCTCTTTCAGGACGGATTCGAACAGCTGTTTGATGCTTTTGTAGATCGGCCGCACCAGCGGCATGCGATTAAGGATGGATTCGCCGACGCCGAAAATCCATTTGCCGATGAGGTTATTACCGAGAAAGCCGATGAGCGTGATGCCGATGACGGCGATCAGCAGGCCGAAACCGGGGATTGCCACATCGAAATATTGCTCGGGATCGTAACGGGCCGGAATATAGGGCTTCACCCAGCTATCCGCCCATTGCAGGAAACTCCACACCAGCCACATGGTGATGGTGACGGGCGCGAGGATCAGAACGCCCGTGAGGAAACTGTTGCGCAGGCGGGCTGCGAATGAAATTTTGACTGGAATATCGGTCATTTACCGTTCGGAATTAAGCGTTGTCGCCATCGAAACCCGGATGAAAACCGACAATGCCGGATGGAGTTCCACCATGCAAGCGAAGAACTGTGAAATATTCGTCAGGAATCCCTTCCGCACCCACCCCTTCAACATGGCGAAAACCGAAGCGGCCGTAATAGGCGGGATCACCGACAACGACGCAGCCGGCAGCGCTCAGCCGCTCCAGTGCGGCAAGCCCTTCACGCGCCAGCCGCGAACCGACACCTTCTCCCTGCCTTTCCGGTGTCACGGAGAGCGGCGCGAGGCAGAACCAACCGGTCTCGCCGCCCGACAGCGTCACCGGCGAGAAGCCGACATGGCCGATGACGCCTTCGCTGTCTTCCGCCACCAGTGAAACCGTCAGTGCGCCGGCATTCCGCAGCCGCGCGACGATCAGCTGTTCTGTCCCGCTGCTGTGCTCGGCGTTACGGAAGGCATCTTCCGTAACGCGAGCAATCGCTTCCTCGTCGCCCTGCTGTTCCGGTCGGACAATCATTCCACCGTTACCGATTTCGCCAGATTGCGCGGCTGGTCCACATCCGTGCCCATGAAGACGGCGGTGTGATAGGCCAGCAGCTGGATCGGCAGCGAGAAAACCATCGGAGCAATAAGCTCGTCGACATTGGGCAACGTGATCGTCGCCATCGTGTCGAGCTTGGAGGCGGCGGCCCCCTTCTCGTCGGTGATGAAAATGATGCGGCCGCCGCGTGCAGCGACTTCCTGCATGTTCGAAACGGTCTTTTCGAAGAAGCGGTCATGCGGCGCGATGACGATGACGGGCATATTTTCGTCGATCAGCGCGATCGGCCCATGCTTCAGCTCGCCGGCGGCATAACCTTCGGCGTGGATATAGGAGATTTCCTTGAGCTTCAGCGCGCCTTCCAGCGCCAGCGGGAAGCTGGTGCCGCGGCCGAGATAAAGCACGTCCTTGAAACGCGACAGATCGCGTGACAGCGATTCGATCTGCGGCTGGATGCTGTTGAGAACCTTGCTCATGATGCGCGGCATCTCGGTAAGATGGCGAACCAGCTCGGTTTCCTGCTGAGGCGTGATGGTGCCTCGCGCTTTTCCGGCGGCAACGGCAAGCGAAGCGAGCACGGCAAGCTGGCAGGTGAAGGCCTTGGTGGAGGCCACGCCGATTTCCGGACCGGCGAGGATCGGGAAGATCGCATCGGATTCACGCGCCATGGTCGATTCACGCGTATTGACCACCGCGCCGATCTTCAGGCCCTCCTGCTGGCAATAACGCAAGGCCGCCAGCGTATCGGCAGTTTCCCCCGATTGCGAAATGAACAGCGCGGCCTGCGTGGGAACAAGCGGGATTTCGCGATAGCGGAATTCCGAGGCGACATCGATTTCCACCGGCAGACGCGCGTAACGTTCGAACCAGTATTTGCCGATCAGGCCGGACAGATAGGCCGTGCCGCAGGCGGAAATCGCAAGGCCGGAAAGCTTGGCGAAGTCGATGGCCGTGTCGGCCTGCTTCACGGTCTTGGAGGCGAAATCCACGTAATGGCTGAGCGCGTGGGAAATGACTTCCGGCTGCTCGTAGATTTCCTTTTCCATGAAGTGGCGATGGTTGCCCTTGTCGACCACGAAGGCCGTCGCCTGCGAGATCTGACGCTCGCGCTTCACCGGCTTGCCCGAGAAATCGATGATCTCAGCACCCTGGCGGGTCAAGATGGCACAATCGCCATCCACCAGATAGGTGATTTCGTTGGTGAAGGGCGACAGCGCGATGGCGTCGGAGCCGAGGAACATTTCGCCCCTACCGTAACCGACGGCAAGCGGCGGGCCGGAGCGCGCCGAAAGCAGCGTGCCGGGATCATCCTTGAACATCACCACCAGCGCATAGGCGCCTGTCACGCGGTTCAGCATCTTCAGCATCGCCTCGCGATGGCCGAGACCCTCCCGGGTATATTTCGCCAGAAGCTGCGCCACCACTTCGGTGTCGGTCTGGGTGGTGAAGGTTGCACCCTCGGCGCTCAGTTCGTCGCGCAATTCGGAGAAGTTTTCAATGATGCCGTTATGGACGACGGCAACGCCATCGACGAAATGCGGGTGGGCGTTGGTTTCGTTCGGAACGCCGTGGGTCGCCCAGCGGGTGTGCGCGATGCCAACGACACCAGGCAGCGGCTCTTCAGAGAGCCTTTTCTCCAGATTGAACAGCTTGCCTTCCGCACGGCGGCGGTCCATCGCGCCATTGTCGATGGTGGCGACACCCGCCGAATCGTAACCGCGATATTCGAGACGCTTCAGCGCATCGACAAGCCGTTCAGCAACGGGCTGGGTTCCCACAATTCCGACAATTCCGCACATATATTTCTCCAGACGGCGATCTCTTCGCCGCAACTACTAATCGTTTCCCTGAAATCGGCAATTACGCCGCCGGTCACTTTCGGTATCGCTTGGTAACGTCTTTCAAGAGGACTTTTTCTTCGCTTCCTTCAGCGCTTTTGCCCGCTCGCGCACGACGGTTGCCCGGCCCGGTTTCACTTCCTGACGTGCGCGTCCAAAAGCCAGCGCATCATCAGGCACGTCATCGGTAATCACGCTGCCGGAGGCGATATAGGCCCCCTCTCCAATGGTGACAGGAGCGACCAGCGACGAGTTCGAACCAATGAAACTGTTCGCACCAATGCGCGTTTCGGCCTTGTTGTAGCCATCGTAATTGCAGGTGATGGTGCCCGCGCCGATATTGCTGCCTGCACCGATAAAGGCGTCACCGATATAGGTCAGATGGTTGACCTTAGCGCCCTCACCGATCTCGGCCTTCTTGACCTCGCAGAAATTACCCACCTTGGCATTGGCGTGCAGGTTTGCGCCCGGACGCAACCGCGCATAGGGACCAACGGCCGCACCTTCCGCGACATGGGCCCCTTCCAGATGCGAGAAGGCGTGGATGACGGCGCCCGGCTCGATCGTGACGCCGGGACCGATGACGACATTCGGCTCGATCAGAACGTCCTGACCGATCTTGGTGTCGAAGGAGAGGAAGACGGTTTCGGGGGCAATCATCGAAACGCCGTCCACCATCAATTCGTGGCGGCGACGCTCCTGCCAGAGCTTCTCGATAAAGGCGAGTTCGGCACGGTTGTTGCAGCCGACCAGCTCGGCTTCCGGCGCGTCGATGGCGACGGCGCGGCGTCCGAGAGAGCGGGCGATCTCGACGACGTCAGTCAGATAATATTCGCCCTTCACATTGCTGTTGCCGATCCGGTCGAGCAGATCGAGCGCATTGCGGCCGTTGATGGCCATCAGGCCGCTATTGCACCAGGTGACCTTGCGCTCCGCATCGGTGGCGTCTTTTTCCTCGCGGATCGCGACAAGTTCGCCATTCTCGACCAGAAGCCGGCCGTAACCGGTCGGGCGATCGGTATGGAAACCGATGACAGCGACATCGGCGCCGGCGGCAATCGCCTCACGCGCCCGGTCGAGCGTTGCGGAGGTGATAAGTGGCACATCGCCATAGGCAATGATGAGATCATCGAAACCGCGTTCGAGGGCGGCGCGTGCGGCAAGAACCGCGTGGCCGGTGCCCTTGCGTTCCGTCTGCAGGAAAGCTTCGACCTGAATGCCCTTCATGCTTGCGGCCGCGGTGACATTGTCGGCATCGCGCCCGACCACCAGCGCCACCGTGCCGACGCCAGATCCAGCCACCGCCTCCACCACATGCGCGATCATCGGACGCCCGGCGACCGGATGCAGCACCTTGGACTTCGACGATTTCATGCGCGTGCTGTCGCCCGCTGCGAGAATAATGGCTAGAGAGCTGCGCTCCATAAGACCTCCAACACCCTGTCACCGGCCGCATGGCGGCCAGGACGGCGGCATATGTTTGACTTCACGCCGTCCGGCAAACGAACGGGCGCATCGGTAATTTCATTCCGGAATTGCTATAACGGCGGCCCACTTAAGAAACCATGCAAATCTGCACCAAATTTCCGCACCGATTTTCATCAAACGTGATTGGGAGAGGGTCGCATCCCGCTCCCGCAGTTTGAGTTATCGCGGGGTATTGCGGGCAGTGAATTCCAGCACCTGCTGGCGGCCGTTTTCAATCAGCCTTTCCATTTCACGGCGCGCCGCGGCCTCATCGCGCAGGCGAAACGCCTCGACGAGCCTCAGGTGGGAGGCGGAGACATCGGAAATCTCATTGGGATCGGTGTCCGGGTTGCTCATCCGGAAAATGCCCACCAGAGCCGCCTTTATCAGCGAACCGACGGTGCGCATGAACGGGTTGCCCGACATTTCGGTGATGAGCACATGGAAGTTCATATCCGCAAGAGCACGCTTTTCCTTGGAATAGGCCGTGTTGCCCATCTCGTTGGCATAGGCGGCGAGCTTGGTGATATCGGTGTCCTTTGCCCTGACGGCGGCAAGGCCCGCGCCATAGGGTTCGAAAGCCTGGCGGATATCATAAAGATGCAGCAAAAACTCATCGCTGACACCAGCCTCGAAATGCCAGAGCAGCACTTCGCTGTCGAACATGTTCCAGCTCTCGCGCTCCGTCACCCGGGTGCCGATACGCGCCTTGGGTGAAATCATGCCCTTGGCGGTGAGCGTCTTCATCGCTTCGCGCAGCACTGTGCGCGACACTTTCAGACGCTCCATCAGCTCGGCATCACCGGGAAGGATGTCACCCGTCTTGAAGGTGCCGGAGACGATATCGAGACCGAGCTTGTGAACGACCTGTGCATGATTTGTCCGCAGCTTTCGAAAACCGATCGCCGCATCGAGCATTCCGCGCTGCAAGTGCAATATCCTTCCGTTCGGCTGGCGATCTCGAAAAAATCGCGCCAGACGTGTGTATCTCAAGTCAGATTATAGTGAAAAACATCAAGTCGCGTGAAAAGCAAAGGTAAACTTCATCCATGCAGTAAAACGCATGAAAATAAGCAAGGCCGCACATGACACATGTGCGGCCTTGCCTCAATAAGGATAGATGATCCGCATTATTGCGGCAGCTTGTCGTCCACGCCGGCAACGTAAAAGTTGAGGCCGAGCAGAACCTTGTCTTCAGCCTTCTCGCCAGCCTTCAGCCATTCCGAACCGTCCTGCTTCTTCACCGGACCGGTGAAAGGATGCAACTCGCCCGACTTGATCTTGGCTTCGGTTTCCTCGGCCATCTTCTTCACGTCATCAGGCATGTTGGTGTAGGGCGCCATGGTCAGGATGCCGTCCTTCAGGCCGTCCCAGATGGATTCGGACTTCCAGGTGCCGTCCAGAAGAGCCTGCGTGCGCTTGATGTAATATGCGCCCCAAGTGTCCTTGATCGCGGTCAGCTGCGTCTCCGGACCGGCCTTGATCATGTCCGAAGCCTGACCGAAGGCCTTGATGCCGCGTTCCGCTGCAACCTGCATCGGCGCTGTCGTGTCGGTGTGCTGCGTCAGGATATCGACGCCCTGGTCGATCAGCGCCTTGGCGGCATCGGCTTCCTTGCCGGGGTCGAACCAGGTATTGGCCCAGACGACCTTGACCTTGAACTCGGGATTGACGGACTGCGCGCCGAGAACGAAGGCATCGATGCCCATCACCACTTCCGGGATCGGGAAGGACGCGATGTAGCCGGCAACACCCTTCTTCGACATCTTCGCGGCGATCTGGCCCTGAATGTAACGGCCTTCATAAAAACGCGAATTGTAGGTCGCGACGTTTTCAGCGGTCTTGAAGCCGGTGGCGTGCTCGAACTTCACCTTGGGGAACTTCTGGGCAACCTTCACGGTCGCATCCATAAAGCCGAAGGAGGTGGTGAACACCAGTTCGCAGCCGGAACGTGCCATGCGCTCGATGGCGCGTTCGGCATCCGGGCCTTCCGGAACGCTTTCGAGGAACGGCGTTTCGATCTTGTCGCCGAAGTGCTTCTGCAGCTCTTCGCGGCCGATTTCATGCGCCTGCGTCCAGCCGCCATCGGTGCGGCTGCCGACATAGATGAAGCAGACCTTCTTGGCGTCGGCGGCTTCAGCGGAGGAAACAACGCCTCCAAGCGCCGCGATGGAAGCGGCAAGTGCGATGACCAGTTTTTTCATTTTTACCCCTGTTGGTTTGGAGACGTGAGAATGCTTCACCTGTCCGGCACGAAGGATTTGCCCAGCGATGCCGGTGTATTGATCAAGGTCGTGCGGCGATTATGCGAGATGATGACCAGCACGACAATAGTTGCAAGGTAAGGTAGCGCCGAAAGCAGTTGCGACGGCACCCCGATGCCGAATGCCTGCGCATGCAATTGCCCGATGGAGACGGCGCCGAACAGATAACCGCCCGCCAGAACCCGCCATGGACGCCATGACGCGAAAACGACGAGCGCCAGCGCAATCCAGCCGCGCCCGGCCGACATGTTTTCCACCCATTGCGGCGTATAGACGAGCGACAGCTGCGCACCGGCAAGACCGGCGCAGGCACCGCCGAACATCACAGCCAGATAACGCGTGCGGATGACGTTGATGCCAAGCGCATGGGCGGAAGCGTGACTGTCGCCGATGGCGCGGATTTTCAGGCCCGCGCGGCTTTTGAACAGAAACCAGCCAGTGCCGAAAACCAGCGCGATGGACATGTAGAAGATCAGATCCTGCCGGAACAGCGAGGGGCCGATAAAGGGAATATCCGACAGCAACGGAAAGACGATGGGCTGCAGCTTGACGCCCGGCAGGCCGACGAAACTTTCGCCCAGCATGCCGGAAACGCCGAGGCCGAGAATGGTAAGCGCAAGGCCTGTCGCTACCTGGTTGGTCACCAGCGTCAGTGTCAGGAAGCCGAACAGCAGCGAGAAAACCGCGCCAGAGGCGATGCCGGCCAGAATGCCGAGATAGGGAGAACCGGTCATATGTGCAGTGGCAAAAGCGCAGACCGCGCCCATGATCATCATGCCCTCTACGCCGAGATTGAGGACGCCGGAACGCTCCGTCACCAGCTCGCCGGAGGCGGCGATGACCAGCGGTGTGGCGGCAGTAATGACGGTGAGGAGAATGGCCTGAAGCATATCCATCATGCCGCTCCTTGGCTGTTATGCGCCTTGCCGGTGAAGACGACCCTGATGCGATAGAAGATCAGCGTATCGCAGGACAGCACGAAGAACAGCATCAGCCCCTGAAACACACGCGTCACCTTGTCCGACACACCAATCGAAAGCTGCGCCGCCTCGCCGCCGAGATAGGTCAGCGCCAGCACCAGCCCTGACAGAATGATGCCAAGCGGATTGAGACGGCCGAGAAAGGCGACGATGATGGCGGTGAAACCATAGCCCGGCGAAATGCTGGGCTGTAGATGGCCGATGGAGCCGGAGGCCTCAGATATGCCCGCAAGCCCTGCCAGTGCACCTGACAGCAACAGCGAAAACCACACCATGCGGCTTGACGAGAAACCGGCAAAACGCCCGGCCCGCGCCGATTGCCCAAGCACGGTGACCTCGAAGCCTTTCAGCATGTAGCGCATCATGAACCACAGCGCGATTGCCGCGACGATGGCGAAAACGAAACCCCAATGCGCACGGCCCGAGGCCAGCATTTCCGGCAAGACGGCGCTTTCGTTGAAGGGCTTGGTCTGCGGGAAGTTGTAGCCGCCCGGATCGCGCCAGATGCCGCGCGTCAGCCAGTCGAGAAAAAGCTGCGCGACATAGACCAGCATCAGGCTGACGAGGATTTCGTTGGTGTTGAACTTGGTCTTCAACACCGCCGGAATACCGGCATAAAGCGCGCCGCCGATGGCGCCCATCACCATCATCAGCGGCAGGATGAGCGGCGAATGCCAGTCGGGATAAAGAACCGGCAGTATGGAACCGGTGATCGCGCCGATGGTGAATTGCCCCTCCGCGCCGATGTTCCAGTTATTGGAGCGATAACAGATCGACAGGCCAACGCCGATCAGGATCAGCGGTGCGGCCTTGATCGCAAGCTCGTGCAGCGACCAGACTTCCAGCAGCGGTTCAACGAAAAAGGCGTAAAGCGCATGAGCCGGATTTTTGCCGAGCATGGCGAACATGACGGCGCCGACGAGCAGCGTCAGCACAAGCGCCAGAAGCGGCGAAATAAGGGTGAAAAGCTTCGAGACCCCTGCCCGTTTTTCAAGCTCAATGCGCATGCTGGGCGGCTCCCGAATGTGACGCGTTAATGCCGCCCATCAAAAGGCCGATCTTTTCAAGCGTCATGTCTTCCACCGGATAGGCCTCGGAAAGCTTGCCGTCGGAAATGACCGCGATATTGGTGGCAACCTCGAAGATTTCATCGAGATCCTGGCTGATGACGATGACGGCCGAGCCCGCCTTGGCAAGATCGACAAGCGCCTGACGAATGCGGCTTGCGGCACCGGCATCCACACCCCAGGTCGGCTGGTTGACGACAAGCACGGTCGGCTGACGATCAAGCTCGCGCCCGACGATGAATTTCTGCAGGTTGCCGCCGGAAAGCGATCCGGCCAGCGGATCGGCCCCGCTTTTGCGCACATCCATTGTTTCCGAAATGCGCCGTGCCGCAGCCTTGATCGCCGAGCCCCTGACGATGCGCAGGAAACCGCCGGTCAGAAACGCCTTGCGGTCGGAGCGCGCCCGCGCCAGCAGCAGGTTGTCGGAAAGGCTCATGCCGGGAACGGCGGCGTGGCCGTGGCGTTCTTCCGGCACAAAACCCGCGCCCATCAGACGACGACCATTGATACCGATGCGACCGACGGGCTTGCCGCGCAGATGGATGGCATCGTTGTTATAGACCGGATATTCGCCCGAAAGCGCATCGAACAACTCGCCCTGCCCGTTGCCGGCCACGCCGGCAATCGCCAGCACTTCCCCGGCGCGCACCTGCATGGAAATCGATTTCAACGCCACGGCAAAGGGCGTGCGTGGCGCAACGGAAAGCCCCATGACCTCGATCTGCGGTTGGCCGAGCGCCTCGCCCGTCGGCCGCGAAACGCTTGCGACATCGCTGCCGACCATCATGCGCGCCAGCGACGCAGGCGTTTCCTTGCGCGGATCGCAGGCGCCGGTCACCTTGCCGTGACGCAGAACAGTGGCGCGGTCGCAGATGCGCTGCACCTCTTCCAGACGGTGGCTGATATAAAGCACCGAACGGCCTTCGGCCTTCAGCTTCTCCAGCGTTTCGAACAGCTTGTCAGCCTCCTGCGGCGTCAGCACCGAGGTCGGCTCGTCGAGAATGATGAGGCGCGGGTTCTGCAGCAAGGCGCGGACGATCTCGATCCGCTGGCGCTCACCAACCGAAAGATCGGCCACATGCGCATAGGGATCGAGCGGCAGGCCATAGGCCCGCGACAGCGTTTCCGCTTCCCTGGCGATTTCCTTCAATGAAATTTTAGGGTCGAGCGACAGGGCGATGTTTTCAGCGACCGTCAGCGCCTCGAACAGGGAAAAATGCTGGAAGACCATGCCGATGCCGAGTTGGCGGGCCTCGCTTGGCGAGCCCACGGAAACCGGCTGGCCCTGCCAGATAATATCACCCTCGGTTGGTGCGAGAACACCGAACAGCATCTTGACGAGCGTGGATTTGCCCGCACCGTTTTCACCCAGAAGCGCATGAATTTCGCCCGGCGCAATATCGAGATCGATGCCGTTGCAGGCAGCGAAATTGCCGAACAGCTTGGTCAGCTTGCGAACGGACAGGAGAGGCACGGCCTCCGGCGCCAAAGTTCCAGTCACGAGTTCCCTCTCTCACCGACCATCCATGCCTTCTTCGAGGCGTTTCTAACGATCGCGGTCATTGTTCCCAATCGGACGCCAATGCGTATGCAATTTCATCCAATCAAGACTTATTGATAACGGTTTTGCTGCTGCGCACAACTGAAAAAGAAGCTGCTTAAATGCGATTTGCACAAGCAATAAACGGCTTTACCTTTTTCTTATTTCGCACCGAGCGAGGGGAAAAACTGCAATATTCCACCGATGCAATAAAGATAGATGCCACTGACCACGAAGCCGATCACGGCCCAGCTCGGGGTTTCAAAGTGCGTCAGCAGCGCATAACCGCCAAGCGCGCACCAGATGAACACGACAGCCAGATTGAGCGGCCGCAACCGCTTCACCCGCACCGGATGCAGGAAATTGATCGGCAGGAATGTCAGGAACACCGAGACGGTAACGACGATCATGGCCGTCGTTGCGCTGGCATCCATGACGAACAGGGTGAACACCACCATGTTCCACACCACCGGAAAGCCGGAGAAGAAATATTCGTCCGTCTTCATGCCCATATCGGCATAATAGATGGCGCTGGACACCACGATCATGCCGGCCGCCACGAAGGACAGCGGCTCGCCGATCATGCCGCTCTGGTAAAGCGCAAAGGCGGGCAAGAGCACATAGGTGACGTAGTCGATGATATTGTCGAGCGTATCGCCGGACCAGTTGGGCAGAACTTCCTTCACCCGCACCTTACGGGCGATGGGTCCGTCGATACCATCGACCAGAAGCGCAAGCCCCAGCCACCAGAACATGTCGACGAAACGGTGTTCAGCCGCGGCAACGACGCCGAGAAAGGCCAGAAACGAACCGGAAGCCGTGAGCATATGAACGGAAAAGGCGCGGATTTCCGCGTAGGGAACACGCTTGTAGTTGAAAATTTTCATGGTCAGCGTCTGCGCCCCGTTTTTCATCCGCCCTGCTTATTCCGGTATGCGGCCATTCACCACGCTTTGCAACCGGCTCAATCCGCTTATCCTAAGACTAATATAACAGGGCAACCAACGAATCTTCGCAACCGGATGTTCCGGAGCCGAAGTGGATTTACCCGCGCAAAGCCATTATGATGCTTTGGAAATAACAACGGATCAGGACCATGAGACACTTCGATATCGCCATAACAGGTGCGGGACTTGCGGGCCAGATCGCGGCCATCGCGCTGGCGCGGGCGGGCCGCCACGTGGCGCTCATCGCACCTTCAAGCGAAAGGAAGGACCAGCGCACCACGGCGCTGATGGACCAGTCCATCCGCTTCATGGACCGTCTCGGCCTCTGGTCACGCATCGCGCCATCAGCCGCACGCCTTTCCACCATGCAGATCATTGACGGCACCGACCGGCTTCTACGCGCGCCAACCGTGCAGTTCCGCTCCTCCGAAATCGGGCTCGATGCCTTCGGCTGGAACATTCCCAACGAGGCGCTGCTTGGCGTTCTCAGCGAAGCGGTTGAGCAGGAACACAATATTACCCGCCTCGACGCCACGGCCGAGACGATCGACATCGGCAACGACCGCGTATCGGTGACACTTGCAGACGGCGAAACACTCTCGGCCGATTTCCTCATCGGCGCTGATGGCAGGAAGTCGATGGTGCGGGATGCAGCCGGCATCGGCGTCAAATCCTGGTCCTATCCGCAGACGGCCATTGTTTTGAACTTCGGCCATAGCCGGTCGCATGGCAATGTCTCGACGGAATTCCACACGCCAACCGGTCCTTTCACCCAGGTTCCCCTGCCCGGGAACCGATCCAGCCTCGTCTGGGTCGTTACCCCGCAACAGGCGGAGGAATTGACGGCGCTGCCGCTGGAAACACTCAGCCTCCGGATCGAGGAGCGCATGCAGTCCATGCTGGGCGCGGTAACAGTAGAGGACAGCGTGCAGGCCTGGCCGCTCTCTTCCATGACGGCACACCGCTTCGGCAAGGGCCGCGTGGCCCTGATCGGCGAGGCTGCTCATGGTTTTCCACCCATCGGCGCGCAGGGGCTGAACCTCAGCCTGCGCGACATCATCGCGCTGACGGAACTGCTGGGCGCGGTCTCCGACCGCCCGATTGCGGCCGATGCCGGCAGCAGCTTCGACCGCAGGCGGCGTGCGGATGTCTATAGCCGCACGCTCAGCGTCGATCTCCTCAACCGTTCGCTGCTTTCCGACCTGCTGCCGGTGCAGATGGCGCGCGCGGCGGGCCTGCACGTCCTCTCGGGAATCGGCACGCTCCGAAGCATGGTCATGCGCGAAGGCATCGAGCCGGGACGCGGGCTGAAGGCCCTGCCCTCGCTTTTATTCGGCAGCTTCAAAAAGGCTGGATGAAATACACCACGCCGGTCAGCGTGAAGACCGACAGCACCGTCGAAATCAGGATCGTCGCAGACGCCCTCTCCTGCCAGACGTGATATTGCTGGCCGATGACGAAGACGTTCGTCGCGGTCGGCAGCGCTGCCAGCAGCACGGCCGAATAGATCCACACCGGCTCAAATCGCCCGAGCGACGAGAGCACGAGCCAGACGGCGAGCGGATGCAGGATCAGTTTTGCCGGCACGATATAGCTGATTTCCACCGGCACCCGTTTCATTGGCCGAAGCGCCAGCGTCACACCCATGGCAAACAGCGCGCAGGGTGCTGCCGATTGCGCCAGATAATCCACCAGCCGCTGCACCGCCTCCGGCGGCTGCCATGACAGCGATGCGGCCAGAAAACCGGCGATGACGGATACGATGAAGGGATGGGTGATGACCTTGCGCGCCACATCCAGCGCAAGCCTTGCCGGAGAGCGTTTGTCGCCGCCCGCCACCGCCATCATCGCCGGGGCGACGATGAAATGGGCGGCGTTTTCAAGGCAGACGATCAGCGCCACCGGCACTGCCGCCTTTTCGCCGAGCGCCAGAAGCGCAAGGCCCGGCCCCATATAGCCGATATTGCCGTAGCTGGCCGCAAAACTCTGGATAGTGGTTTCGGCAAGACTGTTTTTCCGCACGAACCGGCCGATCAGGAACACAGCCAAGAAAATGCCATAGGTGCAGGCAAGGCTGGCAGCGACGAAATCCATGCGCGCCAGCTCTTCAACCGGCGTTTTCGACACCAGCTTGAAAAACAGCGCCGGCAGCGCCGCATAGATGATGAAGGTGTTCAGCCAGCCCATCGCCTCGACCGGCTGTTTCGTTATGCGCGCCGCACCATAACCGATGAAGATCAGGCCGAAAAACGGCAAAAGCAATCCGACGATATCCGTCACTATGTTTCCCCCGCAAGCAACTCCGGCGGGAGGCTTAACCGATTTTCATGAGGATCGGAAAGGTCTCCTGGAACCAGATCGCCACATTGGTGATAAAACCGGACATGAAAGCGAGACCGGTCAGCACCAGCAATACGCCCAGCAGCTTTTCCACGAGGCCGAGATGGCGGCGAAAGCGGACGAGGAAACGCATGAAGGAACCGGAGAACGCAGCCGCGATCCAGAACGGCACGGCAAGGCCGAGCGAATAGACCGCAAGCAGCGCCGCACCATCACCAACCGTATCACGCGCGGCAGCGACACCCAGGATCGCGCCCAGCACCGGACCGATACAGGGCGTCCAGCCGAAAGCGAAGGCGAGGCCCATCACATAGGCCCCTGAAAGCGTGGCCGGCTTGCCCGCCCCCTGAAACCGCGCCTCGCGCGAAAACAGGCCGATGCGGAAGACACCGAGGAAATTCAGGCCCATAAGGATGATGATGAAACCGCCGATCTTGGCGAGAATATCCAGATTCTGACGAAGGAGCGTACCGATCGTCGAGGCCCCTGCTCCAAGCGCCACGAAAACAGTGGCGAAACCAAGCGTGAAGAAAAAGGCCGAAAACAGCACGGCCCTGCGAATCTCCGGTCGGGGTGCTGTATCTTCCGTCCTGAACTGCTCGACCGAAACGCCCGCCATATAACAGAGATAAGGCGGCACCAGCGGCAGGACGCAGGGCGACAGAAAGGAAAGAGCGCCGGCCAGAAGCGCGCTGAACAGGGAAATATCGGCAATCGACAAGAAAGAACTCCGCATCCCGCAAAGCCGCCGCGATTCCTGGGATTCGCCGCCGCCTCACGCTTCATTTTCATGCATGTCATTGCTGCAAAAGGATTTCACCCGTCTGGCCGACATGTCTGCAGCCGGTTTTATCCCCAGCCGCCCCCTCTCTCCAATCACCTTTTCGGGGGTGCGACAAAAAAAACCGGATTGATTGTAGAAAGCGCTTTTTTTGGGTTGACCGAACGGATCGCTCTACATATGTTCCGCGCACTTCCGAAGGGCAACCAAGCCCCGACACGGGAGAGCGTAGCTCAGCCGGTAGAGCAACTGACTTTTAATCAGTAGGTCCAGGGTTCGAATCCCTGCGCTCTCACCACCTCAAATCTACATTTTCTGATATTCTGCAAAGAGTTATCACCACGAGTGACAGGACTGTGATGTGAGCGGAAAAGATGCGTTTGCAGTCTTAGACTGTATCCATTGCAAGCCTGGTTTCAGAATACCCACTGCGCGCATCAATCAGGCAACCGGCCCCACACCGCGTAGCAACAATCAGGGCTATCGGCTCAAACACCAACTCCCCAGGACGACCGGACCGTCTCTAAAACGTTTGGAACAGTCTTCAGGCATAAATTCAGGCTCGGAAAGCATCGGGTTTGATATTCCTACAAACCCGGCCAGAGATCACTTGCGCGCAGCGGTACGGCGGCAGCGCCAGTTCCAGTCTCTTGGCTCACCCGTGTCCATATGGACCGATTCGGTGTGGCAATAGGTGCCCACACCGCCGCGCTCCGGCAGGGAACGCAGATAGGTCGCAAGCTCCCATTTGGAGACGCCCTTGATCTGGATGTCGGCGGCATCGCAGGTATAGTGTTTGGAGCCCTGCCTTATGCCCTTTGGAGGACGATAGCCCGAGGTGACGATCGCCGGGCTGTTATAGTGGCGCTCCACATCCTTGATCATCCGCACCAGTTCCGGCTTGAAGCAGCCAACTTCGACGCGATCCGTCTGCAGGAAAAGCCCGTTCGGGGCGACGCGGCTCAGGCCGGAGAGCGAGGCGAGTTTCATCAGGCCTGTCGGCTGGTCATCCTCTTCATCGAGATGGGCATCGTCAAACTCGTCGGACATGACAGAGCGGCCGGAAAGCGCAATGCCCATCGTCCCGTCCGCGGCTCCGGGCAATGATGCGACCTGCGTATTGTCCGCCGTGCCGCTTTCAATCATCTTGGGCAGGCGCTTCTTGGCCGCGCCGGCGAAAAATGCCGCAAGCGTCACGCCCTTACCGTCACCTCCCTGCGCCTCGCCCACCATTTTGGCAGCGTCCACGGCCGGCTGCGCCGCGACAGCCGCGAGCTGTTCCGAGGCGGACTGCGGCGCGGGCACAGGAACCGGCTGACGGTTTTCGCTATGCTGTTCCGCCGGCACCTGTCCGGCTGGCGGGACCTGAACCGGCGCTGATACCGGCTGAGGCTGCGGTTGCGCCGCCTGCATGGGTGCCGAATAGACGCTGCTGACCGCGGGAATGATTTTGTGAGAGGGGGCGCCCGTGGCGGCGGCCGTGCCGGGTGCACCTGCAGCACCGGCGGGCGCCACAGTGGAATAAATGCTTGTCGTCCCGGCGGAAATCGCCGTGGGCTGCGTCGTCAATCCGCCAATATCGGCGGCGGCGCCATAAGCCTGCGCCGGGCCGCCCGGCGTCTGGGCAGGCGCAGCCGCGCCGGCCGCCGATGCCACGGCGGGATCCACATAGTGTCCCGGTTGCGCGCCGGCGGCGGCGGAAGCGGCGGTTTGCGGCTTCTGTTGTGCGGCAATTTCCGGCTTCTTGGTAGCGGCGGCCATCTCGTCGTCGGTCACCGCTGAAACACAGCCGGAAAGCCCAAGCAGCGAAACCGCGACGACAAGACGCGGACGGACAAGGCGTCTTTTCGCGCTTTCGACAGTTTTCATGGCTGGCCTCCGTATCTTGCATTTCCAACAGCAGCACGGGAACGGAATCGTGTGCTTCCCCAAAACGGGACTGGCCGTTTCGATTCGCGGACTATGCCTCATCCCCTCAGGACAAGGCAAGAGCACCCGAAAACGCCGCTACTCACCGGAAAATCCCTACCAGGAACCGGTATTCTGCATAGATATCCACGGTTCGGCTGGTGCGAGGCTTTCGCCCTTCTGCAGAATTTCGAAGGAAATACCGTCAGGCGAACGCACGAAGGCCATATGTCCGTCGCGCGGCGGCCGGTTGATGACGATGCCGTTCTGCTGCAGCCGGGCGCAGAAATCGTAGATATTGTCGACCTCGTATGCCAGATGGCCGAAATTGCGGCCGCCGGTATAATCCTCGGTGTCCCAGTTATAGGTGAGCTCCAGGCACGGCGCCTTGTTTTCCTTCGCCGCAGCAATGTCGTCGCGCGCCGCAAGAAACACCAGAGTGAAGCGGCCTTTTTCGTTCTCGATTCGGCGTATTTCCGTAAGACCGAGCAGGTCGACATAGAATTTAAGTGATTCGCCAAGGTCTTT
Source organism: Agrobacterium sp. CCNWLW32 (assembly GCF_037083425.1). Classification (NCBI taxonomy): domain Bacteria; kingdom Pseudomonadati; phylum Pseudomonadota; class Alphaproteobacteria; order Hyphomicrobiales; family Rhizobiaceae; genus Agrobacterium; species Agrobacterium sp. CCNWLW32. The sequence goes on from NZ_JBAOJM010000006.1 coordinate 154,639, forward strand.
GACGCGAACCATCGTGTGCAGATACCGCATTTTATTCCTCTCCATTACACGGGTCCGAAGCCGTTAAACGCGTGATGGCAAGCCCCGGACAAGGACGGCGACATAAAAGCAGCTGCGTAAATCAAAAACTAGGGCTTGCGTGAAACCGTTACCAAGATGTTAATCTGGCGCACAGGAATCAGTTGACCGGTGTATGGCGCGTAATCGAGGGGTTGGCAGGATATGGCTGATAGGATGTCATCGAAAACGATAGTCGATGTCGAGGACCTTTCGGGCGATGCCGTGGACCTGACCGAGATTACCGGCGTCGTGAAGTGGTTCGATGTCGCCAAGGGTTTCGGCTTCATCGTGCCTGACAACGGCACGCAGGATGTGCTGCTGCACGTCTCCTGCCTGCGCCGCGACGGTTACCAGACTATCCTCGAAGGCACGCGCATCGTCGCCCTCATCCAGCGGCGCGATCGCGGTTTCCAGGCTTTCCGCATTCTCTCCATGGATCAGTCGACCGCCGTTCACCCCTCGCAGCTGCCCCCGGTGCGCACCCATGTGCAGGTGACGCCGTCGAGCGGGCTTGAGCGCGCCATCGTCAAGTGGTTCAACCGCACCAAGGGTTTCGGCTTCCTGACGCGTGGCGAAGGAACGGAAGATATTTTCGTGCATATGGAAACGCTGCGCCGTTTCGGCCTGACGGAGCTTCGTCCCGGTCAGGTGGTTCTGGTGCGCTTCGGCGATGGCGACAAGGGCCTGATGGCGGCGGAAATCCATCCCGACAACCCGCTTGCCATCGGGATGTCGCATTGATGTCCGCCCTGCGCCATATGGTGAAAAGCGCCGTTATGGCGCTTCTTTTTTTCACGCTGGCCGGTGCCGCGCAGACTCAGGAACGCCAGGCCTTCACGTCAGAGCCGCTCACCATTGAAACCGCTTCCGGGAAAACGCACGACTTCGTTGCCGAACTGGCGCTGGACGATGCCCAGCGCGCGCAGGGTCTGATGTTCCGTAAATCCATGCCGTCTGAAAACGGCATGTTGTTCGATTTCGGTGAGGCGCGCGCTGTCGCCATGTGGATGCGCAACACCCTCATTCCGCTCGATATGCTGTTCATCGGCAGCGATGGCCGAATCACCCATATTCACGAAAACGCCGTTCCGCATTCGGAAGCGATCATCAGCTCCCGCGGACCCGTAAAATTTGTGCTTGAGCTGAATGGCGGCGCCGCGAAACGTTCTGGCATCAAGCCCGGCGATATGGTCCGCAGCGCGCAAATCGGCAACCGGAAATGACATTGCCGCGTTATTGCGTCTGAATGAGCCGGACGAGGTTTCGCCCGGCTGGCACAATATTCAGTAAACCGGCTCGATATGGCTCAGAATCCGGCAATTGGAAATGGAAGCGGCAAGATTGATGGCGATATCGATCGCCTCGACCGAATCGGCCGTACCTTCCAGATAAATCACATCATTTTCGACACTTGCGGAAATGCGCGACTTTTCGAGCCCTGATTCGAAGGCCAGAGCCGAGGTGATCGCCTCGCATACGCCAGCCATGCGGTCTCCGAAGAAGCTTTCCTGAATGCCTGACAAATTAAACATATGTGTTCTCCTTCTTATGAACATACCAACGCCGTAGCGGTGGTTTTGTTCATCTCCGGTTCATCTATTTGTTCATCTTCCATTCATCTTGGAAAATTGGAACCCCCTGATCGATCACATTTTAGGTGATCGGGAACCATTTCGTGAGGCGGGCATTTCGCGCATGGGAGTGTGAGAGGCTTTCAAGCCAGGTAAAACAGGGAGGAAAATGACATGCTGATTCACAGAACAGAGCCGTGTCACCACGCCGCGTGGATGAAACCGGTGGCGATCCATCTGCCGCTTTCGGCGGCCGTGGAAATCTACAGCCCGCTGGTGGCGCTTGATATGCTGATGTACCGCTGGCCCGAGGAACATGGGCCGGAATATGAGGAAGCGCGCAGGAACTGCCTCGATGCCATCGCCGGCAGATGCGACATCGAGAAAGCACGGGAATCGTTTCTCGTCGCAAGCAGTCATGCCCATATCCTGAACGTCCACTAAAATTCATCGACCATCATGACGATTGGGCCCTTCTATGCGGAGGGCTTTTCTTTTGAGCGCAGCCGTCGTGACGCCTCTCATGCGCCGCTCGATCTCCCTGCCTGTCCGATCATGACATGTAACTGTCACGCAAACGTTATAATCGGCAGAGACGAATTCCATGGAATCGATTGGCGGGTGGACCGCCGAAAGCTTGGGAGTGGAACTGGCCAGCATGGAAACCGTTTTTGCCCTTTGCGCAATCCTGCTCCTCGCCTTCAATCTTCTCGGCATCGTTCTGGCCGGCTGGCGACTGACAAGACGAGATGCGGAAAACGATCTTGTCCGGAAAAAACCGCCTGTCTCGCTTGTCGTGCCGCTGCGCGGCGTGGAAAACTTCACGCCGCTGACACTATCGCGCGCCTTTCAGCTCAACTGGCCCGACTACGAGCTGCTGTTCTGCGTCGCTGATGAATTCGATCCCGTGATCGAGGAAGTCCGCAAAGCTGAAGCCGCCTTTCCCTCGGTTTCCACACAATTGCTCATCGGTGACGACCGCATCAGCGCCAATCCAAAGCTGAACAATTGCGTGAAGGGCTGGCGCGCCGCCCGGCATGAATGGGTGATTCTCGCCGATTCGAACGTGTTGATGCCGAAATCCTATATTGCCACCATGATGTCGGCCTGGCGGAAGGACAGCGGGCTCGTCTGCTCGCCGCCGCTCGGTTCACGGCCTGCGGGTTTCTGGGCGCATGTGGAATGCGCCTTCCTCAACGGATCGCAGGGCCGCTGGCAATATGCGGCGGAAGCCATCGGCATGGGTTTCGCGCAAGGCAAGTCGATGTTGTGGAACAAGCCGTTCCTGGAGGACAATGGCGGCATTCGTGCACTCGCCGCCGAAATCGCCGAAGACGCCGCCTCGACGAAGCTGGTGCGAAGCGCCGGCCGCAGGGTGCATCTGGTCTCCGCCCCGTTCGAGCAACCGCTCGGCCAGCGCCATGCCGGTGAAATCTGGTCGCGCCAGACCCGCTGGGCGCGGCTGCGACGCGTGACCTTCCCGCAATATTTCGCGCCGGAAATCCTGACCGGCACGCTTCCCCCGCTTCTCTTCGCGCTCGCCGCCGCTGCGATGATGGACGTGAACCTTACCGCAACCGCCTTTGCCGTCCTCGCCCTCATGTACGTGCCGGAACTCGCGCTTGCCGCCCTCAACCGCTGGCCGGTTTCGCTCTACACGCTGCCGGCCATGATCAGCAGGGATATGATCATGCCCCTCGTCTGGGCCCGCAGCTGGATCGGCAGCGCGGTCGCTTGGCGTGGCAATGTCATGACGATCGGCACGGCCGAGAGCACACTGGCCGGTCCGTCAGCAGAATAAATTGTCATCTTTAGGATAGGGTTACGCCGGAAAGCTGATGTTTTGCTTTAAAATGGTCGGAGTGGAGAGATTCGAACTCCCGACCCTCTGGTCCCAAACCAGATGCGCTACCAGACTGCGCTACACTCCGCCGAGGCGATGGCTGGGGAATACACGGTTCACCCGCAGTCCGCAACAGGGAAATTCATCTTTGTTCAACCGCGGCCCCGATGGGCAAAACATGACGCCGAAACGGCGGAGTGCGATCGGGCTGCAAGGGGATAATCGTCTTGACTCTCACCTGAAGTCAGTCCATTTCAAATTCAACGTTCCTGACACGATTTGGTTATTCTATTCAGGTACGTGATGAATAATTCGGGGTGTTGTGCCCCACTGTCCAACCGGAGCAGTTTCGACATGTCTGCGAAGATTTACCGCCCTGCAAAAACCGCCATGCAATCCGGCAAGGCGAAGACCAATGTCTGGGTTCTGGAATTCGACGCCGAAGTTCCGCGCAAGATCGATCCGATCATGGGCTACACCTCCAGTTCCGACATGAAGCAGCAACTCAAGCTGACATTCGAGACGCAGGAACAGGCCGAAGCCTATGCCCAGCGCAAGGGCATCGAATACCGCGTCATCCAGCCGAAGGAAGCGACCCGCAAGGTGGTTTCCTACACCGACAATTTCCGTTTCAACCGCACCCAGCCCTGGACGCACTGAAACACCAAGATCAAAGTTTTTGCCGGAGTATCGATTGCCCGGCATGATGGCCCCTTAGCTCAACTGGATAGAGCAACTGCCTTCTAAGCAGTAGGTCGCAGGTTCGAGTCCTGCAGGGGTCGCCACCGCTTCTCACAATTTCAGATGAATGACCGTCGAGGTGATTTCGCGGGTTTGGTTTGTCCCTGCGCTGGCTGATTGGGGCTACTCGCGGCATTTGATTTGGGCATGTCCGTTTTTGGACTGGTTTTGGCGGTTTGACTCAATCATTGCGTCCCAGATGTCGCGGTGTATTCAGCTTGAACCACCATAGAGCGCGGTTCAGAGCGCTCACATGCCGCGAGTGGAAACCCATGAAAGCCCGCCTCGGCGATTCTTTGACGGTAGAGCCAGCGAATAGCCAAAGCCCCGTTCAGGCTCGTGCTCGGACACGGATCACCGAACCCGCTCATGCCGAAGAAATTATCATCTATGCTGTAAACTTCCAATGCCGGGCTGAATTGCTGGACGGTACTGACGACACGACGAGAGATATCTCCGTAGAGCGAATAGTTCGACGACAGGACCTTGATCCCGTGGCGTTTCACCTTGTCTTTGAAAAAATGGAGAGGCTCAACCATCCCAACGCCCGCGCCTTGGCCTTGGCGTGCGGGCGACGGTACAGCTGTCGTTGTTGCTCAGCACAACGACAGGAATGTTGTGAAGGCGGGGATCGAAAATCCGCTCGCAGGAAACGTGGAAATTGTTGCCGTCGATTAGGGCGATTGGCTCTGGCATCGCATCACTCGATGGGCATTTTGTGCGCCAGGCCCGCCATTACACCCCAGATCGTCGTGTCCTCGCCTACGAGGATCGGAGAATAGTTCCGGAAGGCCTCGAGCCAGAGCCGGCCGTCACGCTTGTCGATAATCTTGATGATAACTAGCCCTCGTGAACGGCGAGGACGACGCGACCAGGGCGAGCCTTTCCGGTGCGGTCTACCCCGATCCAGTCGCCGTCCTGGATTCCGATGTCATGAAGGCCGTCGCCGCTGACCTTCCACCAGAACGTCGATGCCTCGTGCCTGACGATCCATGACACGAAGTCCAGACTTCTTCGACGTCATCGCCCGCAGGCGACGGGAAACCAGCTGGCACAGGACACGGTGCCAGAGTAACCGATTTCCGAGTACATGTGACGTCGAAATACGTGATCATATAGAACCTCGGATTTTGTTCTCCAACCGTTCTCGTTTTCGGGTGGAGTCAAGTCACATTAGATTTTCGGGGTCGAGGTCCTCGGTCTTCTTCCACATCGATTCCTTGTGTTGCTTCACGACCGCGAACCTCTGGAAAGCCAGCCTTGCCTTGGTCAACTCGACATTTTGAAGGTCGCCGATGGCCGCCTCAACCTGGTTTCGGTTGATGTCGCTCTCGGGGCCGACGACAACCTCGGACAGACGAAGAGCGGGTTCGAACTGATGAAAGTAGAGGCCGTTCTCTTCCTCTTCCTGGGAGAGCTGGAAGACCATCCGCGCCTCGGCCTCGTAGGCCCACGCCTCGTATTTGACAAACCAGGTCCGCATATAGTCGAGCGTGTTGATGTCGTCGATTTCTTTGACCTTGAAGTCCTTCTCGGCGAGCAGGTTCGGCGTGTACTCGATGGGAATAATCGGGCGGGCGTTTACGACGTCGAACCCGAGGCAGACGCCGCGATGTCGATCCGCATAGTGCGACCACATCATCGGATGCGTCCAATCGGTCGTGAAGCACACGATGCCATACTCAGCGTCCGCCAGACGCTTCATCTCTCGCATCCCTGTGCGCAGCGCCCGGTCTCCCATGAGAGGGATAAATTCGTATGGGTCGTTGAGGTCCTTGATACGGGCGATTTTGATCCGGCGGCGGCGGATGTTCTCGAGCCCGTATTCGGCCTTCGTGAAATAGTAGAGCCTCATCGTTCCTCCACCTCAGTACTTTTCGAAACTAGGATCATAGGTCTGACTCGCAAACTCACCGAGGATTGATCGAGCCTCGCCAAGCGCACGTAGGACAATCTTTGTCCCGATGCTCTCGAGGGATGTCTCGCATTTCTCCACGTGAACTATCACCCGCAGAAGGGTGGCAAAGGACTGACGCACAAGGTCGAGAGTGTGTACGTCCGCCCAAAAGTCACCAAAGACCTTTTTCCGCTGTTCTCCATGCCACTGAGGATTCCTCGAAAAGACAAGAGTCGTCCCAAGCCTTGACGGTACCCCATGCGAAATGTTGTTCCGGATAGTGAAGCCCGACCGACACGCCGCACACCATGTCGCCAACATGCCTTTCTCGATATCGGACGGAAGAGCAACCGCAATCTGCTCGACCATGTCGATCATCGCCGAAATCCTCTTGCCATCGGTTTCGGGACGGATGCCCTTGGGATCGATACCTTTCAGCTTCCATATCGCACGTTCCAGATGGAACTCTACCGCGCCAAACAGGGCGACTAGAGATGCGACCTTCTGCCCTGTGATCAAATCGATTCCCCAAGCCTCATCCAAGTCGTCAGCCCTACCGACCTGGTAGACAGGGTGAAAATCATGAGGGCTGTTTGAGGATGTCATTTCCCACGGCCTCGATAGTGAGGAAGAGGCATCGTACTGCGGCACTCGTTTTTGCTCACGATGATGTCCTCGCTTTCGGCGGTTCCTTGGATCGAGGCTTCCGCGTCAGAGCCTTTTCAAACCACGCCGGCAGCGTAGTATTCTTTCGTACAACAGTCCTACTAGGGACGTACTTCCAGAAATCACCGAATGCCTCATGGAACAGCGACAAGGCGTCTTCTTCGACCTCAAGCTGGTTGTAGTGCAGATAGCTTGATCCGAAGGAAGTACGCCTCCCGGAACTAGGAAGATATTGCGGATACTTTTCCTTCAACTGGCTCAACGATGGACCATGACCATGCTTATACACGTTCACGATCAGACGGCAGGAATCAATGATTTCATGAAACGGTTGCGCCCTAAGGTCCCATCCCCACATTTCAAGCATGTCGAAAAGCGTGCCGACGTCCTGCTTCCATAGGTCAGGCCTTAATTTATCCAGACTGAAATTATGACCTAGCTCGCGGTCCAGCCAGTCACGGAACTGCTTGTCCCACTCGTGGTACATTCCGGCCGCTATGCTAAGGATCATCTGCTTCCTTAGGTCTTCAAGAAGACCGTAGTGCATGATACCATCATCCCACGCGGCCTCCGCCGATGAGGCTGGATCGTCCGTGTCGGGATTGAACCAGTGTCCGCGACGGTCATACGACTCCTCTGCGTACCGCTCTGCTTCGCCTTCAATATCTCGGAACTGCTCAAGTACGCGCTTCTTCGCCTGCTCGTGGTAGAAGTCTAACCGCTCAATTAGTTGCGCGCGGCTGTCCTCCCAGATGTTCAGGATCACGAATTCGTCCTTCCTCAACATCACAGCTCCTATTTTTTGTTGCCTCTGCCGCCTTCGGTCCAGCGTCGATGGCGTTGCTTGAACCAGCTTAGGTCCGGCACCTCGCGAGCCTTCGGAGCTACAGCTTCCTGCTTAGGCAACTGATATTCGGCATCCTGAGCCTTCCCGCAAATCGCTTTCAGACGGCCAAGAAACAGCGAGACGTCACCAAAGTAGTTCGGAAATGCCGAGACGATTGACGCAGCCTCCTTCGCGTCCACGAGGACGACACTGTTCTCGGCCAGCCCGGCCTCTTCCATCGCCATTTCTTCATGTTGTAGGGCAATAGCTCCCACGGACGGGTCTGAGTAACCTTCCACGCTGACAGTGTGGTTGACGTTGTCGTATCGGATAAGGAAGACCCGCGCATCGCCCGAGAGTATGTAGGATTTTATGTACCGCGTCGTTGTGCGGTGATTCTCAAGCACTTCCATTGCACGAAGAGCGTTATTGCATTCTCGGATTTCAGTAAGCCTGTGTCGTCGTTCGGGTGCGACGCGGTCAAGCTCACAACCTTCCTCAAAGGAAAACTCGTCGGACATCAAGCGAAAGAAGCGTAACCACTCGGCGCTGCCCTTACCGGACTTCAGTTCCTCGAGCCGCGTTTGACCGACAACTTCGACAGCTGTGGCCCAAGAATGCTGGAGCTTCGTGCGGATTTGGAGTTCCACGCGACGCCCACGGTACATAGCTCGATCCGCCTCGCCATCGAACCGGAAGATAACGTGATGACTGCGGTATCCGTCCGCCTTGGCATGATCGACATAATTCTTGTGGTTGCGAACCTCGTGAGGCATCCGCTGGCACTCGGCCACAAGCGCGTTGACGCCGTTGATATCGTCCATAATCGCGCGGCACCCTCCCAGGTCCTGCATTTGGTCCAGCTTACCTGGATGCCGTCTCAGCTTTCCACGGATTGACGACATTCTCTTCGCGCGCGCCACTACGTCGCCCGAAAGCTTGAGATGACGCATCCGGTGCGCGATGGAAAGACGAATGCTTTTCATCGGAAGCACGTGACTGTCACGCCAACTATTCGCTACTGAGAAGACCCGACGAACCTCATCATCATAGTCCTCCCAAGGAATAACGTCTTTCAGACGCTGTCCCGCCCTCGCTACATCATGCATGCTGTATTCATAGACCGGATAACTCGACAACGTTCGTCACCGTGAATCTGATTTTGTTCACGCAGACAATAGTAGAGTTCAGGATCGTTTTACAACTCGGCTTCCAAGCGATCCCCCGTTGATTGACGGGATGGTCGGCCGGCTATTTGGCGACGCCTCGGTGTCCGGCATTATCTCGATGCGACTGCGATCGGAATTACTCGATATCGTTCATCATTCGATTCAGCCGCTCCGCGGAGTCACCCTGTAAAGGAGTGCCGATCGGGACATAGCCGGCCACCATCCCCATGCGGTGGATATTAATTCCCATTACCGCGAAATCGACGTCGAGTTCGCCCGAATCTCTCTTGCGAAAGAACCGTTGCACAGGGCGAAGCTCGACTCCATCAGTCTGTGACGTTGCCGCCTGGATTTCACCACCAACAGACGGAACTTCTTCGCTCGCTATGATGAAATCCATGAGTTCCCAGGGGTCTATCGGCGCATCGTTCTTCTCTAGGTGTGCGATTACCTCGCGCGCGTACGAGGCCCCGCTACCAAATGGATGGACTTTTCCTTCTGGCAGCGAGAGTTCGTCAAGAGGAGCAACACAGTTGCCTTCTGAATTAACGTGAACGTTGAAATGATAGGCTTTTGAAGTCGAGTTCTTGTCGGAGTAGCCGAACACAACGCCCTCGAAACCATATCCATCCAAAGCCTTGTGCCGTCTTCTCTCTTCGACGATTCGCAGTCCACAGTCGGCGTAGTATCGCGCGACATCGGCCACGTCCGGCTTCATAGTCGTGGTTGGCGCGGCAAGGTTTTGGAGGCAGGTTGACGCAAGCGCGTGCGCGAATTGGCCTGAGAGGACGTTGCCGGCAAACGCAAATCCCATATTGGGTAGCGTTTCCTTTTTTGCCTCACCAAGGTCAGAGATCGCGATCGGGACAGGGAAAATCTTTGGGCCGATCGCGGAGCCTTCACCGTGTCCGCCGCCAAACAGCGTGTCCGCAATAACGGTGATCTCGTCTCCGTTCTTCCATAGAAGCAACAATGTCATTGGAATTCCCCTACTTCGCCCACGTCCGCTATCGCAACTGGAAGTTAATATCGAGTTTCATGGCGTCGTTCAGAGCACTATGGTCTGGCTGTCGACATGGAAGCCTTGCAGGTATCCGGAACCTACGTATTTCCCTTTTGCAGCGCCTGTTTCTACTATTTCCGTATCGGATTGAGGCCGTACGGAAACATGATCGACGATCTATTCAATATCGACAAAGTCACCCAGACACATGCGCGCACGCAAATGTTCGGCAATGTCGGAGAGTAATTCGTAGTCGAGATCAACACTGGGAAGCTCTCCCATGCCCCCGGCACAGTAACTCTCTACCAAATCGGATGCCGTTTCCGCCGTAGATGAGCGCCGTCCACAGTACCTAGTTGAGGACGAACTTCCATACATCGTTCTTGAGTGCCTATTGGGTCTGAAGCACGGACTTGGATTGTCCTCAAGAGTCGGCTTGCTGGAAAACAATGCTTTGGCCAGAATGAGGTTGTCGAGAAGCTAAAACTGCTTCCCCGCCATGTCGGCCGTCCACACGAGTTTTCCCTCCTCCAAGTGTATGCGTTTGGTGAGGAGTTGCTTGTTCACAGGTCGCGAATATCGCTTGCTTTCAGCGGCCCGTCATTATCCAAGATATCGTCTAGGGATTTCCGCCCTGTTTGTCTGAACGACACCTCGAACTTGCCATCGGGGACAATGATGTATTGCGACGACGTGCGTGCCGCTTCCAGAAGGCTCGGCAGGTCGGCAGATGCTTCATCGATCGTCCAGGTTCGTGACATCGTCACCGTCTCTCCAATTTTCGAATTACGACTTCTATACGTCGACGTTTACGGAAAACCGGCACATGCCGGCTACGACCTTTGGTGATTCCGTTTACATCCGAGGGTTTCGAAATGGCAGGCCCCATTTTTTTGCTGGATACGAACATCCTGAGCAATGCCGGTTTGCAACGACCTCCGCCAGGGTTGCGTGCCTGGATGAAAGCCATGGGAGCGGATTCACTCGCCATCTCCTTCCCCGCTATAGCAGAGTTGAGGCGGGGTGCCCATCTGGCCTCGAAACACGATCCACAAAAAGCGCAACGACTCCACAACTGGATTGATGACATCCTCTCCGTCGACTTCCAGTTCGCCGAACTCACAGCCAAAGCCGCCAATCTCTATGCCGAAATGACCACCGTCGGACCCCTCCGACATCTCTATGTACCAAGCCCGGAGCAGAAGAAGGATAAGATTGGGCATGATCTCCTGTTCGCGGCCCTGTCGATCGCCCATCAAATGCCGATTGCGTCGTTCAACGTGAAAGATTTCATCCTGATCGACAAGTATTTCCCCTTACCGGGCGTTTTTCATCCTGTTGAAGTTCAATGGCACGTTCCATGCCGCGCTGTGATACACGACGACGATTACGGAATGACGCTGCCTTCATTGCCCGAGTTCGTATCCAGCGGTTTTGGCTTTATGAGGTAGACCGGCGCTCTCGTTCCTTTCTACGGCAGCTCTCACCTCCGCGGCGGCCAAACTGCCCTCCCGCAAAAGACCGGCATGAAGATCGAGAAGGGAATCCCTATGTTCTTCGAGCAGGGATTTCGCGCGCCGAAACTCCGCTTGTAATGTCGCCTCGACTGATTTGCTGAGAGCCTTGCGGCGGTGACGGAATGCCGACAATTCACGTGGACTGTCGCCAGGCTCGACAGACAGGGTTTTCCCAAGACCCCACTTGATTTCCACCATTGTTGCCAAGTCTGTCGCGCGATTGAGGTCTGCGGAGGGATCGCCACCGGCTCCATTCCCAAATTCGCCGAATAGCAGCTCTTCTGCGGCGATACCGCCAAGCAATGTAGCAATCTTGTTTCGGAGGTGCGTCGAAGTCTTCCGACTAAACAGCCGCTCTTCGAATTCCGTGTGGCCCAGAGATTGCGAGGACCGGCCGACTTGAATGCTTCTCTGAATCGAAACCGACACCAACGGATCGGCCTCGAGCAAAACACCGAGAATGGCATGTCCGAGTTCGTGGGCAGCGACACAGCGCTGTACGGCCATTGGAACTGGGATGACTGGTGGCATGGCAGTGGCGAGATCACTGAGCAACATCGAGCGTTTTGCTCTTCTCGCATGGCGTCGGGCATCACGGACACATCGTTCGATGTCGGCACCAGACCAGCCCTCGCTCGCCGACACCACGTCGTCCAGCGCTTCGTCTGCAAGGTCTCCCCGGAGATAGAAACGGTAGATGTCGTGGCGCGCTGTGTCATCCGGGAGAGGAATGCAGAAATGGCGCTCTAGGCGTCCTGCTCGAAGAAGCGCCGGATCGATAATCTCCGGGTGGTTCGTCGCACCGATCACAATAACGCCTTCGTGTGATTGTGCCCCGTCCAAAAGTTCCAGAAGACCGTTGATCACCTGACGATGGTAGTTGTCGTTGCTACTGCCGGTTCTGTCGTCGCGGCTAGTGAAACTGTCGAATTCATCAATCAGGAGGATCGACGGTGCCTGCCGCGCAGCCTCGACAAACGCCTTGCGCATTGCCTTCAGCATATCGCCGAGGTGGCCCGTCGCCTGCCAACGTGCTGCCGAACCTAATACGAGCGGTACGTCGCAGGTCCTCGCCAACGCAGCTGCGTAAGATGTCTTACCCGACCCCGGAGGGCCGGAAAGCAGGACGCCGCAATCGACATCATCCCACGTGAGAACTCCCGCCTTCCATGCCGTGATGTCCTCGGCAAGTTCGAGACCCCAGGCTTTGGCCTCACCATATCCGGACAGGTCGTGCAGTGCCGGCCCCGCCGACGAGGGGTTGGAGGGACGTTTTCCTTTTTCGATATGGGGATACCGACGGAGACGCCCGATGCTCACAGCTACGGATCGTCCGCGCCGCCAACCGAGTTCGACCCGTTTGGGAGATTGGTGCGCCAAAAAATCGGCATCGGCATTCGTGATAGTCCCGAGCCTCATCCGCTGCGCCGCGATCCGATAATCGTTCGGAGCCGGTAGGGCCAAAGAGACCACGATATCGGCGACGATGCGGACCTCGTCAGATAGAAGCTCCTCGTCCTGGAGAAGAATGATCGCCCGCTTGAGTTCTCGAAGTTTCCTGAACGCCTGGAAATCGTCGGCAAGTTCAGTCTCTTCGCCGATGACGACAACGTAGTTGTTGCCTTGTTCGCCACCAACCGGCACAGTCCCCTCAAGCAACCATTTGGCGGCCATCTTGTGGGCATAGATGTCTGCCTTCGGCGGCATGACGAAAGCCGCGACGAACGAAGATCGCCTTTTCAGCAACTGGCGGATCGATCTCGACATTGCGATGATGGCTAGATGGGTTGGCAAGGTAAGCTCGTACTTCGAGCTATGGAACGGATCGCGATTGGCGATCAGGTTATCGCTATAAGACTGCATGTATGCCTCGGAACACGGGGAATGATGATGACGCTGACGGCCGTTCAGGTCCGTATCCGCCGCACCATTGTCTCGGGGCCGAGTAATTCCGTATCGAGATCGACTTCGACGAAACCGCGCAAGATCATCTGGGCCAGTCCGGCGACTGGCTTGGTTTCGGTAAAAACTGTCAGGCATTCGGCGACCGTTAGAGTGCCGTGCTCTTCCAAGACGGCGAGTAACCGCAAACGGTCACCGAGCGCTAGAACCGTACCGCCATACCGAAGCAGGTCTTTGGCATTCTGAAGACGCGGACCGTCGTAGACTTCATCGGCGACCAGACGTCGATATCTGTACCCTTGCCGAGAAGCGATGACTTCAATTTCGTCGGCTTGGGCTGACACTACTCGATCCGGTGCGTCGACCAATAGCCGTGTACCCTCATCATCCAGGACACCAAAATCAGGGACGTGGACACCTTCCCCGTAATCAAGTGAGAGTGGCATGCAGTGCCACAAAGAGATCGAAGGGTTGAAGTCAAACAGGCACGCTGCATCTCGAGCCATCTGGGAGCGGTAGATTGGCGGACCGTCGCATTTGACGGTGGCCGTTGGATAAAATGTGCGAATAGATGCTGAACTGCGGCTTGCGCGAAGAGACTTCGCGCGCTGTGCGATACCCATTTGAAACCTCAAAGAAACACGGATGATCGTGACCGCGAGCGTCGCGGCAGGTCGGGATCATCCTATTCGTATGAGGCGGGCCGAATTTTTCATGATCGAACAAATAGAGAACAAATTCAGTGCTGTCAACGACGAATTTGATCCTTTTTTAAACACTGCTTTCTCCAAAAATCGACCATGTCACCGCAGGAGATGAAACTCTATTCCCAAATCGAAGTAAAAGCGGTCCAGTGGCCGCAGAGGGCCCAGGACTCAACAGCTCTGAAGCAGGTCAGATTCGCCAGGGTATGTCCCGTCAGGACGCAGCAATGGTCGATTGGTCCACAGATGTTTTCGGAGTTAAGGAGCAATCACCACCAGCGGAGGGGCAGCAATTTGGCCCGACCGGACTTCAATCAGCGGTCGAGACAACGAAACTTGAGGAGCGACAACAGCTTCGCCAAGCGCAGAGCAGCCTTTCCACGTTCACATCAGCGCCATCCGTGGATTCCAACTCGATGTCATACGTCTTGCCGACGTGTATCGTCTCATAATCCCGCTGGGCACTGCCGACCGGCCTGTCTCCACGCGCGGTTTCGCGCTCAATCGACGATCGTTAGACTAGAATCGAGGCGGTTGCCGAGATGACGGGTTACATGTACCGCGTGTAATCGGAACTCACCTTGCCGTCGCCTACATACTTCAGGACTTCCCCCACCTTGCGCGCGGCCCGGATCGGGATTGGCAGCTTCTGGTTCATCTGGGTCGAGTTCCAATTGATTTTCGTCATCGACAAGACCTCCTTGGCGATCTGCGCAACGGTGCTATCGCTGGTCTTGTGCGGACACAGCAGCAATGGCCGAGGATCGTACATCCCGGGATATGTACCGTAGTAGGGGATGCTGCCGTTGGTGTAGAGAAGCCCTTTTCCATCCAGTTCGACGAAAGTCCCGCGCAGCACGGGATAATTGCCGTCCCGCAGTACTTTGATGGATGACGTTTCCTGCACCCACACGAGGTCCTTCATCTCGGTGCCGACTTCTTCAAGGGCCTCCATGATGCCGTCAGCTTCGTCGTCCCGGAACCGTGACGTCTTCAGAACGATGACGCGCGCAGGAAAGTGCTTATGATGGCTCTTGTAAGCGGCGAGGACTTCGGCAACCAGCGCCTTGGCGTCGTCCTGAATCATGTAGGGGTGGCGGCCCCTTGTTTCGGTTTGGGCTCGCCGTCCCTTTAGGATGAAGCCGCGCCCGCGCTCGTCGAACATTTGGGCGGCGCTGGTGAACAGTTGTTGCCCGCCTACTTCACGGTAAAAACTGATGCCGATGTAACACGCAGAGAATTCGCCTTCCTGAGGCATCCGCCGCCACGGAATGCGTCCAGACCCCTTGTAGTAGAGCGACGTCATAATGTTCCAGCTTCGGCCTGCCTCGTCCTGGATTTTACGCGCGCTGCTTTCCTTCACCTTACGTGGGATGACGGCCCTCTCGTCGAGGACGTCTTCCCACACGATCTGGATCGGGAACCTCAGGTGCATTGCCCTCGCCTTTAGCAATCCACGGAAGTTCGGCGCATCGGAGCCGCCGTCGTCCTCTTTTTCGACCGTGCCGTCGGAATCGACTTTGGCATTCCAGACTCGTTCAATCAGGGCGACGGGAAGCGCGACGATTGCAACGTCGGGGCGGCTACTGCCTTCCTCGATAGCGGTAAGCAGTTCCATGACTTCGTCGACTGCCATCTCCACGGCCTTGCCGTGGTGAGGCTCCTTCCTGATCTTTTCTATCTTTGCCTGTGGGATGGCGGCCGTCGCATCCTGGGCAATCTCGAACTTGCACCGATATGGGTTCTGATTGCCGAGGCCCGGGAAATCAGGATGCATGTTCGGATGCTTTTCGGACTTGCCGAGGAAACCGACTGATGCGGCAGCGAGAAACTTCTCCGTGTCTTCGACGGTCTTCGCACTTCCGACAACCGCAATCTTGATGGCGTCGCCGCTCGCAGTCTGCAACGGACCAGCGAGGAAGAGGCCCCGCCGGGGATCGGGGTCCTGATGCTTGTCGCCGAACTCGAGCTGAGGCTCTTTGAAGATGGTGGATGTAAACTTCATGCCCAGTTCAGCAAGTCCCTCTCTTCGTCGGTGTGGTCGTCCTTCTTCGGCGATCCCCAGACATCTTCGGGAACTCTTGTAGGCAGTTCCAGCGTCGGCGGAGGCCCAAAAGCGAGCCAAGGGTCGCCCGAAGTGACCGCGAAGAGATCGTCGGACTTCGGCTCGATGCTGGCCAGAAAACGATGCCACATGATGACCTGACCTCGCAGCGCCGCACTCTTGTCCAATCGCTTCTTCCCGGCCAAAAGCGCATCGGGATAGGTGTGCGGCGTGAACCCATCGGTCGTGAAGTGATAGGTCGGCTCGATGACCAGGAACCATTCGTCGTAGAAGCTTTCGAACCGAGGGACGAAGGAATGATGCCGAACGAACTCGACCCTGCCCTTCTCGCTCTTGCTGGTCACCACGTTTACGACGTCGGCTTCGGTGGCCTTTTTCGCGGATTCGTATTTAAAGGTGCGCGCTGTGTTCTGGGCCTTGGCCTTGAAGTAATAGAGCTTTTTCTCTTTGTCCCAGGAAAGGTCCTGTCGGACTTGGTGGGACAGCGCCTGCTTCAGTAGGTAGGCAAAGTTGTTGCGTTCATCGACGTCATCGTGAAACGCTAGGGATTCGACATCGATCGCTTCGACTTGATCGAGATCGACGATGTGCCTGCAGACGGAAGTCCTCGGGTCATGAAATGACCAGAACGCATCGCCCTTGATGACCCAGTCGAATCGCGCCGGCTCATCCGCATCCAGCAATATCGCTACGGCCTGCCTTCGCGAATACGAAGTGGTGGAGACATAAACCTCGGACGGCAGCTTGACGGGAAGGATGTTAACCAGGGCCTCCTCGCCTCCCCCTAAAGGCGGAACATAATATCCGAAGCCCGCTTTTGGAACTGTGAGTGCCGCCAAGCGATCAACGGCGTCCGTGTCGAGCACGTCGTCCCGCTTACTAAAATTCAAGCGCCGATCTTGGAACTCTTCGCCACGTGGGATTTCTTTCCAGAAGAACGAGTTGTCCGCCTGTCGGTGCAGGACAATGATGATCGGTAGATTGCTGCCCCGCCAGTAAGCAAGGTCTTCGCTCTTCAAAAGATAGTGGAAGCCGTTGTCGTCCTCGCCGGCATACTTTCCTGCCGCCGTTGTCTTTACCTGGACCGCGATCATCTTAGCCAGCGGCTTGCCGTGATCCATGACTTCAACAATAGCATCGATACCCGCCTCGAGCCGCGACCGGGGGTCGAATTGGAAGCCAATCTTTAGAAACTGCAGCTTCGCGGCCGTTTCACCGATCTCGCCAACAAGCTGATTCTGCGTAACGTTCTTCGCCATATCGGAATCATAGGCAGACAAACTGTAGAATGCCAATGCTTGCAACCGAGTATACCGGTTATTTTTACTTCAATCGGCCTGACTATTGCGCCGACAACGTTTAGATCGCACGATTAACGAACAGTTTGGAGTCGCCTTTGCTAGCCACAGAAACCACCGTCCCCGTGCATACGGACCCATATGACTCCCTCAAGGAACCGCATGTCACAGGAAATAAAAGCCTGCGGTGTCGAGCTCAGGGATCGAACTTCATCGGCCCTGAATACACCGCGCTATTGGATCGAATTGTGCGTGCAGCTGAACACACACAGAGCCATGGCAGTCAGTATCCTATCACCCTAAGTTCCTCCAAGGACCAGCTTCGGTAAGACCGATACTGGAAGCCGTAGTCCTGCGGTGCCCATACCCCATCGGAAGATATGAAGACAGCACCTGGCTCGAGGTGAGTTATGTCCTTCGCGGCGAACGCCGTGTAGATGATCGTGAGGTCAATAATTGCCCGATCGAACTGAAGCCAAGCGTGGTAGGCCTCCACGTGTTCTGGGGTCAAAGCTGGGGGAGGAAGGTCTTCTGCATGCCTCCTCGCGACACCTTCATCGAATTGCAAGACGCCATCCACAAGCAGGTTGCCAATTTCGAGAGTTAAGGAGTTAGCTCTGAACCGAGGCAATCGCTCTTTGATCAGCATTTCGACGCCAGAAGCGAGTTTCGCCGAAACAACAAGACACTGAGTTGCGACCGGATTATTCTCGGCATACCGATCCAGCATGATCTGAATGTACGGAGCGAACTCCATAACTTCGTCTATGTTCATTCCAAGCACCAAATTCTCTGACGGTGGTGCAGTATCGCAGAAATCCTAACAAGCCGTTGGGATGTAGAACGAATCAGTGATCACCCTACGGTCGTGAGCGTCAGCCTGAGAAAACCTTGACTCCGCCATCACCGTGTATCACTTCTGGGCCGTGACAGGGTGCGTGACCACTTATCCTAAGCAGATATGTATACATTGGCGAGGCTCGGGACGAGTTGTACTGGTTCAAACCTCCACGCTGACCATCAAGTGGATTTGCGGCCGTCATCGAAACCGATGCTACCAATGTTGTTGTCAACGTCTGGCGACGGCTTACTTTGGTGGCATCGTTCGAGAATGCGTTTAGCTTTGTGAAGTGCAAACGGTGCCGGTAGCGCACTCAGTCTTTGCTCATCGATCATCGTCTCTAGCTGCAGGATAGCCCGTTCCAATGGGCTAACGGTAGTTGGTGTGGGTCGCGGGAAATGTCTGGCATGACCCGAGTTGATTGACATCATGTCACCTCATCGGTTGTTGTTCTCGTCGGATACATAATGGCAAAGACGACATATACGCGCCGTCGAATCTGGCAATCCACCTCGTGGTAAATGAACGTTTGCGTTCGTTCCGATTTGAAACCCTGGTCAATGCCGCGTTCTGTCCACCAAGGGGGTAATATGGGCAGGAGAAATGGAGGTAGCGTGTCGATCATTCTGACAACGGAGCGACTGTGTCTACGCAGGATCGAGGAGACCGATCTCGTTTCGCTTGGGAGGATATACGCCGACCCCGAATGTATGCGGTTTTATCCGGGTACCAAGTCACCCTCAGAAATCCGCACATGGTTTCAAAAACTCGCGTTCGATACCTACGACCGACATGGCTTCGGCCTTTGGGCCGTCATCGATGCGTCCTCAGGAGAAGTCATTGGCGATTGTGGTATTACACTACAGGAAACCCCCGCGGGTCCCGAGCCTGAAATAGGTTACCATCTGTGGCGTGATTTCTGGGGAAACGGTTTCGCAACCGAGGCAGCAATTGCGTGCCGCGACTATGCATTTCACAGCCTCGGTTTACCGAGAGTGGTCAGCATCACCAGCCCCGAAAACACACCATCGCAAAAAGTCGCACAACAAGTGCACGACAGAAAAGAAGTTTATCGGAAACAGCTCCGGGAAAGCGGCGTCTTTGTCGACCGTTACCTCTACATCAGCGAGAAACGGTGATTGGTTCAGCAGAAGAACACTCATCGAATTGCAAGCTCTCGCCGCTGCTTGGGCAGCCGCCTGTTCAACAGCACGAGCAGCGAACTCCGATTTTCCACCCGTGTAAAATTTCCAATCGCCATCGGCATCTCGCTCACCCTGGCATCGAACCACATTGACGAATCATCATTCCGCTACCATCCTGGTCTTGGCGTGACCTGCGCCAAACCTCCCAGACTCTCCCCAGCAGGGTCTTGAACGGAGGCAAAGGGACTTCCGTCTCAGGTCATTATCTTGGTCCGAGCGTTTCGGGCGGGTTGCTGGGGAACTGGGTCCGGGACGTGGAAGGCTCCAAGATGACGAAAAACGGTAATCTCAAGCGCCGTGTGCGTGCTCGTGCCGCGAAAACCGGCGAATCCTATACCTCAGCACTCCGACATATTCGGCAGCCAACGGATACCTCCGCGATCCGTTCGATACGATTAGCTGTCGGGCAAACATCGTTGTTCGATGATCCCCGTGACATTTCGGCGCTTCGGGCCGGTGGGCGGGAAATGCGCAGCCTGATGGAAGAGGCGCATAACGCGGGTGCGCGTCTTGTGCATTTCCCTGAGGGGGCAATCTGCTCGCCCAATAAGCGGATCATGTCCGCAAATGGACCTAGAGAAATTGGTCCTTCTGCCTGGGCCAAATTCGAATGGGCGACCTTGCGTGACGAACTCAATCTGACCAGCCAGCTCGCGAAGGAGCTTCAGCTATGGACGGTGTTTGGTTCAGTTCATCAGCTCACCGCTCCACATCGGCCACATAACAGTCTGTACGTCATCTCTGATCAGGGGGAACTGGTGACACGTTACGACGAGCGAATGTTGTCGAACACAAAAGTCTCATTCATGTATTCGCCAGGAAGAACTCCTGTGACATTTGACGTTGGTGGCGTCCGCTTCGGCTGCGCGCTTGGAATGGAAACGCATTATCCAGAGATATTCACCGAATATGAGCGGCTTGAGGTAGATTGCGTCCTGTTTTCGACCACGGGCGAAACGCCGTCCGCTGCATCAGGTTTTGCCGCCGAGGTATTGGGACATGCGGCCAGCAATACGTACTGGATCAGCTATGCCGCTCACGCGCCGCAAAGCATGCTGGCCCCTTCGGGAATTGCTGCGCCGAATGGTCAATGGAAAGCACTGTGCACGGCAGATGGCGGAGCCGCGATCACTGTTGCGGACATTGTGATTGACCCGGAAAATCCGGCTCGACCGTGGCGGCGAAAGGCGCGTGCCCAACTTTACGTTCCTCATCAGGTGGCAAACGACCCGAGGAGCGACACTCGCAATCTGTTCTGAAGACTTTGTGTGGTCAACGGAACACCCGCCACTGACCACACAGATAATCACATCGGATCACCTCCGGGCTTCCATATACTCGCTTGCACGGAAGCGCCCTATCGGAGACGTCGTAGAAGGTAGATGTGTTCAACCCCGACGTTGGCCATCAAAACTATTCATTGGAACGATACACCACCCGTGATGGATTTCTCGGTCGGGAGAAAATAGCCTGACAGCGACAAAATCACCCACGAGGTTAAACAGGATGCCGTTTCTGGCCGGCTGGCATTCGAAAGGTTCTGTATGGCTCTTCTCGACGCAAATGCCATCCATCCGATTACGCTGCCCGACGGGACTATCTATCGGGACA
The DNA here is from genome assembly GCF_037083425.1 of Agrobacterium sp. CCNWLW32. Classification (NCBI taxonomy): domain Bacteria; kingdom Pseudomonadati; phylum Pseudomonadota; class Alphaproteobacteria; order Hyphomicrobiales; family Rhizobiaceae; genus Agrobacterium; species Agrobacterium sp. CCNWLW32. The sequence continues at coordinate 175,558 of NZ_JBAOJM010000006.1, forward strand.
CGGTGTACCTGAAGAACGTCATAGATCATCCGCGGATGGAGATCGGTGATTTCAGCTATTATACGCATGCCGGAAAGCCCGAAGACACTGCCCTGATCCTAGCTCCTTATCTCGGTCACGGTGTGCGCGAACGACTGGTAATCGGCAAGTTCGTGCAGATCGCGAGAGGAAGCTACTTCATTACCAGTTCGGCGAACCACCCGATGACCGGCTTCACCACCTACCCGTTTCGTATCTTCAAGCCGGAGACCTTTGGTTACAAAGACCTGCCCGTCAAGGACACGATCGTGGACCACGACGTCTGGATTGGCCAGAACGCGGCAATCATGCCAGGCGTTCACATAGGAACGGGTGCGATTGTCGCTGCCGCTTCGGTCGTCGCACGAGATGTACCGCCCTACGCAGTTGTCGGCGGAAATCCAGCATCTATTATCCGAATGCGTTATCCCAGCGAAGTCATCGACGAACTGCTTCGTCTCGCCTGGTGGGACTGGCCTATCGAGAAAATCGAAGCCAACCTGGCGGCGCTCAGCAGCGGTGACATGGCTGCGCTCCGGCTGGCCTACGGGTGAATGTTCGGCATTTCCACCACCCGCAAACGGCTCATTCTGTCCCGACTGGATTGCGCCGTACACCAGACGTTGCGGCGACAGCGATTCAAACTACCCATACCTATTGACCTCAAGACGGGTTCAGGTTGCAAACTGGCTGAAACTGGAGCTTCGATGATGGCAAGAATATTGAACGACGGCGGCCTGCTCGCCTATCCTGACTGCTTCGCCGACATTTCGGCTCGCCTGATCTACTCGAGGCCGTCATTGAGCGCAGTTTAGCCGCTTTCGATATTGCACGTAGTGATTGACACGATAGCATGCGTCTCGAGGCGAACGGGGGCAGAAGTCGTGTTTCAGCGTATACTATTGGTATCGACAACAGTGTCGATGACCTGGGTCGGAGCCGCACTTGCGGACATCACCCTTGAGCGTGTTCCAATCGACAACTCTTCGCCTGTTCTCCTACTCAAGGGTGAGTTCACCACATCGGACCATCCTGACCAACTTGCACGTGAAGTCGCCGCAAGCGGTGCCAAACTGATCACCTTCAACAGCAACGGCGGCAACGTCATGACGGCGATGGCTTATGGGAGGATGATCAGGTCGCTCGGGCTATCGACGCTCCAGCTTCGGTCTGCCGAATGCGCTTCGGCTTGCGCACTCGCTTTTGTCGGAGGCGTGAATCGCCAAGCAGAGCCCGGCGCGATCGGTGTACACCAGTCTTCCTTCTCTCCGGAAACCACTATCGAGGGACATACTGCGGTCGCAGCGGTTCAAGCGCTGACCGCCCAGATCATGACGTACCTTGTCGAAATGGACGTCGACCCCAAACTGCTCCAACTTAGCCTGTCGGTTCCCAGTGACGACATGCGGTATCTCACGGCTAGCGAGATGCAGAGCTATAAAGTGACCTGGGGAAGTATGGCCGATCTGACTAAATCCGTTGATGCGTCCAAGGTCGCCCCAGCGGCGGTGCCTGCAACCGCGCAAACCACTGACGCATCTCCGGCCACAACTGAGGAAAAGGCATTGGCGTTCATAACGGCGTACCATGATGCCTGGTCCAGGGGGAATGAGGAAGCGTTGAGCTTTATGGAAAAGGCTTACGCGGAGACCGTCGATTTCTACGGTAAAGCCACGCCGAAATCCGCTGTCGTTAACGAAAAACGGAACTTCGCGAATAGATGGCCGGTCCGCGCATACAGCGTGAATGCGAGTGCAACGAAGGTGACTTGCGCGGAAACCTGCAAGGTTGACGGCATCGTTGACTGGTTCACGAAACGTGATGTCGGGAACCGGACCTCATCCGGCTCCGCCGAGTTTTCTCTGGTTTGGGACCAGAGGGCGGGCGTAATCCTCTCGGAAATGGGCAAGGTTATCCAGACCGACAAGGGGGTCTCTCAACCCGTACGTCTAATATCCCAGTGGGCGGAACAGAATTCTGCCTGCCGCGGAGACCGCGGTGATTTGCCAGAAACAAATGTGGCCTGTGAACGGCGCGAAGCCATTGGCAACAAGCTTGAGGCCGTAGGATGGTGTTACGGTCGTGAGGGGGAATACGGCTATCAAATGCGCTGGCACGCGTGTGAAGTAACATCCTATAAACAGGAAAGGGCCGTAGGGATTGCTCCAAGCGCGACGTTCAGGAGGCCAGACCTTTCCAGCTATCCTGCTCGAGGTCGTCTTTCCGGAAAGACCGTCATGCCCGACTTCAAGGGGCGTGATCGCGAATTCAACAGTTTCAGAACTCGTATTCGCGACGGTATGCGTCAAGGGCCAAATTTCGCTGGCCAATATACCCTTATCCAGATCGGGTGCGGTACGGGGTGCTCATTCGTTATCGTCGCCAACAATCAAACGGGCCGCCCGGGTTCATTCCCCCGTGGCGGGGAAGAGCACATGTATCTGAGTTTGGACTTTCGTCGCGATAGCCGACTGGTCGCTGCCCAATGGTTGAACTACGAAACCAACACCTGCGTCGTCGAGTTCTTCGATTTTGATCGAGACACGTGGAAGCCGGTTGCTACAACTAACGTCGGAAACGATGAAACCTGTACTCGGACGATCGCTGAAAACCTGAAATAAATAGGATGGCGGATTCGGTATGGGCCTTAGGTCATCTTAGAGGTTAAAAGTAAGGATTTTTTCGAAGGACCCCATTAACCAAGATCAAAGAAGTGCACCAATCCGGGGCACAAAATGCCCCGATCCGGCTCTGATACTCTATGCAGTGCCGAAAAAATCGGTATTGGGAAATCGCTGACGCAAGGAGCCAAGCATGAACGAGATAGGCATACGAACAAAGTGATCATTCGGGCGGACAATTCCGTCTGGAGGCACCGTATGTCGTCATCTTGTTCGAGCCTAAGGAGGGCTTCATGCATTTTGCACGTCAGGTTTCCAAACACATTGCGCTTCACAAGGCAGGTCTCGGCTTCCTGAGCATGCCTCCAATCCAGCCGCGCACCTTCGGTTATGCCAACCGTATGGCCGAGAACGGGCCATCCGATGCCGTGGAATGCGGAATAACGCGGAATCGTCGTCGGAACGACGACTGAAACCAAGTTCTGGAACGAGCCGGTAGCCGAACGTGCCGTGCGCAAGCCGCCGGCTACGCACGCCAAGACTCTGCGCGGTTTCTCGGTCTTCAAGGAAACGGTGGTCTATCACGAGAGCGATCTCGAGCGCCGCGTCTCGAAGGTCCTCCAGCTCCGCAAAGACGTAAAGGCTATCTACTCGCAATTCCCGGTGCTGCTGTATCGCGATGCCGACGGAGTATGGCGCGAGCATATCTGTGACTTCTGCGTGGTTTTCGACGATGGCGAGATTGTAGCCGTCGCGGTGAAGCACGCCCGCAAGTCGGATGCGATGGCGGACTTGCTGAAGCGTATCAAGGCGGAAGGCTTCCTCCGGAAGAACCGGAACGGCTCGACGACGCTTGGCGCGGTCCACGGCATCCGTCTCATGACCGAACGGGAGGCGACATACGGTGCTTATGAAAACGCGGAACGCATCCTGCGCGCCCGTCGAATGCGTGTCGACGCCGAATACGACCGAGCTTTTGAAGCCGTCCAGAAGTTTCATGGCCCCTTTCGCTTCGGTGAACTTCTCCGCGGGTGTGAGAACCGGGCAGCTCGTCGCACGGCACTCCTGTTGCTGATCGACGAGTGTGTCCTTCTGACCGAGACACCCGGCCGGATCGACGATCTGACCATGCTGATGGTCCGCCGATAACCCCCACCCATCACCCGACTTCCGATCGCCCTAAAAGGAGCCTGCGATGCTGACCGACTTCCAGAGACCCAGCCTCTTCCGCCACGCCATCGTCAGAATGCGTCACGCCGATCGCTTCACCGATGACGACGTTAACTGGAAACCCAAGAAACGAGACGCCGACGGGTGGACCTTTAGCAACGAGGCGAACGTCAGCGACGAACGCTTCGTGTTGCACGGTGAGGTCTATTCGAAACTCGCCGGCGGAGTTGCCAAAATCCGCTATGGCTACAACGATCCTGAAAACCAGCGTCTGCGCGCGATTTTCGGCGACAACACGTTCTCAGACATTGTCGGCAAGCGCCGTGACCTCGCGTTGTTTCGCGAAAAGCTCATCAAGCGCTTCGATGCAGAATGGCTGACTCTCGGCAAAAAGCCGCGATGGTCGAAGGAGATGTTCGAGGCCAAGCTCAGAGCCTGGCGCAGAGAAATCATCGCCGAGATGCTAGGTCTCGATGACGAGGATACAGACGTCCGCGCCGACGCGATGGTCGAAGTAAAGACCTTTCCGACACCGTCGGTGAAGACGTTCCGCCGCGACTACAAGCGTTATCACGCCTGCGGTGGCGATACCCTCGGAATCGTCCACCGCCATCACGGTCCTGGCCTGCACCTTCGCAAGGTTGACGCGGATTCAACGGCGTTCGCCCACAAGCAAGCCCTCAATTACATGACGGACCGTAAGCCCACAATGGCGCAGGTCTACCGTGACTATCTGGCAGCACTGGAGAAGGTGAATGCAGAGCGCACCACGCCGCTCCTGAAGGTCACCCGCCACAAGTTCGAGACTATGATCTCGAAATTCGACGAGTTCGACAAATGGGACGGCCGCCACGGTCGTGCCTCGGCGCTCAAGCGCTTCGGGATGTCGAAGAGAGGTGGCATCCCCGCGTTGTTCGTCGGCGAGCGCATCGAGATCGACTTCTGGAACGTCGATCTCATGGCCCTCTTCGTTGAAACCGGGATGTGGGACATCCTTCCGCCATCGTACAAAGAGGCGATGGTCGGTAAGCGCATCTGGTTTGTGGCGGCGATCGATGTTGCCACACGCTACATTCTTGCGTTCAGGGCGAGCGTCAACCCGAACGCCGTTTCGGCAGCGGCGGCCATCCGTATGATCATGTCCGACAAGCGGCACATTTCCGACTTCGTCGGGGCGGAGACGCCGTGGATCGGGATGGTCCAGCCGCGCAACATCTTCAGCGACAACGGCACGGAATTCGCCAACGCGCTTGTCGAAGGCATCATGCGCGCGGCGAAGATCACGTTTAACCGGCCGCAGGCGGGCAATCCCAAAGCTCGTCCCTTCATCGAGAGCCTGTTCCACTCGATCGGCCCGCTGATCGCGTCGTTCTTCGACGGCAGAACGTTCGGGTCGATCGCCGAGAAGGGTGATTACAACCCGGAACATCAGATCAGTCTGCAGGTCGACGAGATGATCCAGCTCTTCACCCTGGCGATCTGCGACATCTACCACAACAAGCCGCACAGTGGCCTTGGTGGGGCGTCTCCGCATAACGCCTGGGTTCGCGCCACCCAAGAACACGACATCGAGTTCCCGAGCCAAGACCCCGAATTCATGCTGCATGTCTTCGGTACGAAGTTCAAGCGCCGCATCGGGCAATACGGCATACCATTCATGGGCATCCCGTACGCCAACGAGGAGCTGGACCGCCAGCGCAAGAAGTACGGACAGATGGAATTCGAGATCAAGGTCGATCCCGAGAATCTGGAGCACATCGCGGTCCGGGGTGACAAGGGGTGGTTCGTCGTCGAGAACAAGGTCGATATCGCGCGCAACCTGTCTCTGGCAGAGTGGATTGTCGCCCGCCATGACCTCCGGACACAGCACGCCGCCGAGGCGGAGGCTGGTCTCGCTGCGATGAACCGAACTATCAACCGCCTTGCCGAGAGCGGAAGGGCCGCAGCGCTCCGCGCGAACCTGACCCCGCGCAACATGACGGCCGAACACTATGAAGCCCTCGAGGCCGAGTTGTTCGGCGCGTGGGTCGCCGTGAAGTCGGCGGACACACCAACCCTTACGACTGCCTTCGCGCTTCCCTCGGACCCTCTCCGTGACGGATCGGTCTCCGATTCCCGTTTGATCCCCGAATTCCACGCAGAACGCGAACGCGATGCGCGGAAGAAGAAGCGTGCCGCCGCCGTTGAGCAGACGCCGGCCGAAACGCCGACTCCTGCCGAAACCACTGACAACTACTATGAGGAGTACTGATATGGAAAACGCTACGAACGTCATCGCTTTCGACGCGATCAACGACAAGAAGGCCGAAGTCTACAGCGGCTACATCGAACACGCACGCGACACGCGGCTGGACACGATGCTGCACGACCTAGCCGACAATGTAGAAGCTTGCCGTCGCGGCGTAGGATCGCGCCGGCGCGCTCTGTTCCTCATCGGGGCCTCGGGCAGCGGTAAGTCCTTCGCGCTCCGTCATCACTTCAGCCGCATTCCCGAATTCCAGCCGCGGAAGAACGAGTTCGGTGAGACCGTGCGGCCGCTGCTGAGCATCGAGGCACCGAAGCCGTGCACGACGAAAGACTTCGCCATGGCGATCCTGGATGCCATCGGAGTACCGTCTAAGGCGAGGATGACGGAAGGCCAGCTCTTCGCGACCGTGAAGGCCCAGTTGCGCGAGCGCGGGATCATCTATCTCCACGTGGACGAAGCACAGCACCTGCTGCGCCACAGCCGCAGCCGCGCGATCCTCGACGTCCAGGATCGTCTCAAGAGCCTGATGCAGATCGATGACTGGCCGTTGCACACGATCTATTCCGGAATGCCGGAGCTCGCGGAGCTGCTTACGGGCGATCAGCAACTGGCCAACCGTTCAATGGTCATGCGCTTCATCCCGCTGAGCCTGCACGGAGACAAGGCCAGCATCGTGCAGGTGTTGGCCGACATCGTTGAAGGCAAGTGCGGCCTGAGCCTCCCCGAGGAACTCCGTACCGACGATTTCCTCGGCCGTCTGTGCGCCGCCAACAGCGGGTGCTACGGGAAGATCATCGAGGCAGTCCAAGCGGCGTGCTTCCTCGTCATGCACAAGGGCAAGGGTACAGTAGATCGCCGCGCCTTCGCTTACAACTACCAGCGGGACACCGGTTGCCTTCCGAGCGATAACGTGTTCACCGCCGCGCGCTGGAGCGAAATCGATCCTGGCAACGCGCTGGCCGACTTGGCCACCGCTGGCAAGGGAGGCAAGTGATGGTTCTGCCCGTAACGCTTGCCCATCACGAGGACGAGGCGGCGATCGATCTGGTCGCCCGTCTTGCCGCCGCCAACGGATATCCGTCTCTGCGGGAGTTTCTCGCACACACGGACACCACGGCCAATGCCATCGTCCACGGAGAGATGGATGCCCTGTCGTTGGTCAGCGAGTGGTCTGGGGTGCCCGTCGCTGCGCTGGGAAAACTGACCGCGAGGGCGTCTGGGGCTGGCGGCACCTGGCAGATGGGATGTGCAACCCTCAGCAAGGACATGCGTCCGGGCCGAATGCATCGCTTCTGTGCCCAATGCGTGCTGGAAGACCGAGAAAGGGAGGCGGGACGTTTGGCGTCCCGTGCCTATCGCCGTGCGTGGTGGACCATTCGCGGGATCGAAGGATGTCCAGTTCACGGCTGCCGGCTAACGGAAGTGGCAGTGGATGCCGCTGGCGGCATTCACGATTTCCCGCAATTCGTGAATGCCAATCTCGAATTTATCGAGGACGCCGCGGCGGCTTATGCGCCGAGCCGCCAGCCTCGACTGGATGCGTATATGCGCGACAGGGTGTTCCTGGTTGGAGGGGATGGCTTCCTCGGCAGGCTCGACGCACATGTCGCTGCCGAGTTCACCCGCTATCTCGGTGACTTCCTGGTCCTTCACGACATCAAGGCGTGGATGCACGACGAGACCGACCTTCGCGAATGGGGATTCAATCTCGCAGTATCGGGCGAAGGTGAAATCCGTCGCGTCATCGGGAAAGTCATCGATGATAAGCGCCCGAAAATGCAGTATGTCGAGTTGGTTCTCGGGCCGATGGTGAGGTGGCTGCGCCGCAACCTCGTCAAAGAAGCGTATGGGCCTGTAATCGATCTCATGCAGGATATCCTCGAGCGCAACATGCCATTCGGTGAGGGGCAGACCATCTTCAAGCCCGTGCGGACCAGACACTTTCACAGTGTGAGCTCCGCACACGCCGAGTATGGTCTTCCCCACGATCGGATCAGGGCCTTGATGAAGGCAAACGATCCTAGCTTTCGTGACGGCCTCTCTGACGCCTCTACATACTTCGATGCTGCCACCTTGCGGCCGATCCTTCAAGCGGCACGCGACACGCTGAACAGCAGGGAGGCAGGAGACGTGTTGGGTGTCAGCGAAGAAATGGTACACGGTCTTTTGAGCGTCGGTGTCCTGACGCAAGTCGAGAAGCGGGTCGACGGCGAGCGAGCCTTCGTCAGAATCGAAATTGGTGCGTTGGACGCTCTGGTTCAATCTCTCGAGAACAAATCGACCGTTGTAGCATTCACGGAGGGTTTGGTGTCGCTTGCCTCAGCGGCTCCTGCATTTCGTCAGCCGTTCAACCGACTTGTGGAAATGGTCTTGGACGGGGGTGTCGAGGCGTTCATCGTTTCCGGCGACGGACCAGTCTTCGAACGGGTCCATATTGCTTCACCGACGCCCGCGTCCGCAGAGGCCCGAAAAGAGCAGAAAAAAGGCACCCCCCTGGCGGGAGGCGACGCCGAACTGATGCGGCTCAAGGAGGCTGAACTCGCGCTCGGCACAACGACCATCACGGTCGCGGACCTCATCAAGCGCGGTTACCTCCGTCAGCGGACCGTCCGCCGGAAAACGGGGCATGTTGTGAAGTTCATTGAGCGGCAGTCCTTGGCAGAGTTCCATGCGGCGCATGCTTCCCTGACGGAGATCGCCAAATCTCGCCAAGGTTACAGGGCCGCAATCAAGGTTGAATTGGAGGACGTCGGCCTTTCGCCGATCTTCGAACCCGAAGGATTCATCGCCCGTTTCTACAGAAGGTCGGACCTGATCCAGGCTGGCATTCGTCTCTAGCGAAGTCTTACATTTTGACTCTTTGAGGCCCGCTCCGGCGGGCTTTTTTGCGCCCTATCTGGAAATGTGCCCAAATCAAACGCAGCGGAATGCCCGCATCTGTTTGGAAGGTCAAAAAATTCCCATGTGAATTCAATGGGTCTATTTGCAAAATGGACAAACCAAGACCGCGTAATCAGTCTGTTCAAGCTCAAGCACATTTCCTTCCGGATCGCGTGCATAAGCGATCAGATAGGGCATCTCCGGCGTCCCGAAATCAGTAATCTGCCCGATCTGTGCGCCGCCGGCTTCGATGATGCTGGAGAGGGTCGCACTAATATCTTCCATCTGGAAAGCTAAGTGCCCAAAGCCGGGTTCATTAACCCTTGGCTGTTCACGGGGATGGGTGACCCTGTGTTCGTGAATCTCCAGAAAAGGCTGCTCCAGTTCTGGGAATCTAAGCCAGACTGTACGAATTTCTGAGTTTGAAAGCCCGTTTCCCCGGGAAACCTTTTCGCCGGATAATGTCCTCGGTTCGCGAAGAACATCGCATTTCATGACGTTCACGTAAAACGTGGCAAGTGCTTCCACATTGCGGGCAACAAGATTGATGTGAGCAAGTCTCATGGCATTCGGCGTCCTCGTCTCCAGGGTGACCATTCCGAGGCTTCCCACGCTCACCGAACAAAGTCCGCTTAGGCCATAGCCGTCATAAACAGGCCCTCACAGCCCTACCCCTGCCCAAACAGTGTGAAATACCCCCACACCGCCACAAAAAACGCGATGACAGCCGCAATCGTCAAGGCCTTCCTGGCTTTCGGCCCCAGCGGTTCGCGTGGCTTCTTCGGCGGCACCGGTTTGCGGAACTTCACCACATTGTCGTTCATTTCATCATCGTCCTGAATGTCGCCGCTGAAAGCTCAGCCGCGTTTATGGCATCGATATTTCCGGATTTATCTCTAACAGACCAGAACTATCATAAATATTACCAAGTTTTCACTTCACCCTCAGGGCAAGCTATGTCACTTCCCACAATCAGAGGAATACAACGGCGACAGATGGACGGACAAACCGGAGAGCGGAAACAACCCTCTGTGGTATTTTGAACTTTGCGGGTGATGAGAATGAATGACGCCAATACGAGTGGCAGCGATACAAAAAACAGCCAGCCCGATCTGCGCGAGATTCTGGGAACAAACAGAAACGGCCGCAAGAAAAAGTCGCGCCGATATCTCTATGCCGCAGCAGCCATTGTGCTGATTGGCGGGGGCCTTGGTTATTATTACCAGTCACGCGCAGCCGGCGTCGCCTATAGCTACACCACGGAGGCCGCGCGTCAGGGCGATCTCTCGGTCATCGTCACCTCCACGGGCTCGGTTCAGCCGACGGATCAGGTCGATATATCGAGCGAACTGTCCGGCACGGTGCGCAAGGTCAACGTCACCTATAATACGCCGGTCAAGGCCGGAGACGTGTTGGCGGAACTGGATACCAACAAGCTGGAGGCCGATGTGCAGAGCGCCCGCGCCAAGCTTGCCTCCGCCAAGGCCAATGTGCTGAAGGCGCGCGCCGATCTCGGCTCGGCAAAAACCTCGATGGAGCGCCTGAGATCGCTGGTGCAGAACCGGGTGTCCAGCCAGCAGGATCTGGATGCGGCGCAGTTCACCCATGATGCCGCCGCCGCCACGCTGCAGGTCAACGAGGCAACGGTGCTGTCAGCGGAGGCGGATCTGAGGCTCGCCGAGGTCAATCTCGGCAAGGCAAAGATCGTCTCGCCCATCGATGGCGTCATCCTCACCCGCAGCGTCGATCCCGGCGCCACCGTCGCCTCCTCGCTCAACGCCCCTGTTCTCTTCACCATCGCCGGTGATCTGCGCCACATGGAATTGCAGGTCTCAGTGGATGAGGCCGATGTCGGCAAGGTCGAAACCGGCCAGAAGGCCAATTTTAACGTCGATGCCTATCCCGACCGCAGTTTCCCGGCCGAGATCGAGACCGTGCGCTTCGCGTCCGAAACCGTGTCCAACGTGGTGACCTACAAGGGCATATTGACTGTCGACAATGAGGAACTGCTGCTGCGCCCCGGCATGACGGCGACCGCCAATATCATTGTCGAGGAAATCAAGGACACGCTGCTGGTGCCGAATTCCGCGCTTCGTTATACGCCGCCGCGCGAATCCGCCTCCCGTGGCGGCGGGCTGATGAGCCTGTTCCGCCCGCCCCGCATGGGCCGCTCGCAGAACCGCGACGCCGGCCAGGCTGCGACAGGCAAAAGAACGGTCTGGGTGCTGCGCAACAACAATCCGGTCTCCGTTTCCATTGAAACCGGTTCCACCGACGGCCAGCATACCGTGGTAAAATCGGGCGAGTTGAAGGCCGATGACCAGGTGATCACCGACGCAACGGCCCGCAACGCCGGCTGACGGAGGACAAGCGCATGCAACAGCCGCCGCTCATCGAATTCCGCGATGTCGTCAAGCAATATGGCCGCGGCGAAGCGACGATCCGCGCGCTCGATGGCGTCAGCCTCTCCATTCGCGAGAAGGAGTTCGTCGCCATCATGGGGCCGTCAGGATCGGGCAAATCCACCTCGATGAACATCATAGGCTGTCTGGATGTGCCGACATCAGGCGAATATCTGTTCCAGGGCGTGCCGACCAGCAGTTTCGACAATGAACATTTGACGCTGCTGCGCCGGCACATGCTGGGTTTCGTGTTTCAGGGTTTCAATCTTCTCTCACGCACCTCGGCCGTGGAAAATGTCGAGCTGCCGCTGATCTATCGCGGCATGAAGGCCTCGGAACGGCGCGAGCGCGCCATGGAGGCGCTGGCGCAGGTAGGTTTGAAGGGCCGCGAGGACCACACCACGCAGGAGCTTTCCGGCGGCCAGCAGCAGCGTGTGGCCATTGCCCGCGCCATCGTCACCCGCCCTGCCCTGCTTCTGGCCGACGAGCCGACCGGCAATCTCGATACGAAAACCAGTGTCGAGATCATGGAACTGATCACCGCACTCAATCGTGACAGGGGCATCACGGTCGTCATGGTCACGCATGAAGAGGATATCGCCGCCCACGCCGGACGCCTCCTGCGCTTTGTCGACGGCCATCTCGCCTCCGATAGCGCCGCGGACAAAAAGGAGACATCAGATGTTCTTTGAAACGTCGCGTCTTGCGCTGCGCGCCATCAGCCGCAACCTGCTGCGCTCCTTCCTCACCGTGCTTGGTGTCGTCATCGGCGTGGCCGCCGTCATCGCCATGGTCACCATCGGCAATGGCACGACGGAACAGGTGAAATCGGAACTGTCACGGCTCGGCACCAACATGCTGTTCGTCCGTCCCGGCCAGTTCGGCCCCGGCCGTGCCAGCACCGAAGCCAAACGCTTCGATGACCGCGATGTCGAGGCCATCCGCAACCAGATATCAGGCATCCGTGCCGTTGCGCCGCAGAACCGCAGTTCCGCCGCAACCGTCATTTTCGGCGGCAAGAACCACCAGACAAGTGTCATCGGCACCACCAACGATTATCTGATCGCGCAGAACTGGACCATTGCGCTCGGCCGCGACTTCCAGCCCGCCGAAGATCGCGGCGGCCAGATCGGCTGCATCATCGGCGAAACGGTGCGTCAGGAACTCTTTGGGGCAGAAAACCCTGTGGGGCAGACGATCCGCGTCAGCAACATCTCCTGCCCCGTCATCGGTGTGCTGGCCAGAAAAGGCCAGTCCGGCCTCGGTGACGACCAGGACGACACGATCATCATGCCGCTTAAAATCCACCAGCGGCGCATTGGCGGCACCACCACCATTTCCTCGATCATGGTTTCAGCGCAGGATGGCGTTTCCACCGCCAAGGTGCAGAGCGACCTGCAGAACCTGCTGCGCGAGCGCCGCCGCATCGGCATCGGCCGTGAGGATGACTTCACCGTCAACGACATGACGCAGATCGCCTCGGCCATGACCGGCACGACGACGCTGCTGACCGGGCTTTTGGGCGCGGTCGCCGCCGTCAGCCTTCTGGTGGGCGGCATCGGCATCATGAACATCATGCTGGTCTCAGTGACGGAACGCACCCGCGAGATCGGCATTCGACTTGCCATCGGCGCGCTGGAAAAACAGGTGCTGACGCAGTTTCTGGTGGAAGCCGTCATGCTGTCGGCCTTCGGTGGCCTCGTCGGCATCCTTACCGGCCTCGGCCTCGCTTATGCCGTCGTCAGCTATCTCACCGTGCCCTTTGTCACCAGCCCCTCGATCATCTTCCTCGCTTTCGCCTTTTCGGCGGCCATCGGGGTGATTTTCGGGTATTTCCCGGCACGGCGGGCGGCAAGCCTGAGCCCGATAGAAGCGTTGCGACATGAGTGAAAGTCGGCGTTCAAACCGCAACCGGCTTTGTGTGAGAAGAAACGGCAAGCTGCAACTCCTCCTTGGGGATTGACCCGATCCGCTCTAATCGCTCACCGTGGAGCACGCATATCCACCCATTCTTCGAGCGCGCGCTCTATATCGTCCTGATAGGGCGGCAGGTTTTCCTTCTCACTGATGGCGCGGAGATACGCTTCCACGGCATTCCGTTGCAGCAGGGTCAGTAAGGAAAATTTCTCCTGGCACCTGCACAAATAGGGTGCGAATTCGTGCCTGTAGTCGCCATCGAGATCAGCAGTCATATAGGCGGGCAGATGAAATCGCATTCCTTCAGCATCAAGGAAGGCGGGGCTGCCGGAATGTCTGTTGAGGTCCTCCACGGAGATAGCGGCCCAGTCATTCTTCTCGTCGCCAGCACGACACGCGGCGCGAACCTCATTATTCGCATAATCGTCAAGCGCCTGCGCCTCGGAAAGGCCGACGCCACCACCCAGGGTGACACCCGCGAATGCTTCTCTCACCGCCGCTTTTCGCGTTTGCGATAATATCTGGCTCCGGTCGCATCAAATAATCCGCCTGTTCAATGATGCGTTCCCCCGTCACCGTGCACCGTCGGCCATTCTCCACCCTCGGTCCGCTCGAACTGAAGGCCATTCTGCGTGTCACCCTTGGATGTCGCAGACCGCGCTCGCAGGCGCGCCTTCTCCTCCCAGTAAAATGTAAGATAAATAATGCCGACGATCAGCGTCAGACCAGCCACGACGCCGGCGACGATCAGACCTATGGTCCAGATATCAATCGAGGCGCTATTGATTTCCATCCCGGTTTCCTCCCCACGATCAGTCCTGTCAGCTGTCCGAAATACCTTTTCAGTATGGGTGGCAGGTGGTCACGCACCTCCTGCCAAACCTCGCGGAATATCCGATAACCTTGCTTCAGGGCGTCAATCGGATAGGCTCACCCTCAAGTTTATCGGATGGAGTCTGGATGTTCAAATCGGTATCGGACAGCGCCGCTGCCGCGGACGGCGGTTCGCTCGCTCTCTTCGTGGAACGAACTGACGGGCAGACGGAAGTGTTTGTGATCAATCGTTCCCTCGCGTCACGCGGCAAGCCCGACTATAACAAGGTCACTTCAAGCCTTCGGCCACTTTCCGCGGGGGATTGCGGGATGATCGCGGCGGCTCTCGAACCTCTATTGACGACGACGCCATCAATTCATCCGCTGGCGGATTTTATCGAAACCCTCAAACAGCAGTCATGATCCTTCGAAAGCTGATTTTTACGCCGGGCGCAGTTTGCGGAAAAAGAACCTCAAACCTCTCATCCATCATCCTCGGGCTTGACCCGAGGATCTACAAACGTCTCAAGCGATTTGACGGGGATGACGTCGCGTTTGTGGGAGCGCTGCGTGCATAAGAAAGGTCTGCCTCTCCATCGCAGAGATAGCCGTAACCAATCAGACGCTGGCCTCTGCCTCGCGCTGCTTTGCCAGCGCTGCCAGATCGGCAGGCTTCAGCTCAACCGATTCACCACAGCCGCAGGCGGATGTCTGGTTCGGATTGTTGAAGGTGAAGCCAGAGCGCATCTTGGTCACTTCGAAATCCATCTGCGTGCCGAGCAGATAAAGCACGGCAGAAGGCTGAACCCAGACCCTGGCGCCTTCGAATTCGACCAGATCGTCCTTCGCATCCGCTTCGGTCACGAGGTCGATGGTATATTCCATGCCCGCGCAGCCGCCCTTCTTGATGCCGACGCGCACGCCCTTGGCATCAGGGCCGGAATTTTCGACGATTGCTTTAACACGCGAGGCGGCAGCCCCGGTCATGGTCATGATCGCAAAGCCCATCGGCCCATTCTCCTTCGACAATCGAGTTCAAGGCTCGATGCTTATGGAATTCAACTTAATAGCGCCTGAGAGTGTCATCAAGGGATGACACCTGTCAAAATCACGTCAGTACCAGCCGACGGCGACCTGCGCTTCTTCCGACATGCGGTCCGGCGTCCAAGGCGGATCGAAGGTCATTTCAACGGTAACACCGGAAACACCCTCGACGGCGCCCACGGCATTTTCCACCCAGCCCGGCATTTCACCTGCAACCGGGCAACCCGGGGCCGTCAGCGTCATGACGATCTTGACCATCCGGTCGTCTTCGATGTCGATCTTGTAGACGAGACCGAGTTCGAAAATATCGGCTGGAATTTCCGGGTCGTAGACGGTTTTCAGCGCCGCAATCACGTCGTCGCTGAGGCGCGCCAGCTCATCCGGCGGAATGGTGGACACCTTTTCCTGGGCTTCGGTCGCATCCTGGGTCTTTGCAGTGGCTTCGGCAGTCATGGTCTTAAACCTCAATCCTGATCTCTTATTCCGATATCAGGCGAAAAATTTGCGCGCATATTCCAGCGCCTCAACAAGAGAGTCTACTTCGGCGCGGGTATTGTAAAGGCCGAACGATGCCCGGCATGTGGAGGTGACGCCGAACCGTTTCAAGAGCGGCATGGCGCAATGGGTGCCGGCGCGCACGGCAACGCCGCGCCGGTCGATCACCATCGAAACGTCATGGGCATGGATGCCCTCGAGCTCGAAGGAGAAGATGCCGCCCTTGTCAGGCGCATTGCCGATGATGCGCAGCGAATTGATCTCGCGCAGCCGCTCAGCGGCGTAAGCCGCAAGATCTGCCTCATGCGCGGCAATCGCGGCACGGCCGAGATTGTCCATATAATCAAGCGCGTAACCGAGACCGATGGCCTGCACGATCGGCGGCGTGCCGGCTTCGAAACGGTGCGGCGGCTCGTTATAGGTCACGTTGTCTTCGGAAACGTCGAGGATCATCTCCCCGCCGCCCTGGAACGGCCGCATCTCGCGCAAGCGGTCAGCCTTGCCGTAGAGCACGCCGATGCCCGAGGGACCGTAAAGCTTGTGGCCGGTCATGACGTACCAGTCGCAATCGATATCGCGCACGTCGACCGGCATGTGAACCGCGCCCTGAGAGCCATCGACAAGCACCGGAATGCCGCGCTCATGGGCGATGCGGCAGATTTCCTTGACCGGCACGATGGTGCCCAGCGCATTCGACATATGGGTGATGGCAACGAGCTTGGTGCGCTCCGTCAGGCTTTTTTCGAAAGCCTCGATATGGAACGCGCCGTCATCATCGACAGGCACCCAGACAAGCTTGGCGCCCTGCCGCTCGCGAATGAAATGCCACGGCACGATGTTGGAGTGATGTTCCATGATCGAGATGACGATCTCGTCGCCCTCGCCGATCTTTGGCATGCCGTAACCGTAAGCAACCGTATTGATCGCCTCGGTGGAGGATTTGGTGAAGACGATCTCGTCCACCGAACCGGCATTCAGGAAACGGCGCACCTTTTCGCGCGCCGCCTCATAGGCGTCGGTTGCGGCATTGGAGAGGAAATGCAGGCCACGATGCACATTCGCATATTCATTGGAATAGGCATGAGAAACGGCGTCGATTACCACCTGCGGTTTTTGAGCGGACGCGCCGTTGTCGAGATAGACCAGCGGCTTGCCATAGACCTCGCGCGACAGGATCGGGAAATCCTTCCGCACGGCTTCAACGTCATAAGGGGCCGCCAATGCGGCGCGTTCGCTCTCAGGCATGATGTTCCAGCCAGCCGGAGATGATAGTCTCCAGCGCCTCTACCAGATTTTCTTCTTCCAGTTCCTCGGCGATCTCAGCGACGAAGGCGTTGACAAGCATCGCCCGCGCCTTTGCCCGCGGCACGCCGCGCGCCATCAGATAATAGAGATGGTTGTCGTCAATATCGGCAACCGTCGCACCGTGACCGCACTGAACGTCGTCGGCGAAGATTTCAAGCTCCGGCTTTGCCGAGAACTCGCCATCGTCAGACATCAGCAGCGTATTACACGCCATCTTCGCATCGGTCTTCTGGGCATCGGGGGCAACCCGGATCATGCCCTGGAAAATGCCCTTTGCACGGTCGAAGACCACGTTGCGGAACACTTCCGTCGAGGTCGTGTTCGGCACGTTGTGGCCAAGAACCATCGTCACGTCGGTATGGGTTTCGCCGCCCAACAGGTTGACGCCGCGAACGATGAGGTCAGTACCCTCGCCGTCCACGTCGATGCGCAGTTCCTGCCGTACCAGCTTGCCGCCGGCATTGATGACGAACAGACGAATCTTGGCGTCCGCACCGATTTTCATGCGCAGCTGGCCAAGATGAATATCGGCCGCGCCCTGTTGCTGCAGGATGATCCAGGTCACTTCCGCACCGTCTTCGACAACGATGTCGGTGACGGAGGAAACCAGGGCGGCATCCGAAGTCACCGAAAGGTGACGCTCGATGACGGTCGCCTTGGAACCCTTGCCGAAGCGCACCGGGAAGCGGCTGTGAACCTGACCTGCGCCATGAATCGCCTGCAATTCGATCGGCTTTTCGATCTCGGCATCAGCGGGAATGTCGAGCATCAGGCCGTCGCGCACGAAGCTGCCGTTGATACGGCCGATCACGTCGTCCTTGCTGGCTTCCGCAAGGCCTGTGGCGGCCGAGCCGTCAAGCAGGCTCTCGGCAAAGCTGGAAACGCTGATGTCTTCGATCTTGCCGACATTGGCCGTGCCATGCAGCACGTAGGCGACGGACGAGCCGGCGACAACAGACGCCTGCTTTTCGATAACAGGTGCGGGCTGGTCCTCGGGAATGGCACGCAACAGGCTCTTGAGATCGGTATAGTGCCACGCCTCGATGCGGCGGGTCGGAAGACCGCCGGTCTTCAGATCGTCGAACAGCACGTCACGGGCGGCGACAACCGCACCATTGCCCGGCAATTCGCTGAACTTGGCGGTATAGGCGTCGATCAGCGCGGTTTCCGCTGGCGTCAGCCGATTGGTCGTTTGAATGTTCATGGACATCACCTCCTGGCCTCTGGCTTAGGCCGCTTCACCGATGATGTCGGCGTAACCATTGTTTTCCAGCTCCAGCGCCAGGGCCTTGTCGCCCGAACGGATGATCTTGCCCTTGTAAAGAACGTGAACGCTATCAGGCACGATGTAATCGAGCAGGCGCTGGTAGTGGGTGATGACGACAGTGGCGCGATCCGGCGACTTCAGCGCGTTGACGCCATCAGCCACGATCTTCAGCGCGTCGATGTCGAGGCCGCTATCGGTTTCGTCGAGAACGCAGAGCTTCGGCTCCAGCAGCGCCATCTGCAGGATTTCGGCGCGCTTCTTCTCACCGCCGGAGAACCCAACGTTCAGCGGACGCTTCAGCATGTCCATGTCGATCTTCAGGTCGCCGGCAGCTTCCTTGACGCGACGGATGAAGTCCGGCGTCGTCAGCTCGGCCTCGCCGCGCGCCTTGCGCTGCTCGTTCATAGCAACCTTGAGGAACTGCATGGTGGCAACACCGGGAATTTCGACCGGATACTGGAAGGCCAGGAAAATACCCTTGGCAGCGCGCTCGGCGGCATCCAGTTCCAGAATGCTTTCGCCGTTATAGAGGATGTCACCGGAGGTGACTTCATAGTCTTCGCGGCCCGACAGGATGTAGGACAGCGTCGACTTGCCGGAACCGTTCGGGCCCATGATGGCCGCAACTTCACCGGCAGCAACCTTCAGGTTGAGGCCCTTGATGATCTCGGTTTCGGTATCGGCGATCTTTGCGTGCAGGTCGATGATTTCAAGCATGGTTTTATCCTAAGAATAGTGTGAGCGAAGGTGCGCGAAACCGCGCACTCAAAGTGCGTATTCGTATGACGATCAGCCGACCGAACCTTCCAGCGAAATGCCGATCAGCTTCTGCGCTTCAACCGCAAATTCCATCGGCAGCTGCTGGATGACATCCTTCACGAAGCCGTTGACGATCAGTGCGATGGCCGACTCCTCGGGAATGCCGCGCTGCAGGCAATAGAACAGCTGGTCTTCGGAAATCTTCGACGTGGTCGCCTCATGCTCGAAATGAGCAGACGAGTTCTTCGCCTCGATATAGGGCACGGTATGGGCACCGCACTTGTCGCCGATCAGAAGCGAGTCGCACTGCGTGAAGTTGCGCGTGTTGGTCGCCTTGCGGTGAGCCGAGACCTGGCCGCGATAGACGTTTTCCGAGAAACCGGCGGCAATGCCCTTGGCGATGATGCGGCTCGACGTGTTCTTGCCGAGATGGATCATCTTGGTGCCACTGTCGATCTGCTGATGGCCGTTGGAAACCGCAATCGAATAGAATTCGCCACGGCTGTCGTCGCCGCGCAAAATGCAGGACGGGTATTTCCAGGTGATGGCAGAACCGGTTTCAACCTGCGTCCACGAGATCTTCGAACGGTCGCCACGGCAATCGCCGCGCTTGGTCACGAAGTTGTAGATGCCGCCCTTGCCGTCCTTGTCGCCCGGATACCAGTTCTGGACTGTGGAATATTTGATTTCGGCATCGTCGAGTGCCACGAGTTCGACCACGGCGGCGTGAAGCTGGTTCTCGTCGCGCTGCGGCGCGGTGCAGCCTTCCAGATAGGAGACGTAGGCGCCTTCTTCGGCGATGATCAGCGTGCGTTCAAACTGGCCGGTGTTCTTTTCGTTGATGCGGAAATAGGTGGAAAGCTCCATCGGGCACCGCACGCCCTTCGGCACGAACACGAAGGAACCGTCGGTAAAGACAGCCGAGTTCAGCGTCGCGTAGAAATTGTCAGTCGTCGGAACGACCGAGCCGAGATATTTCTTCACCAGATCCGGGTGCTCGCGAACGGCTTCGGAAATCGACATGAAGATCACGCCGGCCTTGGCCAGTTCCGCCTTGAAGGTGGTGACGACGGACACGCTGTCGAACACCGCATCCACGGCCACGCGGCGGTTTTCCACGCCGGCCAGGAGTTCCTGTTCCTTCAGCGGAATGCCGAGCTTCTCGTAAACCTTCAGCAGTTCCGGATCGACCTCGTCCAGCGACTTCGGGCCGGGGGTGCTTTTCGGTGCGGCATAATAATAGAGATCGTTGAAGTCGATCTTGGGATAGCTGACGCGCGCCCATGTCGGCTCTTCCATCGTCAGCCAGCGCTTGTAAGCCTCAAGACGCCATTCCAGCATCCATTCCGGCTCCTGCTTCTTGGCCGAGATGAAGCGGATAACCTCTTCCGAAAGGCCCTTCGGGGCCTTGTCGACTTCGATCTGTGTCTCGAAGCCGTATTTATACTGGTCCACATCGATCTGGCGGACCTGATCGATCGTTTCCTGAACCGCTGCCATGTCGTTCTCCAATCTCGCCGGAGCCAAGGTCCGGTGGCTTGTCAACGTATCAAGGCGGAAAGCCGCCTTATCCATCTTCGGGCAAATCGTCCGTGCCGCATAAACGGGCGGAGCTTATACCCATGTAAGTGCGGGATGGCGCTTTTCACACATCCCGGCAAGCGGAAAATTGCTATTCCGCAATTCTTTGCCGCATTTTACGCGGCCTGACCGGCCAGCTTGCGCCGCCCGGCAATTTTCGTAAACGCCGCAAGCGTGCGTTCAATATCTGCCTCATCAGTCGCGTGGCCAAGGGAAATCCTCAGTGCGCCGAGCTTGGGGTCGCGCCCCATCGCCGTCAGCACATGGCTTTCCCCCACCTTGCCGGAAGAGCAGGCCGAACCGGCCGAGAGCGCGATGCCTTCTATATCAAAGGCGATCTGGCCCGTCTCCGCCTTCAAACCGGGCAAGGTGAAAAACGTGGTATTGCCGACACGGCCGACATCCTCACCGTAGATGATCACGTCAGGCGCGACTGCCCGCATGCCGTCTTCCAGCCTTGCGCGCAGCGCTGCAAGACGCGTCGCTTCGGTCTCGAGGTTTTGCGCAGCAATAGCGGCGGCGGCACCGAAACCGATGACCGACAGGGTATTTTCAGTACCGGAACGATGTCCCTTTTCCTGGCCACCACCATGGATCAGCGGCTTTGGCATCATCACCTCGCCGCGGGACACCAGCGCCCCAGCACCCTTCGGGCCACCAAGCTTGTGGGACGAGATCACAAGGAAATCGGCATCCAATGCATTGATATCGAGCGGAACGCGGCCAGCAGCCTGCACGGCATCGACAACCATCAATCCCCCTGCTGCATGTGCAAGCCGCGCCGCTTCAGCCACCGGCTGAAGAATGCCGGTCTCATTATTGACCAGCATGCAGGCGACCATCGGCAGACCAGTGGACTTGTCGTGCGCAGACAGCAGAGCCTCAAGGGCCGCAAGATCGATGACACCCGCTGACGTAACGGGAATTTCCGTAACGTCAGCCTTGCCGAACCGGCCTCCTTCACGAAAAGCGGGGTGTTCGATCGCCGAAACGTAAAGACGACCATAGCGTACGGGAGCGCGCCCCATCCTGAAATCCGGCGTCAGCACCAGATTGGCCGCTTCCGTCGCCCCGCTGGTAAAGGTGACGTGGGATGCCTGTGCGCCGCAAAGCACCGCCACATCACGACGGGCAGCCTCAACGGCCGCGCGGGCGGCACGCCCTTCCCGGTGCACGGAGGACGGGTTGCCGGCAATCTCCAGCGCGGAGACGAGAACCTCCCGCACGGCGGGCAAAAGCGGCGCCGTGGCGTTCCAGTCCATATATGTGCGCGTCAAACCCGTCATCGCGGAATAGTTTCGCTCAATCTTAATTGCGCCAAAACGCATTTTTCTTGAAATTACAGTTGCGCTTGCCTTATGACACGACCGAGTGCTTAAGCACACGCAAAGTTTCGAATTATTCTAAACTGCGTTCTAGAAAAGATGACACAGTTCGTCAAGTCTTCTCATCGGAAGAATGCGGTTGGAGAATGAAAAAACACGACCGGAGTACCAATGCCCGAAGTCATTTTTAACGGCCCTGCGGGTCGCCTCGAAGGCCGTTATCAACCCTCCAAGGAAAAGAGCGCGCCGATAGCGATCATCCTTCATCCGCATCCGCAGTTCGGCGGCACGATGAACAACCAGATCGTCTATCAGCTGTTCTATCTTTTCCAGAAGCGCGGCTTCACCACGCTCCGGTTCAATTTCCGCTCGATCGGCCGCAGCCAGGGCGAATTCGACCATGGTGCTGGCGAGCTTTCCGACGCCGCTTCCGCTCTCGACTGGGTGCAGAGCCTGCATCCGGATTCGAAGAGCTGCTGGGTTGCCGGTTATTCCTTCGGCGCCTGGATCGGCATGCAGCTTCTGATGCGCCGTCCGGAAATCGAGGGCTTCATGTCGATTGCGCCGCAGCCCAACACCTACGACTTCTCCTTCCTCGCCCCCTGCCCGTCTTCCGGCCTCATCATCAACGGCGATGCCGACAAGGTCGCGCCAGAGAAGGATGTGAACGGTCTGGTCGAAAAGCTGAAGACCCAGAAGGGCATCCTCATCACCCACCGCACCCTTCCCGGCGCCAACCACTTCTTCAACGGCAAGGTTGATGAGCTGATGAGCGAATGCGAGGACTACCTCGACCGCCGCCTGAATGGCGAACTGGTTCCGGAACCGGCAGCGAAGCGTATTCGCTGATAAGCCGCGCATCGTCGGGGCAGGTCTTGATCTAGCTACAGTGATCGACGGCGGGCTTGGCTTACCCCCCTCTGCCCTGCCGGGCATCTCCCCCTCAAGGGGGGAGATCAGCCAGACGCCTGCTCTTTACCTAAGCTGCTACGTTCAAGGTGGCCGATAGGTCGCCACGATTCGATCTCCCCCCTTGAGGGGGAGATGCCCGGCAGGGCAGAGGGGGGTGAGCCACACCCGCCGTCGTCTATTACGCCCTCACCAAAACCCCACCCGTCACCGGCTCATTCACACCCGTCGTTCCGGGGTAGGTCAGCGGCAAGCCTTTAAGCGATCGCACGGCCAGATAGGCCCAGGCCTCCGCCTCCATCGCCCCGCCATCGAAACCCGCCTCTTCCGCCGCAATCACCCGCGCGCCCACCTTTGCGGCAAGGCTCGCGAATTCTTCCATAATCACCGGGTTGAGACGCCCGCCACCGCAGACCACATAGGTTTTTGCTTCTTCCGGCAGATAGCTCGCCGATTTGAGGATTGCAGCGCCCGTCAGATGCGACAGCGTGCGCGCGCCGTCGGCAAACGAGGCCTCGCCCTTTTGCGGTGGCACAAAATCGCTGCGATCAAGGGAGCGGCGGATATTGGCCGAGAAGAACGGGCTTTCCATGTAGCGGGTGACGAGCGAGGCAACGACACTGCCGCCCGCCGCCGTCCTGCCACCCTTGTCGAAGGCTTTCCCCGTATGCGCCTCGATCCACTGGTCGATCAACATGTTGCCGGGACCGCTGTCGAAAGCGGCAAGTCGCCCTCCTTCGCCGATATAGGTAAGGTTGGATATGCCACCAATATTGACGAAGACGGCAGGCGTTTCGAACTCTGCCGGCAGATTGGCGGAGAGCGCCATGTGATAGGCGGGAATGAGCGGCGCGCCCTGCCCGCCATGTACCATGTCGTTCGCCCGCATGTCGTAAACCACATCGATGCCGGTTTCTTCAGCCAGAAGCGCGCCGTCGCCGATCTGCACGGTCAGCGCCTCATCCGGGCGGTGCAGCACCGTCTGGCCATGAAAACCGATCACATCGATATCGCCGGCTTCAAGCCGGTGACGGTGGAGGAAGGATTTGACCGCCGCGGTATGGGCAAGCGTCAGCTTGCGCTCTGCCTCACCAAGATCGCCGGGACGCTCGCGCCGTTCGCGAATGGATTTGGCTGTCACAAGCGCCTTCTGCCAGATGGCCCGCAGGCCCGGATCATAGGGGAAATAACCGCTCGGCCCGTGCCGCACCACGCTTTCGCCATCCGTGCGCAACAGGGCGATATCGATGCCGTCCATCGATGTCCCGCTCATCAGCCCGATCGCCGTTTTGACCTCGCCCATGCGCCGCTCCCCTTCAATATCGAATCATGATGACGTGAATCGCCGTTATTCATGGCCGAAACGGGTGCACATTTCAAAAAACAATGATAAAGCCGCGTCGTTCATTGGCTGCTTACGGCATTGTGGAGCGTCCTTTGCGCGTCCGAAAGGACGTGCGGCGCTCCAGCGACGGCAAAGATCAAACCAGAAAGTAAAAGGTTATGTCCAGGTTCAAGTCCGATTTCCTCCGCACGCTCGATGAGCGCGGCTTCATTCACCAGATCTCCGATGAGGCAGGTCTCGACGAACTGTTCGCCAAGGAAACCGTGACCGCCTATATCGGCTATGACCCGACGGCTTCGAGTTTGCATGTCGGCCACCTCACCCAGATCATGATGCTGCACTGGATGCAGAAGACCGGCCATCAGCCGATTTCCCTGATGGGCGGCGGCACCGGCATGGTCGGCGACCCCTCCTTCAAGGAAGAGGCCCGCAAGCTGATGACGATCGACATGATCGAGGACAACATCACCTCGCTCAAGCACGTCTTTGCCAACTACCTCGATTATGACCGCGCTGAGAACCCGGCACTGATGATCAACAATGCCGACTGGCTGCGTGGACTCAACTACCTCGAATTCCTGCGCGACGTCGGCCGCCACTTCTCGGTCAACCGCATGCTGTCCTTCGACAGCGTGAAGACGCGCCTCGACCGCGAGCAGTCGCTGTCCTTCCTCGAATTCAATTACATGATCCTCCAGGCCTACGATTTCGTGGAGCTGAACCAGCGTACCGGCTGCCGCCTGCAGATGGGCGGCTCTGACCAGTGGGGCAACATCATCAACGGCATCGACCTCGGTCACCGAATGGGGACACCGCAGCTTTACGCGCTGACCTCGCCGCTGCTCACCACCTCCTCCGGTGCGAAAATGGGCAAGTCGGCATCGGGCGCCGTGTGGCTGAACAAGGACCTGCTGCCGGTCTATGATTTCTGGCAGTACTGGCGCAACATGGAAGATGCGGATGTCGTTCGCTTCGCGAAGCTCTTCACGACGCTTCCGATGGATGAGATCGCCCGTCTGGCAGCACTCGGCGGATCGGAGATCAACGAGGCGAAGAAAATCCTCGCGACCGAAGTAACGGCGATCCTGCATGGCCGCGCCGCTGCGGAAGAAGCTGCCGAAACCGCGCGCAAGACCTTTGAGGAAGGCGCGCTCGCCGAAAACCTGCCCTCCATCGAGGTTCCGGCATCCGAACTCGAAGCCGGCGTCGGCGTTCTCTCGCTCATCGTGCGCGCCGGTCTCGCCGGTTCGAACGGCGAGGCCCGCCGCCATGTTCAGGGCGGCGCGGTGAAGATCAACGACATCGGCGTTTCCGATGAGCGTCAGAACGTTGGTTCCGGTGAAGTGACCGGCGACGGCGTCATCAAGCTCTCGGTCGGCAAGAAGAAGCACGTGCTGGTTCGCCCGGCGTAACGCCCGCGCTAAAGCTGTTATTGAGGGCCGCGAAAGCGGCCCTTTTTATTGGAATTCGAAGATCTGCCGGAAGACGCCGGGCGCGATCAACGACAGCGGATTGATCGTCAGCTTCGGCTGGTCCGTCTGGCCTGACAGTTTGAAGGTAATGCCGAGCAGACCCCGGTCACGGCCATTGCCAAGGAAGATGCCGATAAACGGCAGTTCCCCGAACAGCCGGTTCAGGCCATAGGCAGGCATGAAGGTGCCGGTCATGTCCATGCGGCCGCTCTGGTCCTTCAAGAGCCCCTGGAATGTCGCGCCGATCTGTTCACCGCGCACGACGCCGTTTTCCACCGCCACCGAACCGTTGACATAAACGAGGCGGGCAAAACCGCGCTGGAATTTTTCCGAACTGACATCGATATTGCGGCGCACCGCATTGTTGAGGCTCCTGCCGTCCTCACCCGTCGGTGTGGCGACGATGTCCTGCAGCTTGGCTTCGTTGACGACGGCAAAATTGCGCAGGTCGAGCGAGCCACTCCAGTCGCTGCCATTGGACGTCGTCAGCGCAAGATTGAGCAGGCCGCCGCGGATGCGGCTGTAGATATTGGCAAAACGGGCGAGCGAACCCGCATCGCTGCTGGTCAGCGTTACGGTTCCCGTCGCCCCGCGATTGGTGGTCTGGGCGACGACCGCCTGGCCGTTGCCGGTGACACCGCGGAAATCAACCGAGCGTACCTTGCCGTCCCGCACGCTGACATCGGCGCTGACATTGCCGAGGATTTCGTCGTTGAAACCGTAAACCTTGTCGAACTGCGCCTTGACGGAAAGTGTGGGCTGCGAGCGGGATGCGCCGTCGCTGCCGCTGGAGGGGCTGCGCAGCTTCGAAATGAAGGGCCTGAGATCGGCGGATTTGCCCGATGCATTGATGATATAGCCGTTCTTCGACGCGGCGACCGAAACGGCGTAATTGTCGGAGGGCGAGAGTTGCACGCGGCTGAGATCGGCGGAAATCAGCCCGTTCTTGCTGAAGGCGATATCGCCGGCAGCGCCGAAACCGTCACCATCGAGTGAGAAGTCGCTGATCGTCGTGCGCCCATCAGCCACTTCCATGGTCAAGGTGGCATTGGCGGGAATGCCGATACCCTTGCTCCAGCCGAGCCCGGGCAGAATGATCGACGCCTTGGTCAGATCAAGCCGGATGTCCTGGCGTTTGGGGTCAGCGCCGTCGATTTCGATCGCCGTCGTGCCGCCGAGGACCGTGGACAGTTCAGGGGCGAGCTTGGCGACCTGCGTCTCATTGAGGGTTGCCTTCAGCGACAGTGTCGGCGCGATATCGCTCTTCTTGCGCACCGGCTCCGTCATCACGATGTCCATCGGCACGTCGTCCACGCGGCCCTTGCCCTCCAGTTTGAGCTGGCGGTCGTCCAACGTCATGAAGCCGTCGAGAGCGGTCACCTTGTGGCCGGCGAAGGGCTTCGTCAGCGACAGGTTTTTCAGGTCGAGATCGGCCGTCCAGACCGGCGGCGGCGGGTTGTGGCTGGAAAGCAGGCCAACGGTGAGATTCGCGTGGGCTTTGACATCACCGGTGAAATCTTCCGGTTTGAACTGCGTGTCCTTGAGCGCATTGATGGGTTTGAGTGTCGCAAGCTCGGCCACGGCGTCGGCCGAACCTGAAACGTTCAACTCGAGATTTCCGAGCAGCGGCTTGTCGTAAACAGCGGAAATGAGAAAGCGGCTGTTCTCCAGCGCGAGCGAGCGGTTCGACGGGAAATAGGTGGTGCCCTGCTTGATATCGACGGCCATCTTGCCGCCGACAAGGTCAAAATGCGCATCGACATCGCGCAACGGTGGAATGTCGCCGGTGGTATTGAGACGCGTATCATCGATATCGAAGCGGATCTGCATTTCGCTTTCGCCCAGCACCAGAGGGCAGCCGGGGCCGCACATCCGTCCCTGCGGGATGAAGATCGCGATTGAACCATTGGTTACGGTGCCGCCGTAAAGATTGGATACCACCCAGTCGCGTGGTTTGTGCGCCATCCAGAACGGCCAGAGCTGCTTGACCGCCGTGGCCTCCATCTTCGGAATCTGTCCGCCGAAACTGATTTCCGGCGACCCCTGGCCGAACCGGATTTTCAGCGATCCCGCCATGTCTCCGAGCGGGCCCGAGACATAAAGCGCGGGAACATCAAGCTGTTTCGTCGCCGCCGTGAAATGCCCGTCCGCCTTCAGGCTGAAAGGAACTGGGGCCTCCCCCGAAGCTTCGGACGAAGCAACGCCATTGTCGATCCGCAACGAAAGACCGAAGCCGTCTTCCGTATCGCTGATTTCACCGGCGACCGGAATAATAGTCCGGCCGAGCTCCAGCCGCGAATTGTCGATGACGAGGGTGCTTTTTGCAAAGTCATAATGCGCATTGACGGTGCCTGCCGTGAAGGTCTGGGCTTCGCCGCCAATCCGAAGCGTGCCGTTGCCCATGCCGAGGGAAACGTCCAGGCGCGGCTCCTGCCCCTGCGTGGCCCGCCGGGCGACAATGTTGACGCCGGTCTTGACGTTCAGGCCCTCATGAAGATTGCCGTCGGGATCGTATTTTTCCAGGAACGGGCCGATATCGAAACCGTCGATGCGGGCCTCGAAGCCGTTGATCACACCGCCCGCGCCGGAGGTTTTGAGCGACACGCTGGCAATTTCACCGTTAAACAGCGTTTCGCCATTAAGCGAATAGCCGCCCTGCTGATCCGGCGTCAGCGACAATTCGCGCACTTCGATTGTACGCGGCTTGCCGAGTTCGCCGGGCGGCAGGTGAACCGAAACGCTAGAGATATCGATCTCCTCGGTTCCGCTGCTCAGGAAAGCCTGGGCGAGCTTGTCGAGCTGTCCGAAGGCATCCTGCAATTGCTGCGGCACGGCGTCGAGCTTGACGCTGGTGAGATCGAACCCGTTACCCTTGGGCAAAAGCGCGGTATCGAGCTCCATCCCGTCAGCTTCGAGGCTTTGCACCGAGACACGGCCGGTCAGAAGCGCAAGCGGATCGAGCGCCATGCCGATCGCCCGCGCCCGGCTCAGATGCTGGCCGGATTCCTTCTCAACGATATCCACGTCCTCAGCCACCAGCGCAAGGCGCAGCCCGGTGGAAAACCTGATAGCCGAAGAACCGATCCGTGCGCTGTAGTGTGGACCGAGCGCCTTTTCCAGCGCCTGCTGCGCCTGGCTGGAAAGCGTCGCATCGATCGATCCGGTCTCGACGGAAAGAATGATGCCGCCGATGGAGAGGAAGGCCAGCACGAAAAGCGCCGCGAAAATCTTGACGAAGGCTCGCACCATGGAGCGCGGCGCGGGGCAATGAACGATGATGGGATCTTCGGCCTGCGCCGAAGGAAGATCATGCAGCGCAATGATATCACGCCTGCCGAACTTGACCTTTTCACCCCTGACTTCAGCCATACGCCCTTGTTTGCCCTTGAATAGCTTTTGTTTCGCCGCAACACCGGAGCGGATGGCGAAAAGTATAAGCGGTTTCCGTCTGGAATCCCGCTCTAATTCTTTAGCCCAGATCATGATTGAGATTTAAGATCGTTTCGACCTCAAATCTCAATCATGATCTGGACGACGCGCGGTTTCGCTATATATCGAATGTGGCGACTTTCACTCAACATCCCGGCGAAAGAAAGGTAGATTATGACAGACTTGACGATTGGCGGCACCGCTCCCGATTTTACTTTGCCCCGTAACGGTGAAGGGACGGTGACGTTGTCCAAACTGCAAGGCAAGGCCGTCATCCTCTATTTCTACCCGAAGGACGACACATCGGGCTGCACCGCCGAAGCCATCGACTTCAGCGCGCTGGGCGGCGAATTCGAGGCAGCCAACGCCGTCGTCATCGGCATTTCGCCCGACAGCGTCAAAAGTCACGACAAATTCGCGGCAAAACACGCGCTCTCCGTCATGCTGGCCGCCGATGAGGAGAAGAAGGTGGTGGAAGCCTACGGCGTCTGGAAGGAAAAAAGCATGTATGGCAAAAAATACATGGGTGTCGAACGCACCACCTTCCTCATCGCGCCGGATGGAAAAATCGCGGAAGTCTGGAACAAGGTGAAGGTCGCGGGTCACGCGCAGGCCGTTCTTGAGGCCGTGAAAAAACTCTGAGGGACCAATCCGTCGTGACGCCCCCGTTCAAGATCATTTCGCTCCGAGGCGGCGCGACGGATGCCATCGTGAGCGCCGATCTCGACAGAAAAACCGCGCTAGCGCAGGAAACGGCGACGCGCTGGTTTGCACGCCGCCTGTCGCTGCGCTCCCCGCTCGACCCGCCGCTGCCCGAACGTCCGGGCAGGCCCGAGAAGCCGGAACTCGTGTCGCCAACCGCCGTGGAACGCCGCTCGCTCCATAGCGTCAAGGGACGGATCGCGCTGCTGCATGCCATCGCCCATATCGAACTCAACGCCGTCGATCTCGCACTCGACATCGTCGCCCGATATGCCAGCGAGCCCGTGCCGCATTCCTTTTTCGATGGCTGGATGCAGGTCGCCTTCGAAGAGGCAAAACATTTCCGGCTGGTGCGCGACCGCCTGAGAAGCCTCGGCGCCGACTACGGCGATCTGCCCGCCCATGACGGGCTCTGGCAGGCAGCTCATTCCACCCGCAACGATCTCACCGCACGGCTGGCGGTCGTCCCGCTCATCCTGGAAGCGCGCGGACTGGACGTCACCCCTTCCCTGCAGGCAAGGATGCGCGAGACCGGCGACCTCGAAAGCGCCGCCGTTCTCGACGTCATCTATAATGATGAAAAGGGCCATGTCGCCATCGGCGCGAAATGGTTCCGGTTCCTGTGCGCGCGTGAGAAGAAGGATCCGGCCGCAACTTTCAGGCAGCTGGTGCGCGCCAATTTCCGCGGCCCGCTGAAACCGCCCTTCAACGACCTTGCCCGAGCCGAGGCGGGTCTTACGCCTTCGTTTTACCGCTCGCTGACCGCCGTCAGCAATAGCTGACACCCGCAACTCACCTCCGGCAAAACTTCGTTAACCTTAACGAATTATGATTTCCCTTAAGAAATCGGCCAGTCCGGAGAGAGATTGTGACTGATACGGCGGAAAACCGGGTATTCGGCAAAAAGCGTGAGCCGCACGTGCTCATTCTCGCGCGCGGCGACAGGGTGCGGCACATGACCATCCGGCCGTGGATGGCGGCGCTTGCCGGCTGCACGATCGGCCTGTTTTCACTCGGCTATCTTGGCGCCACAAGCTATCTCATCTTGCGTGACGACCTGATCGGCGCGACCATGGCGCGCCAGACCCGCATGCAGAACGACTATGAAGACCGCATCGCGGCGCTGAGGGCACAGGTGGACCGTGTCACTTCCCGGCAGCTGCTCGATCAGCAGGTTGTTGAAAAGAAAGTGGAAAAGCTGCTGGAACAGCAGGCGGCGCTAACCTCGCGGCACGGCCGCATGAGTGAATTGCTGGAGCGCGCCGAAAATTCCGGCATCGCCGCCTCCCCGGCCGCGCCCTCGTCTCTTTCGAACGCCATGGCGCCGGAAAAACGCGCTGACCTCTCCGGCGGCCTTTCGGCCATTGAAAAGCTGATGGCGCCACGCAGGCCACAGGCGGAAAAGCCCGCCACATCAGACAGACGCGCCGCGTATGTACCCGAAGCCGGCGAAACGCCATCCGATCGGGCCGATCGGGTGTTCTCTAAGGTGACACTGTCGCTGAAGGATATCGAACGCCAGCAGATATCGCGCATAGCCAGACTGACCAGCGACGCCGAAGACAAGGCGAACGCGATGCAGGACATCATCCGGCAGGCGGGCCTGAAAATCGAGGAAAGCGGCACGAACGACATAGGCGGCCCCTATGCCGATCCCGAGCGCGGTGAAGGCGATCCCTTCAACCTGTCGCTTACCAATCTCGACAATGCCCTGAACAGGCTCGACATCGTCAAGGAAACCGCAACCGCCCTGCCCTTCGGCAACCCTGCTCCCGGCCGGGCGATCACAAGCCGATTCGGCAACCGGATGGATCCGTTTCTCGGCCGCCCGGCCCTGCATACCGGCATCGATTTTCGCGCCGAGACCGGTGCTGACGTCAAATCCACCGGCGCGGGCAAGGTGACGGTGGCGGAAAACTCAGGCGGCTACGGCAATATGGTTGAGATCGATCACGGTCAGGGGGTTTCGACGCGATTCGGCCATCTCTCCGCCATTCTGGTGAAAGCCGGCGACAAGGTCGAAGCAGGCGACGTCATTGGCCGTGCCGGCAGCACCGGTCGCTCCACCGGTCCGCATGTGCATTATGAGGTGCGCCGCAACGATACGCCTGTTGATCCCATGCGGTTCCTGATCGCTGGAACGGAACTCAAAACCTATTTAAAATAGCAGCACGATTTTAATGCTTTTTTTGCGCTTTTCACGATAAATCGCTGAAATCTGCACCAAAGGCCCAGAAGCCCCGCCCGAACCCCGCTGTTTCGCGCGCTTTCCCCGTTGTTTCCTTGACTTTCCGGCAATTTGGGCATATCCCCGCGCCAAGTCTTTGCAAGTGCCGCAGCGGCACGCAGGTGTTCTTACCGAACCAGAACGGAAAAAGTTCTTCCTTTGACAACATTCTCTGATCTTGGCCTGAGCCAAAAAGTTCTTTCCGCTATTGCAGATGCCGGCTACACGACGCCGACACCCATTCAGGCTGGCGCCATTCCGCCGGCGCTGGAAAAGCGTGATATCTGCGGTATCGCACAGACCGGCACGGGCAAAACCGCGTCCTTCGTTCTGCCGATGCTGACGTTGCTCGAAAAGGGCCGTGCGCGCGCCAGAATGCCGCGCACCCTGATCC
The DNA here is from genome assembly GCF_037083425.1 of Agrobacterium sp. CCNWLW32. Lineage (NCBI taxonomy): Bacteria > Pseudomonadati > Pseudomonadota > Alphaproteobacteria > Hyphomicrobiales > Rhizobiaceae > Agrobacterium > Agrobacterium sp. CCNWLW32. The sequence continues at coordinate 207,881 of NZ_JBAOJM010000006.1, forward strand.
TCGAGCCGACCCGTGAGCTTGCAGCGCAGGTGGCGGAGAACTTCGAGAAATATGGCAAGAATCACAAGCTGAACGTCGCCCTCCTCATCGGCGGTGTTTCCTTCGAAGACCAGGACCGCAAGCTGGAGCGCGGCGCCGATGTGCTGATCTGCACGCCCGGCCGCCTTCTCGACCATTGCGAGCGCGGCAAGCTCCTGATGACCGGCGTGGAAATCCTCGTCATCGACGAAGCCGACCGCATGCTCGACATGGGCTTCATTCCCGATATCGAGCGTATCGCCAAGATGATCCCCTTCACCCGGCAGACGCTGTTCTTCTCGGCCACCATGCCGCCGGAAATCCAGAAGCTGGCTGACCGGTTCCTTCAGAACCCGACCCGTATCGAAGTCGCCAAGCCTTCTTCCACGGCAAAGACCGTGACGCAGCGCATCGTCGCCGCGCACAACAAGGACTATGAGAAGCGCGCCGTGCTGCGCGATCTCGTCCGTGCCGAAGAGACCGAACTCAAGAACGCGATCATCTTCTGCAACCGCAAGAAGGATGTGGCAGACCTGTTCCGTTCGCTGGATCGTCACGGCTTTTCCGTCGGCGCCCTGCATGGCGACATGGACCAGCGTTCGCGCACCACGATGCTGCAGAATTTCCGCGATGGAAATCTGACGCTGCTGGTCGCCTCCGACGTTGCAGCACGCGGACTGGACATTCCCGATGTCAGCCACGTCTTCAACTTCGATGTTCCCATTCACGCTGAAGACTATGTCCACCGCATCGGCCGCACCGGTCGCGCGGGCCGTTCGGGCAAGGCCTTCACCCTCGTCACCAAAAGCGATGCAAAATATCTGGACGCGATCGAAAAGCTGATCGCCGAGAAGATCGAGTGGCTGAGCGGTGACCTGTCCTCACTCCCCGCGCCCATGGAAAGCTTCGAGAGCAATTCCAGCCGCCGAGGGCCCAAGGAACGTGGCGGTAGAGGTCGCGACAGGAACCGTCGCGATGCACCCGCATCGCCGGTCGAAAACATCAATCAGGATGCACAGTCCGCTGTGGATACGGACATTGCGGCTCACGGAGAAGACAAGGTGAAGGCAGAACGCAGACCGGAAAAGACCCCGCGCAATTCCGAGCGCAACAGCCGCAACCAACCGCACGCCAATGACGACAACCGCGACCGCCGCCGCCATTATCGCGACCACGACGATGGCCCGACACCGGTTGGTTTCGGCGACGACATTCCCGCCTTCATGCTGATCGTGGCCAACGCCAAGGCTTGACCAGCGCAATGGACAATATGACATCAACCATCAAGCCCGGCCTCGATTTTCCGGGCGTTGGTGTCGGCCTTGTCATATTGCGTAACGAGCGCGTACTTTTATGCCGGCGCCTGAAGGCGCCGGAAGCCGGATACTGGAGCATTCCGGGCGGCAAGGTCGATCACCTTGAAACTTCCCTCGCCGCAGCACGCCGCGAGGCCGAAGAAGAAACCGGCCTTGAGATCGGCGACGTCGAGTTTCTCTGCCATAGCGAATTTATCGATACGCAAGACCGCCACCACTGGGTTTCGCTGATCTTCGTTACCCGCGATGCGCAGGGTGAGCCGGCATTGACCGAACCGGACAAGCTTTCCGCTATCGGCTGGTTCGATCCGGGTGAACTTCCCGAACCCATCTCCGCCTTTGCCAGGGACGCCCTGGCCGCCCTGAAATAAGGCCGCACAAGCGGCCAACCGGACCCGCCTGCAGGCAACAAGGGCGTTCGACGGGCAATTTCACACAGTCATACGATCTATACGCCGGAGTTGGATTTACCCTCTCCGCGCTATATCTTTTCCAGAAATACAAAAATGAAAGAACGTCTTTGCGCCAGGCTTTCAGAATTCAATTTAAAATTGCTTAAATTAGCTTCATGTAAAAAACCGCCCCAGTTGCCTGAAGCGGTTTATACGTAATGAAAAAAATAGAATATAGAATGTAATATAGTCTGGCAGTGCTTATAATCGGAACACTTTCCGAGGCCTGTTACAGCCAATTTCAGTCGTCCCCTGAAACAGTTACATCTAAGCTAATCATTTACTTTCCGTCAAGCAAATCTTCTCGCAAATGCGAAAAAAACATGGCGTAAAAGCGGTGAATAATTGGAAGGATTATATATTCGTCATATATATCAATAAATTATGCAATTGATAATAAAATGTGCATGTTTTTGTGCTGCACTCTGAAAAGCATAAACCTAGCTCAGTCTTTTCTAAACTGTGCTTATACGCGGCACATGTAATAGATTTATGAAGTAACGCAACTCACGGCAGGAACACGAAATACCTCCTCGCCCATTCGGTGCAAAGGAGGAACAACTCCACCGCAAGAACAGCCGCACCGCGAGACCGGTCGCGCGCAATTGCACCGAATGAAAACAATTAAAAGTTGCTGGACTGCTCCGCGCCCTCGAATCGGGTAACTTCCGATCAAAACCGCCGCCCTGCGGATGGCGATATGCGATTATGATGAAACCGCAGCGATTTTTCCTTTGGAAAACCGGTTGTTGCCGATAAACATCAAGCCGGGACAACAGGATTTCTATCGCGTCATGCTTTCACTTCGCCTGCTAACGATCATCGCCGGTTTTGCCTTCGCGGGCTCAGCAAGCGCGGCATCGATTGGCATTGTTGCCCCTCAGAACGGTCCTTACGAGCTTCTGGGCCAGCAGATGCGGCAGGGGGCGAAGGCGGCGGCGGCCAAGCTCGGGCTTGATGTCGTCGAAATCCATGAGAGCTGCGAAGACGGCAGCGGCGGCGCGATTGCCGATGGCCTCGTGGCCGCCAAGGTCAGCGCCGCGATCGGGTTTTTATGCACGGAGACGCTTCAGGGCGTTCTGCCGCCATTGAAAGCGGCCGCCATTCCCGCGATCACGCTTTCCAGCCGCGCGCCGATCCTGATGGAAGATGCGCTGAAATACGGCTGGCCGCTTTTCCGCCTCGCCCCGTCTGACAGGGCCGAATCGGACAGGATCGCCGAAATCATCCTGCGCGACTGGAAGGGACACTCCATCGGACTTGTGGATGACGGCACGATCTATAGCCGCGAGCTGGTGGACCGCATCCGCTCGGCGCTCGAGGAAAACGGCCTCAAGCCCACCTTCACCGATACGATGCGGCCCAACCAGGAACAGCAGGTGGCGCTTGTGCGCCGGCTGGCGCGCACCGGCATCTCCCATGTCTTCGTGGGCGCGGAGCGCAACGACGTCGCCATCATCGCCCGGGATGCCGCATCCGAAAACCTTCCCTTGACCATCATGGGCGGCGACGCCATGAACGCCGCCAACAATCCGGTTCCCTTGACCGCGAATGTGCTGGCCGTCACGCGTCCGGCCTATGACGCCCTGCCCTCCGCCCAGACCGCCGCCGGCGAACTGCGGGGCGCAGGCATCGAACCTGAGGGCTATATCCTGCCCGCTTATGCCGCGGCCGAACTCACCGCCGCCCTTGCGGAGGCAGTGCAGGCGCAGTCGAAACCCGGGCCGGAAATATTGGCTGGCGGCGCCGTCTTCAAGACCGTCATCGGCGATCTCGGCTTCAACCCGTCACACGACCTTTCCGACAATCCCTATCGCCTGCAGCGCTGGAACGGCCAGCGTTTCGAACCGGCGGACAAGGCGGAAAAACAATAGGCAACGCGGCAGCAACCGAAATTCGATGAAACGCGGCTGAAAACCTCCGGCAACCGCGCGGCCAGCCGTTTCAAACCCGGATACTTGATGTTAAAGGCAGCTTACGCAACGCGTCGAGAGGAGTTTGCCCCATGTCCCTGCCCATCCGCATAGCCCCTTCCATTCTGGCCGCCAATTTCGCCAAGCTCGGACAGGAAGTCGCCGATGTCACGGAAGCCGGCGCGGACTGGATCCACCTCGATGTCATGGATGGCCACTTCGTCCCCAACATCTCCTTCGGCCCTGATGTCATCAAGGCGCTGCGCCCGCACAGCATGGCGTTCTTCGACTGCCATCTGATGATCGCACCCGTTGATCCCTATCTCGAAGCCTTCGCCAAGGCCGGCTGTGACAGCATCACCGTGCACGCGGAAGCAGGGCCTCACCTGCACCGCTCGCTGCAGACGATCCGCGGGCTCGGCAGAAAGGCCGGCGTGACGCTGAACCCCGCCACGCCGCTTTCGGTCATCGAGAACGTGCTTGATGATGTCGATCTCGTCCTGATCATGAGCGTCAATCCCGGTTTCGGCGGGCAGAAGTTCATTCCGGCCATGCTCGACAAGATCCGCGCGGCAAAGGCAATGATCGGCGACCGGCCGATCGAACTGGAAGTTGATGGCGGCGTGACGGCGGAAACCGCGGGCGCAATCGTTGCCGCCGGTGCGAATGCGCTGGTGGCCGGCTCGGCCGTCTTCAAGGGCGATGGCGTCGCCGACTACCGCAAGACCGTCGCTCAGTTGCGTGCGGCGGCGGAAGCCGGGCGGACGTAACCCGCCACCGCTGAATGCGGACAGGCCGGAGACGGCACAGCAAGGCGTTGGGGGGATTTTCATGGGAAGCGACAGGCGGGGTTTCCGTGACACGGCTTCGGCAGCGCTATTTACGCTGCTCGGCGCGTTTGTCTGGGCCCTCTGCTCAGCCGCGGCCGCCGCCATCGGCCTCTATGTCAGGAACCGGCTGGAAACCGACCACGCCACCGACATAATCACGCTTTTCTTCGTGGGCGGCCTTTTCGGCTGGATGCTGGCCATGGCCGCGTTGCACTTCCTCCCCCCGTCCACCGCCCTGCCGCTGCGTTTCGCGGCGGCCTGTCTTGCCATCGCTTTTTTCACGCTGGCTGTCGCGGCGGCGTTCTTCGCTTTCGAGTACCGGATTTTCTATGCGCAATGGCACGCGCCGGCATTCTCCCGCATCTGGTTTTTCCAGCAGCTCTTCACATCGCTCGGCGCGATTTACCAGTTCTGCGTTCTGGGTCTTGGATTGTATTTACCCTTTGCCGCCGTTCCACTCCTGCCTGCGGGTGCATTCCTTTGCCGACGTGCGCAACGAGCAACATAGGCATGTGGCTTGATAGATTGAGATTACCGGAACACTTTGCTAAACGGGCAGCAAAATTCCTCCACAAAGAAAGTCATTGCCATGATCCCTCGTTACTCCCGGCCGGAAATGGTCGCCATCTGGTCGCCGGAAACAAAGTTCCGCATCTGGTTCGAGATCGAGGCACATGCCTGTGACGCGCTGGCCGAACTCGGCGTCATCCCCAAGTCGGCTGCCCAGACGATCTGGGAAAAAGGCGGCAGCGCCACCTTCGACGTCGCCCGCATCGATGAAATCGAAGCCGTCACCAAGCACGACGTCATCGCCTTTCTAACCCATCTTGCCGAATTTGTCGGCCCTGACAGCCGTTTCGTGCATCAGGGCATGACCTCTTCCGACGTGCTCGACACCACGCTCAACATCCAGCTCGTGCGCGCCGCCGATCTGCTGCTCGCCGATATGGACCGGGTGCTGACGGCGCTCAAGACCCGCGCCTTCGAACACAAGAACACGGTGCGCATCGGCCGCAGCCACGGCATCCATGCCGAGCCGACCACCATGGGCCTGACCTTTGCCCGCTTCTATGCCGAGATGCACCGCAATCGCGAGCGCCTCGTCAATGCCCGCGCCGAAATCGCCACGGGCGCGATCTCCGGCGCCGTCGGCACCTTCGCCAATATCGATCCGCGCGTCGAAGAACATGTCTGCGAAAAGCTCGGCCTCATCCCCGAGCCGGTCTCCACGCAGGTCATCCCGCGTGACCGCCACGCCATGTTCTTCGCGACCCTCGGCGTCATCGCCTCGTCGATCGAAAACGTCGCCATCGAAATCCGCCACATGCAGCGCACCGAGGTTCTGGAAGCGGAAGAGTTCTTCTCGCCGGGCCAGAAGGGTTCGTCCGCCATGCCGCACAAGCGCAACCCGGTTCTGACCGAAAACCTCACCGGCCTTGCCCGGCTGGTGCGCATGTCCGTCGTTCCGGCAATGGAAAACGTTGCACTATGGCACGAGCGCGATATCAGCCACTCCTCGGTCGAGCGCGCCATCGGCCCCGACACGACCGTCACGCTCGACTTCGCGCTGAACCGTCTGGCCGGCGTCATCGAAAAGCTGGTGATCTACCCGGACAACATGCTGAAGAACATGAACAAGTTCCGCGGCCTCGTGCATTCGCAGCGCGTTCTGCTGGCGCTGACGCAGGCAGGCGTTTCCCGCGAGGACGCCTATCGTCTCGTCCAGCGCAACGCCATGAAGGTGTGGGAACAGGGCGCCGACTTCCTTGAGGAACTGCTGGGCGACGAGGAAGTGCGCGCCGCACTTCCCGAAGAGGTCATCCGCGAAAAGTTCGACCTCGGTTACCACACCAAGCATGTCGACACGATCTTCACCCGCGTCTTCGGCAACGCCTGAGACTTGAGCTGAGTAAGAGACCTTGAAGTTAATGTCGCCGCGACCTTGATCGCGGCGGCATCACAACACAGATATGGGCGCATGAAAGTTTCAGAAGCAGATATCCTGATCGTCCCCGGTTATACCAATTCCGGCCCCGACCACTGGCAGAGCCGCTGGGAGCGCAAGCTTTCCACCGCCCGTCGCGTCGAGCAGGCCGAATGGGCCAAACCCGTGAAGGAAGATTGGGTCGCCCGGCTGGTGGAAGAGGTCAACGCCTCCACCAAGCCCATCGTCCTCGTCGCCCATTCCCTTGGCGTGCCGACCGTCATCCACGCCCTGCCGGAAATCGGCAAGAAGGTGTCCGGTGCGCTGTTCGTTGCGCCGCCCGATGTCGCCAATCCCGATATCCGGCCCAAGCACCTGATGACCTTCGGGCCTTACCCGCGCGACCCGCTGCCTTTCCCGACGATCACCATCGCCAGCCGGAACGATCCTTTCGGCTCCTATGAACACGCCGATGACATTGCCGCCGCCTGGGGTTCGTTGCTGATCGACGCCGGCATGTCCGGCCATATCAACAGCGAGTCCGGCCATGGTCCGTGGCCGGAAGGCGGCATGGTGTTCGCCCAGTTCCTGAGCAGGCTGAAGGCTGTCGAGCCCTGACGGCGGCGGCCGTGCGGGCCGCCTCCCCTTCGATCTGCCCCGGAAGCCTATTTTCCGGGTGCCGCGGTTTCTCCGGCCTGTCACAAGAATTGAAGGGAAATATGCGAGCCGCATTGTAGAATGCACTCTTTTCCTTTATGGGACCGCTTCAAAGACCAAACGCAACGCCACCAGAATCGGCGTCAACCAAGAGACCTGCAATTATGAACCGTCGCCGCCGTATTTACGAAGGCAAGGCCAAGATCCTCTACGAAGGTCCGGAGCCAGGCACGCTTATCCAGTTCTTCAAGGACGATGCGACCGCCTTCAACAAGAAGAAGCATGAAGTCATCGACGGCAAGGGTGTGCTGAACAACCGTATCTGCGAATATGTCTTCACGCATCTGAACAAGATCGGCATTCCCACCCACTTCATCCGCCGCCTCAACATGCGCGAGCAGCTGATCAAGGAAGTGGAGATGATCCCGCTTGAGATCGTCGTGCGCAATGTCGCCGCCGGCTCTCTCTCCAAGCGCCTCGGCATCGAGGAAGGCGTGGTGCTGCCGCGCTCGATCATCGAGTTCTATTACAAGTCGGATGAGCTGGAAGACCCGATGGTCTCCGAAGAGCACATCACGGCGTTCGGCTGGGCCAATCCCGCCGAGCTTGACGACATCATGGCGCTCGCCATCCGCGTCAACGACTTCTTGTCCGGCCTGTTCCTCGGCGTCGGCATCCAGCTCGTCGATTTCAAGATCGAATGCGGCCGGCTCTTCGAAGGCGACATGATGCGCATCATCCTCGCCGACGAGATTTCGCCAGACAGCTGCCGCCTGTGGGACATCGAGACCCAGAAAAAGATGGACAAGGACCTGTTCCGCCGCGATATGGGCGGACTTGTGGAAGCCTATTCCGAAGTGGCGCGCCGTCTCGGCATCATCAATGAAAACGAACCGATCCGCGGCACTGGTCCGGTCCTCGTAAAGTAATATTGGCCTCGTAGGGTAAAATCAGGAGAAGATCAGGTGATCAAGGCACGGGTGACTGTTACGCTGAAGAACGGCGTTCTCGATCCGCAGGGCAAGGCAATCGAAGGCGCGCTCGGCAGCCTCGGTTTCGGTGGCGTCGGCCATGTCCGTCAGGGCAAGGTCTTCGACCTGGAGCTGGAAGGCGCCGACAAGGCCAAGGCCGAGACCGACCTGAAGGCGATGTGCGAAAAGCTCCTGGCCAACACGGTCATCGAAAACTACGCTATCGCCATCCTCTGAAGCCGCAGGAGCCGCCGTCCATGAAATCCGCTGTCGTCCAACTTCCCGGCCTCAACCGCGACCGCGACATGATCGCGGCGCTGACGAAAATTTCCGGAAGCGCGCCCGTCACCATCTGGCAGACGGAAACGGATATTCCCGATGTCGACCTGATCGTCATTCCGGGCGGCTTCTCCTATGGTGACTACCTGCGTTGCGGCGCCATCGCCGCGCGCATGCCGGTCATGCAGGCCATCCGCGAAAAGGCCGAAAAAGGCGTCAAGGTTCTCGGCGTCTGCAACGGCTTCCAGATTCTGGTCGAAGCCGGCATGCTGCCCGGTGCGCTGATGCGCAACGCCTCGCTGAAATTCGTCTGCCGTGAAGTGAAGCTCGAAGTCGCCAACAACGACACCGATTTCACCCGCGCTTACGACAAGGGCCAGATCCTGCGCTGCCCCGTCGCCCATCACGACGGCAACTATTTCGTCGAAGCCGAAGAGCTGAAGGCGCTGGAAGGCAACGGCCAGGTGGTGTTCCGTTATGCCGAGGACACCAACCCCAACGGCTCGCTGAACGACATTGCCGGCGTCATCAACGCCAGGGGCAATGTCCTCGGCATGATGCCGCATCCGGAAAACCTCATCGAAGCCGCCCATGGCGGCAATGACGGCCGCGGCCTCTTCGCTTCGGCGCTCGGCGTCATCGCAGCCTGATAGACCGGGCGGGCTTCAGGCCCGCCTTTTTTGATGCCGGCTTTCGGCGCCGTTTCGGCCTTTCTTCTGGATGACCTGATGCCCCGTCTTCTTCGACACAATGCCCATAAAGCCGCCGGATTGATCCTCGCTGCCGCCGCACTTGCCGCCTGCCAGCCGAAACCGCAGCCGGCTGCCTCCGTCTCCCGCGCGGCCCTGCCGACCATGGAACGGATCGCGCTTGGCGCGAATGCCTGCTGGTTCAAGTCGGGCGATGCGGCCTTCAAGGCCTATCGTCTGGCCCCTGAACTCAACTCCTTCTCCGGCCGCCCGCGCATCCTGCTCGTGCCGCGCAACAGCCCGGAATCGCGCCCCATGCTGGTGGTTCAGGCCGAAGGCAATCCGGCAAAGCTCGACGCTTTCGGCCCCGTGATGAACGAAGCCATTTCCGGCCGCATCGCAACCGACGTCAAGCGCTGGGCGAACGGCGGCAAGGGCTGCTGATCGACAAGCGCGGAAACGGTCCGCGGCGGGCGCATCGGTTAGTTCTTAGCTTGGGATGCATCGTTTCTATCCTCATCCCTGTGCTTGTCACAGGGATCCAGCCAGCCCAAGTCCTTGGGCTGAGAGTAGTCCTTCCGTCGCGCAGACGCGCATCGGCTGGATTCCTGTGACAAGCACAGGAATGAGGGACACGGATGTGTGCCCGGCGCAAAAAATCCCTGTAACGTACTTGTCGATTTGGCAAAGAGGCTCTCGGCAATCCAATAAAAAAACCCGCCAGCGCCGGTTGGGAGTGGCGTGGCGGGCTGCCGAATGGCTTGATGGCGCCGGGGAAAGAAGGCACCGCTCTCCGACAAAAAATCAAAGCGACCGGGAGGGCCAGGAGAGAAGCCGCGATTTTGCGGCCTCGTTGAGGGCCTCATCCCGCGTAACGCCGATATCCTTCAGAAGATCGTCGGACAATTCCCGCAAAGCGAGCCGTCCCTGCCGTTTCCGGTGCCAATTGAACATGCCCGCAATCAGGCGACCAATAAGCGTGTGGGCGATCTTGGCCGGAAAGGGCGCCGGTGCGACCATGTCGCCGGCATCGCGGAACACGCGTTCCCGTTCGTAGCCATCAGGATAGAGTGTATCCGCTGTCGAAAGGTATTGATCCATCTTGCGCATATTGCACCTATTGTCTCCGTTCGTTGATCCTCAATTAATGCAGACAATAAATACAATTGACTTCTCGATAGATACAATGCATAAATTGTCACCATGACAAATTGGCTTCCCGACATCACCGAGGGCGACGGCCCGATTTATCTTCGCCTCGCCGACAGTATTGAAGGCGCGATTTCCGACGGCACCCTGCAGGCCGGCTCGAAACTGCCGCCCCAGCGCAATCTTGCTTACGATCTCGGTGTGACAATCGGTACAATCAGCCGGGCCTATGCGCTCATTCACGAACGTGGCCTCGTCAGCGGTGAGGTCGGACGCGGCACCTATGTCAATGAGCGCAAGACCCCTGCCCCCTCATTGCCCCTGGAACCGGCAGCGGCGGCCTTCGGCAGCACACGCCACGCCATCGACAGCAGCGCCGAATTCAGGCTGAACACGACGGCTGCACCGGATGTCGGCCAGAGCGGGCTGATCGCCCGGCACATCGAGGCCGTCACCCGTGAGCATGCCTACGACATCACCAATTACGCCCGCTCCTTCCCCGACAGCTGGTGCATGGCGGGCGTTCGCTGGCTTTCCCAGAACGGCTGGTCGCCGAAACCGGAAAACATCGTCTCGACGCTTGGCGCCCATGCGGCGGTGATGAGTGTGGTGACGGCGATGACCGCGCCGGGCGACCGTATCGTCTTCGAACCCGTCACCTATTCCCACATCAGCCGCAGCGCCGCCCTTGCCGGTCGGCGGGTGACGCTGGTGGAAGCGGATGAGAACGGCATTGTCCCTGATGATTTCGAGCGCGTCTGCGCCCAGCAGCATCCGAAGATGATCTTCCTGATGTCGGCCGGCCAGAACCCGACCTGCGCCACCCTGCCGGAAGAGCGCCGCCGCGCGATTGCCGATATTGCCCGCCGTTACGGCGTGTGGATCATCGAGGACAATCTCTACGGCGCGATGACCCGCGAGGCGATCCCGCTGATCGCCGAATTTGCGCCCGATATCACCTTCGTGGTCGGCGGCCTGTCGAAATCCGTCGCCGCCGGCGTGCGCGGCGGCTGGGTCGCCTGTCCAGCGCAATATTCCTCTCGTATCCGCATTTCCCACTCGATGCTGACGGGCGGCCTGCCCTTCATGCTGGCCGAGTTGAACGCGCGCCTCGTCAATAGCGGCGACGCCGATGACATTCGCAAGGACTGCATCGCAGAAATCAATCAACGCGAAGCGATTGCCCGGCGGGCCTTTGCCGGACTGGATTTCAATTCGCTGCCGGATATCGCCTTCCTGTGGCTGAGACTGCCCGAACCCTGGCTTTCCGGCACCTTCCGCAATGCGGCGATGAAGGAAGGCGTGCTGATCGACGACGAGGACGAGTTCAAGGCCGGACGGACGGACAAGGTTTTCCACCGCGTCCGCATCAGCTTTTCAGGCCCCTCCACCCGCGAGGAACTGACGCATGCCTTCGGCGTCCTCCGCCACCTGCTCGATAATGGCTCCGCCGGATATGAGAGCGTGGCATGACCCGATGTGCGTTGGTGCGCAGACCGTGCGCCGCCGCGAATAACGGCATAAACCGCCAATTAACCGGCAAAACAGCGCATTTTCCTGTCGCGCCATTGAGCCTCTTGCGCTAAAGAACCGGAAACTTTCCTCGGCTCGAACCGCGTGAGACCTATGTCGATTCCAAACTCCATCAAGATCACCCCGGAACTCGTTGCATCCCACGGGCTGAAGCCCGACGAATACCAGCGTATCCTCGACCTGATCGGACGGGAGCCTAGCTTTACCGAGCTTGGCATCTTCTCGGCCATGTGGAACGAGCACTGCTCCTACAAGTCTTCCAAGAAGTGGCTGAAGACCCTGCCGACAACAGGCCCGCGCGTCATTCAGGGCCCCGGTGAAAACGCCGGCGTTGTCGATATCGACGATGGCGACTGCGTCGTCTTCAAGATGGAGAGCCACAACCACCCATCCTATATCGAGCCCTATCAGGGTGCGGCGACCGGCGTCGGCGGCATCCTGCGTGACGTCTTCACCATGGGCGCACGCCCGATCGCTGCCATGAATGCGCTGCGTTTTGGTGCTCCTGACCATCCGAAGACCCGCCACCTCGTGGCCGGTGTCGTCGCCGGTGTCGGCGGTTACGGCAATTCCTTCGGCGTGCCGACCGTCGGCGGCGAAGTGGAATTCGACCCGCGTTATAACGGCAACATCCTCGTCAACGCCTTTGCTGCTGGCCTTGCCAAGTCCAATGCGATCTTCCTTTCGGAAGCCAAGGGCGTCGGCCTGCCGGTGGTATATCTCGGTGCAAAGACCGGCCGTGACGGTGTCGGCGGCGCGACCATGGCGTCTGCCGAATTCGACGAGTCGATCGAAGAAAAGCGCCCGACCGTTCAGGTCGGCGACCCCTTCACCGAAAAGTGCCTGCTGGAAGCCTGCCTTGAACTGATGAAGACCGGCGCGGTCATCGCCATTCAGGACATGGGTGCCGCCGGCCTCACCTGCTCGGCCGTTGAAATGGGCGCCAAGGGCGATCTCGGCATCGAACTCGACCTCAATGCCGTGCCGGTGCGCGAAGAGCGCATGACGGCTTACGAAATGATGCTGTCGGAAAGCCAGGAGCGCATGCTCATGGTTCTCGAGCCCTCCAAGGAAGAGGTCGCCAAGGCGATCTTCGTTAAATGGGGTCTGGACTTCGCTATCGTCGGCAAGACCACCGACGACCTGCGCTTCCGCGTGCTGCACAATGGCGAGGAAGTCGCCAACCTGCCGATCAAGGATCTCGGCGATCAGGCCCCGGAATATGACCGTCCGTGGACGCCCGCCAAGGTTCAGGCGCCGCTTTCGGAAAATGACATTCCCTCGGCCGATATTGCCGATGCGCTGGTTTCGCTGGTTGGTTCGGCCAACAACTCCTCGCGCCGCTGGGTCTATGAGCAGTACGATACGCTGATCCAGGGCAACTCCCTGCAGCTGCCGGGTGGCGATGCCGGCGTGGTCCGTGTCGAAGGCCATGACAAGAAGGCGCTCGCCTTCTCCTCCGACGTGACGCCGCGTTATGTCGAGGCCGATCCCTTCGAAGGCGGCAAGCAGGCCGTCGCCGAATGCTGGCGCAACATCACCGCAACCGGCGCCCTGCCGCTGGCGGCTACCGACAACCTCAATTTCGGTAATCCGGAAAAGCCTGAGATCATGAGCCAGCTCGTGCATGCCATCAAGGGCATCGGCGAAGCCTGCCGCGTGCTGGAATTCCCGATCGTTTCCGGCAATGTCTCGCTCTACAACGAGACCAACGGTCAGGCGATCCTGCCCACCCCCACCATCGGCGGCGTCGGCCTCCTGAAGGATTGGGGCCGCATGGCGCGCATCCGCTTTGCCGCCGCTGACGAAGTGGTGCTCTTGGTCGGCGCGCCTGCCGGTCTCGGCACCCACATCGCCCAGTCGGTTTACATGCGCGACATCCATGGCCGCATCGATGGCCCCGCACCGCATGTGGATCTGGCAGCCGAAAAGAAGAACGGCGATTTCGTCCGTACGCTCATCACCGATGGTCTTACGACAGCGGTTCACGATTGCTCCTCGGGCGGTCTGGCGCTTGCGGTTGCCGAAATGGCAATTTCCTCCGGCATCGGCGCGACGATCGATGCGGTCGAAGGCCACAATCCGGTCCTCACCTTCTATGGCGAAGACCAGGGTCGTTACGTCCTGACGGTGAAGAAGGGTGATCTCGACAAGGTGCAGGCAGCGGCGAAGGCGGCGGGCGTTTCCTGCCCCGCAATCGGCGTTACCGGCGGTGCGAGCGTAAAGCTGGGCACGGCGCGGGCTGTCGAGATTAAAGAATTGCACTTGGCCTATGAATCGTGGTTCCCTCAATTCATGGACGGCGAAACTTTGCTCGCCGCAGAATGAATTAAGGAGAAACACCATGCCCATGAAACCCGGCGACATTGAAGACATGATTAAGGCGGGAATTCCCGGGGCAAAGGTCACGATCCGCGATCTGGCCGGTGACGGCGACCACTACGCGGCGGAAGTCGTTGCGGATGCGTTCAAGGGCAAGACCCGCGTGCAGCAGCACCAGATGGTCTATGACGCGCTGAAGGGCAATATGGGCGGCGTTCTGCACGCCCTTGCCCTGCAGACCTCGGCTCCCGAATGACCGTGGCCGTCAAAGCCGTTCGGGCAAGACAGTTTCACTGTCCTGCCAACGCATAAAGGCTCCGGACTAAAATCAAAGGCCCGCGTGATACTCTCACGCGGGCCTTTTCATATCCGGTAGAATGAGCAGTAGCCGCTTACAAAGCAGGCGGGCTCTGCGATTCCAGATCGGCAAAAGATGCGGCCGGTAAAGGTCCAGCCGTTAGCAGCGTAAAATCGTAACCGGACTTGCGATCAGGCCCCAGAACATATTGCCGGTGCATGCGCAGGAAGTTGCGCTTGTTCTTTTTATACCGCTCCGGCGAAAGCGAATGCTTGAAGCGGATCGGCACGATCTTCGGCAGCGGCGCATCCTTATGGCCGGTCAGCGCCACCGTGTTACACCTGTAGAGGTGAATGGGATCGGTGAGGCACTGGATATCGAACCATGTCACCTCAGGGTGACGTGCAATCACGCCGACGCTCTCACGCAGCCTGTCCGCACTCGACAGGAACGCACATTGCAGCGCTGCGCCGCCCAGCGTTGCAAAGGACAGCTTCCGGCCATCCAGCGCATCCGGCCTGAGTTCCAGCACGCGGCCGATCACGGCGAGCGCAAGACTGGCGCCCATGCTGTGCGAAATGACCAGAACCTCGTCCGAGGGCTGCTCAAGCGTCGTCAGAACAAGTGCGGCCCTCTCTTCGATCCAGTCGCGGGCAATCGCTTCATCGCGGCCGACAGCGAGCGCGAAGCGCCAGTCCGCATAAAGATGCAGGGTGTGAAACCGCTCCGCAAAAGGCAGAAACGCCTTCACGAAAAACAGGGCGGCGGCGGGAAGGCTGATTGCGAAGAGCCAGAGAGGCAAACCGAGCAGCGAAGGCGAGAGCGCAATAGCCGCAGCAACAGCACCGCCGACCAGCATCAGCAGGAACGGGAAGATGAAGAACAGACCAAAACGCCAGGCATGGCGGAAGTAGCGCGCCGCACCGCCCTCGGCGATAATGCCTGCACCGGCTTTGAAACCAAGCCAGATCTGCTGCCGGACCGGCGCATCCCGTAACTGCGATATCACCGCATTATGATCGTAAACGAAAATGTCGGAGCGCGTCCGCCAGTCGCCCGCCGAAGCCTCCACCGTGAATGTTTCACCCGCCGGCGTGTTCGTGAGCGGTCCCACCGCATAGTCGACATCCCAAGTCTTGCCGGCCAGCGCCGCCGCCCGCTGGTAACGCAGATGATGGGCCGCCGCATCGAGCGGATCGAAACCGGGGAAATAAAGAACAAGGCGTGACTTGACGGTCGGCATGCATAAACCTTCGGGCTGGAGGCACCCGAAAGGATCGCTTGATACAGTGGGCGATGCACGTATAGTAAAAATCGCGACCGAAATATGATTTATTTATTGGCGAGGGAAATTTGTCTGGCATCGTCGATCAATTGCTCAACGGCGTCGTCAAGGGCGCTCTGGCCGAAGTGCTGACCAAGACCGGTATCCGCAAGACCCGAAGGGCCCGCCGGACGAAAAGCGCCGGTTCCCTTGCCGGCGGCATCGTCGGCTCGGTCCTGGAAGCCGCGATCAACGCAGCCGTCAAACCCAAGCCAGCCAAGAAGCAGGTGAGCAAAAGACGCACGGCCGCTGCGCGCAGCCGACAGAGATATCGATGATCCGCAACGAGCGGCTTTGCCTGTTTTTCGCCTGCGCCCTCCTGTTTCTTTCCGCAACACGCATGGGCTTCACCGACGACAGAAGTAACAAAGAGATCAAAATCGGCTTCGCCGTGCTGCTTCATGATGCTGATCCGATAGCCGGCACCGCGCTTTGCAAAATTGGTCAAACCTGCCGTCTGCTTAAACAGGAAGAGCCTAAATTAATTGTCGATCTCAAAATCGACCACCAAAACGACCGACTGGTGAGTGAAATGCAGGTGGATTGCGAACGAGATTGTTCGCTAGCGACCGGCCGCTCAGTGATGACACTCCAGAACCAGAAAGAACTCGATCTTTTCGCTGACGAGACAGGCATATTAGTCCCGCTCGTCTCCAGACCGCGAAAGACGATCGGCAAAATACTTCTGGTCTATCCCGACACCTGACCCGCTGCGACGTGGACGCGAAATTTCGATCCCTCTCCAATGATGCCACACCCGCAGTTTTTTACGCTTCCCGGGTGGAAATCGCGCCGCGACATGTTATCTAGGAACAAACGGAAAGCAGCGGCCTTGAACCGCATGTGAAAGGAATAGGCCTATGAGCGGCATTAACGACATGATCGACAGCGAAGTGAAGAGCAACGACATCGTTCTTTTCATGAAGGGCACCCCGCAATTTCCGCAGTGCGGTTTTTCCGGACAGGTGGTACAGATCCTCGATTATCTCGGCGTCGACTACAAGGGCGTCAATGTGCTTGCCGATGCCGACATCCGTCAGGGCATCAAGGACTATTCCAACTGGCCGACAATCCCGCAGCTCTACGTCAAGGGCGAATTCGTCGGCGGCTGTGACATCGTAAGAGAGATGTTCCAGTCCGGCGAACTGCAAAGCCACTTCCAAGAACAGGGTATCAGCGTCCGCGGCGCGGCCTGATTTCGGCCGGTTCATCCGGCCCACCCTGATTGTCAGAAAACTATGCCAGGCGTTGCTTCATGCAACGCCTTTGCCGTTCTTTTTGGGGCAATCCTGTGACAGAACTTTCACAATCCACCGCTTCGCGCGCAGGCTCGATGGGGCGCACGGAATTCATCGCGCTTGCCGCGATGCTGATGGCGCTGAACGCGCTTGCCATCGACATCATGCTGCCGGGTCTTCAGGAAATCGGCGCATCGCTTGGCGTCGTCAATGAAAACCACCGCCAATATGTCATTTCCACCTATCTTCTGGGCTTCGGCGTCGCGCAGCTTCTGTACGGTCCGATCTCGGACCGTTTCGGACGCCGCAAGCCGATGCTCGTCGGACTTGCGATCTATATCGTTTCAGCCCTCGCCGTAGTCTTCGTACCGTCATTCTCCGGCCTGCTGATCCTGCGCTTCATTCAGGGCATCGGCTCGGCGGCGACACGCGTCATTACCATCTCGATCGTGCGTGACATCTATGGCGGCCGCCAGATGGCGGAAGTCATGTCGCTGATCATGATGGTGTTCATGGTCGTTCCGGTCATCGCACCCGGCACCGGTCAGATCGTGCTGTTTTTCGGTAACTGGCATCTGATCTTCGCCTTCATGGCGGGAATTGCCGCCGTCGTGACGGCCTGGATGTATTTCCGCCTGCCGGAAACCCTGCATCCGGACGATGTCCGCCCCTTCACCGCCCGTTCTATCCTTGGCGGCTTCAAGATCGTGCTCACCAACCGCATTGCGCTTTGTTACACGCTCTCCAGCACCTTTATCTTCGGTGCGCTGTTCGGCTTCATCAATTCGGCCGAACAGGTCTACAAGGGCATTTATGGGCTGGGTGCATGGTTCGCAGCGGCCTTTGCGGGCGTGGCGCTGTTCATGGCCTTCTCGTCCTTCATCAATGCAAGGCTTGTCGGCCGGTTCGGCATGCGCAAGCTGTCGCACGGATCCCTGCTGGGCTTCATCGCCATCACCTTCATCTGGCTGGTGGTGCAGGTGCTTGGCCCGGAACCGATGCCCTTTGCGATCTTCATCGTGTTCTTCGCGCTCGCCATGTTCCAGTTCGGCTGGATCGGCTCAAACTTCAACTCGCTCGCCATGGAACCGCTCGGCCACGTCGCCGGCACGGCCTCGTCCGTTATCGGTTTCATGGGAACGGTCGGCGGCTCGCTGATTGGTGCCGCCATCGGCCAGGCTTTCGACGGCACCGCACTGCCCATGGTGGCCGGCTTCTTCGTCGTCTCCATCATCGGTCTGATCTTCGTGCTGATCGGGGAAAAGGGCGTGTTGTTTCAGGCCCACAACAAGCCGACACGGTAAGGGCCGTTAGAAAAATGAAAGGGCGCGGAATTCTGTTCCGCGCCCTTTTTGTTGATTACGAGTTCACGTCATCCGCAGCCCGTCACCCCGGACTAGATCCGGGGTCTAGCCAGCCCAAGTCTTTGGGCTGAGAAGACTCTTTCCACCGCGCAGACGCGCGGCTACTGGATGCCGGATCAAGTTCGGCATGACGGGAGAAAGCCTTCCTGCCCAGCCCCACATTAATTCGCCGCCTCAAACCGTAAAAATCTTCTCGCGCAGCAATTCCCACGTCTCCTGATTGGGTGCCAGCAACAGCCCGCCATCCACATGCCGCGGCAGATAGGGCGAGCCGTTGAGACGCGCCGCATAGGCGCCCGCTTCCTGCGAAAGCAGCGTGCCGGCCAGATGGTCCCAGGGCATCAGCTTGTTATACATCAGGAAATGCATGTGGCCGCCGCAGAACAGGCGGTATTCATGCGCCGCGCAGCGATAGCTGGTGAACAGCCGCACATCGGCGAGGTTCGTCAGAATCTTGCGCCGTGTCTCAACGTCGAAATAGCCGGTATTGGCGATGCCCACCATCTGCGACAGTTCAGGCGCCGGCACGACCGACATCTGCGTCTGCGAACCATCAGCACTGCAAAGCCAGGCGCCGGAACCCTTTTCGGCAATCGCCCAGTCATTGCCCATCGGATCAAAGATCAGGCCGGCAACGGTCTCGCCCTTCGAGATAACGCTCATCATCACGCCGAAGAGCGGCAGGCCGGAGGCGAAATTATAGGTGCCGTCGATCGGATCGACCACCACGGCAAGATCGGCATCGGCAAGCTTGCCGAGCAGCGAGGCGTCCGCCGCCACCGCTTCTTCGCCGATGAACAGCGCATCAGGCATGATTTCCTGTACACGGGCGCGGATAAGCCGCTCCGCAGCCTCGTCGGCCTCGGTCACAAGGTCGATCGCCTCGCTCTTTATCCGCACATCGCCCTCGCCCAGATTGCGGAACCGCGGCAGGATTTCCACTGCCGCCGCCTCCTGAAGCGCGTTGGCAAGAGAGGCGATGTCGAGTTCGAGAGCCATGGGCGATATCCTTCTTTCTGAGCGTAACGACTATAAAGCGACGATTTCCCGTCGCAGCATCTTCCAGCTTTCCTTGTCGGGAGCGGACAGGATGCCACCCTCCGTTTGTCCCGGCCGATAGGGCGTATTGTCGAAACGGGCCGTATAACCACCCGCCTCCTGATGAACAAGCACGCCGGCGAGATGATCCCACGGCATCAGCTTCTCATGGCCGATGAAATGCAGCTTGCCGGCCGAGGCGAGCCAGTATTCATGTGCCGAGCAATTGATTGAAAGCGCCATCTTTATCTTCGCCATATTGGCGGCGATCACCGGACGGCGATCCTGATGGCTGTGGCCCCAGGAGAAAATGCCGACCATTTCGGACAATGGCACGGGATCGGCGACCTTGAGCTTCGCCTGCGAACCGTTCCTGCGGTTGAGAAACGCGCCCTCGCCTTTCAGGGCGACGATGGTGTCACCCATGACAGGATCATGAATGAAACCCGCCACCGTCTCGCCCTTGACTGTAACCGCAAGCAGCGTGCCGAAAGCGGGAAAACCGGAAGCATAATTGAAAGTGCCGTCAATGGGATCGATCACGAAAGCAAGCGGCGCATCGGCAAGCGCCGGAATGACGGATTGGTCCGCCTCATAGGTCTCTTCGCCGACTATATGGGCCTTCGGGAACCGCTGCAGCAGAGCGGCTGTTATTGCTTTTTCAGCGAGAACATCCGCCTCGGTAACGAGATCGACGGCGGAGGTTTTTTCCGAGATAGCGCCGGCGCTCAGGTTTCGGAAGCGGGGAAGAATTTCGTTCACGCCGGCAGCGGCAACGGTGGAAATGAGAAAGTCGATATCTTTATCGGAAAGGGTCATCGGGCGGGGCACTTCTTCATAAGGGGGAGTTGGCCTCCCTACGCTCTTCAGGTGACGCCCCGGTGACAGAAAGCGCCGAGAAATCAAAAAGCTTCGGATCGAGCAGGTGCGACGGATTGACGTGGGCAAGCGCCCGCAGCATCACGTCCTTGCGGCCGGGCATACGCCTTTCGATGTCTGCCAGCATCTCCTTCATGGCATTGCGCTGAAGCCCGTCCTGCGAACCGCAGAGGTCGCAGGGAATGATCGGGAATTCCATCGCCGCCGCGAATTTCGCCATATCATCTTCGGCGCAATAGGCGAGCGGGCGCAGCACCATCAGGTCGCCCTCGTCGTTCATCAGCTTTGCCGGCATGCCAGCCAGACGGCCGCCATGGAAGAAGTTCATGAAGAAGGTCTCGAGAATATCCTCGCGGTGATGGCCGAGCACGAGCGCGTCGCAGCCCTCTTCCCGCGCAATACGGTAGAGATTGCCGCGCCGCAGCCGCGAACAGAGCGAACAATAGGTGCCACCCGCCGGCACCTTTTCCTTCACAACGGAATAAGTGTCGCGATATTCGATGCGATGTGCGACGCCGATTTTCGCCAGATATTCCGGCAGGACGTGCTTGGGGAAATTCGGCTGGCCCTGATCCAGATTGCAGGCAATGAGTTCCACGGGCAAAAGGCCGCGCCACTTCAGATCAAGCAGCAGCGCCAGAAGACCGTAGCTGTCCTTGCCGCCGGAAAGGCCTACCAGCCAGCGCTTCTGGCCGTTCAGCATGCCAAAATCCCCGAAGGCCTGACGTACATTGCGCAACAGCCGCTTGCGCAGCTTGTTGAAGGAGACAGAACGGGGTGCCGCGTCGAACAGCGGATGCGAAGCGCCATTTTCTCCGGCCAGGTCCTGATCGGCCTCGACCTCATCTGCGATGCTGGTGACAATGTTCATGATTAGCCCGCTCTGGCATTCAGCCATTTTCAATGCAGGAAATGCCCGCATCCGCCCGCAATATCAAGCCCCGAATACCGACCAGCCGGTTTTCGTCGCCAGCATTTCCAGTGCATGCGACCCAAGCGCCGAATTGCCGACCTTGTTCAGACCCGGCGACCAGACCGCAATCGACGCCTTGCCCGGCGCCACTGCCATGATACCGCCGCCCACGCCGCTCTTGCCCGGCAGGCCGACATGATAGGCGAAATCGCCCGATCCGTCATAATGGCCGCAGGTCAACATCAGCGCATTGATGCGCCGCGCGCGTCGGTCTGACACAACCGTATGACCACTCAGCGGATTGCGGCCGCGATTGGCAAGGAAAAGACCGGCCCGTGAAAGCTGCGCGCAGGTCATGGACAGCGCGCACTGATGAAAATAGACGCCCAGCGTATATTCAACAGGGTGATGCAGATTGCCGAAGGACCGCATGAAATTGGCAAGCGCGAAATTGCGGAAACCCGTCGCCTGCTCGGATTTCGCCACGGTGTCATCAATGCTGATCGTGTCATCATCAGCGAGATAACGGACGAAACGCAGAAGCTCGCCAATCGCCTCGCGCGGCTGGTGGCCGGAAAGAACGATATCCGTCACCACGATGGCACCGGCATTGACGAAGGGGTTGCGCGGAATGCCGTGCTCATGCTCCAGCTGGACGATGGAGTTGAAGGACGACCCCGACGGCTCACGCCCCACCCGGTTCCATACCGTCTCGCCTGCCTTGCCGAGCGCCAGCGTCAGCATGAAGACCTTGGAGATGCTCTGGATCGAAAACGGCGTGAGCGCATTGCCGGCCGTATAGGTGGTTCCGTCGACAGTGGTGATGGCGATACCGAACTGGTTCGGATCGACCTTGGCGAGTTCCGGAATGTAATCCGCAACCTTGCCCTCGCCCAGGCGCGGCACCATGCTGTCGTAAATGGAATCGACGATCGCCTGAATGTCCTGCATGCAAAGCCTTCCCCAGCAAACAAAAAAGCCGCCCCGAGGGGCGGCTTTCTCAATACTGAAACGCGCTGATTAACGCGAGTAGAATTCGACGACCAGATGCGGTTCCATGACGACCGGGTACGGAACGTCAGACAGAGCCGGGATGCGAGCATAGGTCGCAACCATCTTGTTGTGATCGACTTCGATGTAATCAGGAACGTCGCGTTCTGCGAGCTGAACAGCTTCGAGAACGGTCACCAGCTGCTTGGACTTCTGGCGAACTTCGATAACGTCGCCCGGCTTGCAACGGTAAGAACCGATGTTGACGCGAACGCCGTTAACCGTGACGTGGCCATGGTTGATGAACTGACGCGATGCGAAAACGGTCGGAACGAACTTGGCGCGGTAGACGATGGCGTCCAGACGCGACTCGAGCAGGCCGATCAGGTTCTCGGAGGTATCGCCCTTGCGACGGTTTGCTTCGTCGTAGGTGGCGCGGAACTGCTTTTCGCGCAGTTCGCCGTAGTAGCCCTTGAGCTTCTGCTTGGCGCGCAGCTGCGTGCCGAAGTCGCTCATCTTGCCCTTGCGGCGCTGGCCGTGCTGGCCCGGGCCGTATTCGCGGCGGTTTACCGGGGACTTCGGACGGCCCCAGATGTTTTCGCCCATGCGGCGGTCAATTTTGTACTTAGCCGATTCGCGCTTGCTCATCGTATTTCCTTCTCAAAAGGTTATGCCGGCCTGTTGCCAAACCGGTTTAAGGAAACACGCCCTCCTCTGAAGCCCGTTTCAGGGCCTCTGACAGGCTTCTCACATGCAAATGGAGAAACCACGGGACATGTCGGTGATATTGACCGCCGAACGTCAGTTATTAAACTGCAGGGCAGTCAACAAAACACACCGGACATCACTGCCCGGCGTTGGGGCGGCTTCTAAACATGTTTTACAAATTTGTCAAACAACACCCGCCGCTTTTTTTCTCGATCCTGCCCTTGAAAAGCCCGAGCGCCCACCCATCTCTCCATCGTGATCAGAACTCGGGCCCCTCTGGCGTGTTACCGGACAACACGTGATGTCGAGTTTCTTTAGGTTGGGGCCCACGCATATTCTTCACGCACGTTCCCCATCCGCAAAGCCAACCTCGTCCGGCTAAAGGTTGACTGATGGAGTTCCTCCTCAACGATTTTCTCGGTACCCCCACATGGATGTGGGCGGTCTTCATTTCTCTCGTCCTTGGCCTCCTGGCGCTCGATCTTGGCGTATTGCACAAGAACTCCAAGGAAATCGGCATCCGTGAAAGCCTGCTGATGTCAGGCTTCTATATCGCCATCGGTTTGGCCTTTGGCGGCTGGATCTGGTACCAGTCCGGCCAGCAGTCGGCGATGGAATATGTCACCGGCTTCGTGGTCGAAAAAAGCCTGGCGATGGACAATATCTTCATCATCGCCATGATCTTCTCCTATTTCGCCATTCCCCGCCAATATCAGCACCGCGTGCTGCTCTGGGGCATCCTCGGCGTCATCATCCTGCGCGGTATCATGATTGCCGGCGGCGCGGCCATTGTCGAAAACTTCCACTGGGTGCTTTATCTCTTTGCGGCCTTCCTCGTCTTCACCGGCCTCAAAATGCTGTTCTCGTCCGACCATGACGAGGCCGATATCGGCAATAACCGCATCCTGAAATTCCTGCGCAGCCGCCTTCCGGTAACGGAAAAGCTGCATGGCGAAAAATTCTTCGTCAAGGAGACGGATGCGACCACCGGCAAGCTGAAGACCTTCGTGACGCCGCTCTTCCTGGCGCTCATCATGGTCGAAATCGCCGACCTTATCTTCGCGGTCGATTCGATCCCGGCGATCTTCGCGATCACCACCGATCCATTTATCGTCTACACCTCGAACATCTTCGCGATCCTTGGCCTGCGCGCCCTCTATTTCGCGCTTGCCGCCCTGATCCACCGCTTCGCTTATCTTAAATATGCGCTGGCTGCGGTTCTGGTCTTCGTCGGTTCGAAAATCTTCGTGGCCGACATGCTCGGCATCGCCAAGATCCCGCCGGCAGTCTCGCTCGGCGTCACCGTCGCCATCCTCGCAACCGGCATCATCGGCTCGCTGATCGCGACACGCAAGGAAGCCAAGGCCATAGAATAAGAATATTCAACGAGGAGGCGGAAACGCCTCCTCAAAGGAACTTCCGCAGACAGATGCGCGTGGTTTCGGAGCACCATACACACGCCGTCACCCCGGGCCCGATCCGGGGTCCAGCGTGATCTAGTCCTTGATCGCGAGAGACTCTTCTCACGGTGCAGACGCGCCGTGGCTGGATGCCGGATCAAGTCCGGCAGGACGGAGAGGTATGCCTACACAAGCAGCCCGCCAACCTCACTCCGCCGCCAGTCTCGCATCATCCTCAGCCGCATCCGCGTCGCCGGGTGCGGTTTTTGCATCGAGGTCGGGAAACGCCACGATGCGCTTGCCGGAGAAATCGGCATGCACCACCACAAGCTCCTTCTCCTCGAAATAACCGAGCAGCCTCCGGGCGCGGCGGGCGGAATGGGTGCCATAGGCGCGGGCAATACGGGCATCCGACGGGCAAGGTTCCTCGCCAAGTGCAGCCTTGACCAGAAGCAGGAAAACGCCCTGCAGGTCATCGGAAACAGACATCGACAACTCCAGCGCCTTTTCCCAGCCTTCGCTTGCCGCCATCGCCGCATCCACGCCGGAGCGAGCAATCGCCACCTGCCGGCGGAATTCCGCCAGCGTCATCGGCGTGCCGGGAATACGGCGCATGCGGGCGCGCACCAGAAAATCCTGATAGAGCACGGCATCCGTGCGATAGGCCGATTGCGGATCATCGAGAATTTCAACGAGAACCGCACCGATCTTCTCCTCACGCTCCTCCGGCGTCAGTTCCGGCTGACCTGCACGCGGAGACTGCTCCGATGAAGGACCAACGGCGGCGGGCGTGGAACGGGAGAGTTCGGCGAGAATATCGGTGGTCGGCCGCGGTGCCGGCGGCGTGCGGCGCACCACGGCGCGCGTGAATTCTTCCGGATCCGGCGTGAAGATCAGGTCTTCCACATCCTGCGGCGCATCCGGCAGCGGCATCAGCTTCGGCGAGGACGAGCGCGCCGAGGTTTCCACCGCCCCGATGACGATGGGCAGCGGGCGGCGCGATAGCGCAGGCCCAAGCGCCACGAAATTGCCGCGCTGCAGATCGCGGAACATTTCCGCCTGTCGCCGGTCCATGCCGAGCAGGTCGGCGGCGCGCGCCATGTCGATATCGAGGAAGGTGCGGCCCATCAGGAAGTTCGAGGCTTCCGCCGCCACATTCTTGGCGAGCTTGGCAAGACGCTGCGTGGCGATGACGCCGGCAAGGCCGCGTTTACGGCCGCGGCACATCAGATTGGTCATCGCACCCAGAGACGCCTTGCGCGCATCCTCGGTCACCTCACCGCCGACGGAGGGTGCAAACATCTGCGCCTCGTCCACCACGACCAGCACCGGATACCAATATTCGCGATCCGCATCGAACATGCCGTTGAGGAAAGCGGCTGCGGCACGCATCTGCTGCTCGATATCAAGGCCTTCGAGCGTCAGCACGCAGGAGACGCGGTGCTGGCGAATGCGGTTGGCGATGCCGGCCAGCTCCGCTTCGGTGCGCTCGCCATCCACCACCACGTGTCCGAACTTATCGGAAAGAGTGACGAAATCGCCCTCGGGATCGATGATGACCTGCTGCACCCATTGCGCCGATTGCTCCAGCAGCCGGCGCAGGAGATGCGACTTGCCGGAACCGGAATTGCCCTGCACCAGCAAACGTGTCGCAAGCAATTCTTCAATATCGAGCTTGGCCTGTTGCCCGCCCGATAGGGTTCCCATGTCGATGCCGACCTGCAATGTTCCATTCCTCGTGCTGCATGTCATCCGGCCGATTCCCTTGGCGGCGGCCGAACATGCTCTTTACCAAAAAATCGCCTGTTGCGTCTGCCCCATGCCGATAATGCACAGGCAATTACGCCGCATCTATGCGGTCCCGGACGAGACCCGCAAAAATGAAAGCCGCCTGCCGAACACATTCAGCATCAGGCCGATGATGACCAATGCGGCGCCGACCACTTCGAAGACGGTGATATGCTCCGCAAAAGCGAGATAGGCGCTGATGAAACCGACAATCGGCACCAGCAGCGAAAACGGCGCTACCGTTCCGGCCGGATAACGCAGAAGCAGGTAACTCCAGATGCCCGCGCCGACAATGGTCGCTCCATAGGCCATGTAGATCACCACGAAAGCCATCGTCGGCGTCGCATTGAGCAGGCCTTCCGCGATCGCATCGGGTCCTTCCACCACCAGCGAAAGCAGGATCAACGGCAGAACGGGTACAAGGCTCGTCCATGCAACGAAGGAAACCGCGTTCACCTGGCCGATACGGCGATTGACGATGTTGCCGCAGGCCCAGGCAATTGCCGAGCCGACCCCCATCAGGAGCGGTATCAGCGCTGCGGCCGTCATGCGCTCCACGCCGATGACCGCCAGCCCGCCAAAAGCGATGATCGCGCCGAGGATCTGTGAAGGCAACGGCCGCTCGCCGAGGAACACCACGGCAAGCGCCAGCGTGAAGAAGGCCTGCGACTGCATGACCAGCGAAGCAAGCCCCGCCGGCAGGCCGAGCTTGATGGCCGGATAAAGCAGACCGAACTGCACGAAACCCATCGCCATGCCGTAAACGATCATATGCCGCCACGGCACATTGGGTTTTGGCAGGAAAAACACCAAAGGCACGGCCGCAAAGAGATAACGCACCCCCGTCAGAAACAAAGGCGGCATATCGGCGACGCCCACCTTGATGACGACGAAGTTGAAGCCCCACAAAAACACGGTGATCAGGGCGAGAAGAATATGCGGCAATGCCATTTTGTTATGTCCGAATTTCAGGTGATCGAGACGTGCTTTACGCCGAAACCGCCCGCTTCCAGCCAAAGGTGATAAGACCGGCGCCGATCAGGAGACCGCCACCCGTTCGGTTGACGATGCGCTGGACCTTCGGCTTGCGGATCGTATTGCGGGCGGCACTTGCCAGCAGTCCATAAAGCGCCGCATTGCAGGTGGCAAGCACCAGGAATGTCGCTTCGAAAATCAGCACCTGCGGCCAGAAGGGCAGCGTCGGCACCAGAAACTGCGGCAGGAAGGCCACGAAAAACACGATGCTCTTGGGGTTCAGCGCCGTGACGATATAGGCATGCAGGAAGATTTTGAGCGGCCTTTCACGGCCCGTCACGCCTGTCCCCTCGGCACCTTCTCCGCCAACCGGCGAACGCCACAGCTTGATGCCGAGATAGATGAGGTAAGCCGCACCGATCCATTTCAGACCAGTGAAAAGCGCCGCCGATGTTGCAAGCAGCGCCCCGAGCCCCAGCATCGAGGCCTTCATGGCGGTGAAATCCCCAAGCGCCACGCCCGTTACCGTCGCGGTGCTCGCCTTGCGGCCGTGGCCGAGTGCGTAAGAAATTACCAGCAGGATCGTCGGTCCCGGAATGGCAAGCATGATGGCGGATGCGGCCACGAAGGCCAGCCAGTTCTCCAGTGGCATAATGAGTCTCCTTTATCCCGAGTCTTGAGCAAGCCACGGAAAATGTTTCGCTTCAAGCCGGATTTTACAAACCGTGCAGCTCTCTCGTAACAACCCGAAAAACGTCTGTGCAGGATTTTCTCCGCCATCGGCGGTCAAAGTTCGATACGGCCCCTCCCGCATGTCTGCGCGGGAGAGGCCATCACATCAAAACCGGGGCGCCCAGTGAGGAACCTCCCAATCCCGCCGCCGCTTTACGCGCGAGGGGTCAAGGCCGATGTCGACCAAAAGGCGCTCAGGCAGATCGGCAGGATCAGTCGGCGGCGCACGCGGCACCAGCGCGGCTGTGAGAACCGCTTTGAGAGTTTTCCAGACGCCGAATGTGACGAACAAGCGATCGACCGCATCCGGCAGCGCATATGCTACCAATGGTTGATTTTTCTGCATGGGAAATCCATCCCGGCGCGGCAAAGCGGCCAGGTCCTTTATCGATGGAAAACGACATGCCGAAACGGCGGGCGCAGCAGTCATGCCACGCGGACGCGCAAGTCACATGTCGGACGAAGTGAAAATGCCTAACGGCAGGGAAATCAGGCTTTAAGCCTTATCGGAGGGAGATGCCTCGCATCACATAACCACCGAAGACCATGCCGGAAAAGCCAGACATGCCGTTAAGGCGCATATTCATGTCATTGGTCATTCCACGCCTCCATTCATAGCGGTTACAGACGAGAAACATCTTACATAAGAAATCCGGCGCGACAAGAGGTCGCAATCTCGAATTGCAAAAGACGGGCAAAACAGATGCAAAAATACAACAGGCGGCTGGGCAGCGAAACTCAGGTCAACGAAACGCTGAGACCAAATCCCTGCATCAGCCGCCGGGTGGCAAAATCCGGCTTGCCTGAGGTGAAGACGGCAAAATCGAAACCGTCAGGGTGCTCCGCATCCTGTGGCAGCGGCACCAGATGGCGGGCACGCCGGGCAATCGCCTCGGCGGGATCGAGCCAGTCCACCGGCCAGGGCGCCAACCGGCGAAACACATTGGCCATGAAGGGATAATGGGTACAGGCAAGCACGATGATGTCTGTGCGCTTGCCGTCGCTGTCGATGAAGCAGGGCTCTATTTCGGCTAGAACCGCCTCGTCCGAGACCGGCTCTCCCCTGATCCAGCTTTCCGCCATGCGTGCCAGATTTTCCGAGCCAACGAGACGGACATGGCATTGGGTGGCGAAGGACTGGATGAGATCGCGCGTATAAGCGCGCTTGACGGTGCCCGGTGTCGCCAGCACGGAAACCAGGCCCGAACGGGTGCGCTCCGCCGCCGGTTTGATGGCGGGCACGGTGCCGACAAAAGTCATCTGCGGAAAGCGGGCGCGAAGATCGGCACCCGCGAGCGTGAAGGCCGTGTTGCAGGCGATGATGCAGACTTCCGGGCTATAATCCTGCAGCAGCGTTTCGAAGAGCGAGAGAATGCGCGCCTTCAGCGCCTCCTCCTCCCAGCCGCCATAGGGAAAACCCGCATCGTCGGCCACATAGATGAAACCGCGCTCAGGCATCAGCACGCGCGCCTCGCGCAGAACCGTCAGCCCGCCAATGCCGGAATCGAACACCAGCACCGGTTTCAGTACATCGGCGGCCGCCTCACTCGTCTTCAGCATGCTCCCCGGTTCCCTTCGCCAATATTCCCTCTGCCGTTCCCGCCCGGCCTGCCTGCTTGGGCCATTGCCGGGGAAAACGGTCGAGCGAATTGATCACGCCACGGAAAACACTGATTTCCTGCTCGGAAAAACCACGTCTCGACAGCACGGCGCGCAGATTGTCGACCATTTTCGGCTTTTTTTCGGGCGGATGGAAATAACCACGCGCGTCCAGCGCTTCCTCGATATGTTCGAACAGGCCGAAAACCTGCTCCTTGGTGGAGGGCCGCTGCTCGACGGACTGGAAAAGCGTTTCGCCCAGATCGTCCATGCCTGACTTCATCCACTCATAGGACATCAAAAGCACGGCCTGCGCGATGTTGAGCGAGGCAAAGGCGGGATTGACCGGGAAGGTCACAATCTCGTCGGCCAGCGCCACCTCTTCGTTGGTAAGGCCCCAGCGCTCGCGCCCGAACAGGATGCCGGTCCTTTCGCCCGTCTTGAATTTTGCACGCAATGTCTCGGCGGCGGTGACGGGCGCACGCACCGGCTTGAAACCGTAACGCTCGCGCGCGGTCGTGGCATAAACGAAGTTCAGGTCCTTGATCGCCTCTTCCAGCGTCTCGAACACCTTCGTTGCATCGATGACATGATCGGCCTTGGAAGCGGCAGCGCGCGCTTTCTCGCTCGGCCAGCCGTCACGCGGATTGACCAGGCGCAATTCGGCGAGGCCGAAATTGGCCATCGCCCGCGCCACCATACCAATATTTTCGCCGAGCTGCGGTTCGACCAGAATGATCGCCGGGCCTTCCGCCACAAGTTCAAGCTCGCTGTTTGTGCCTGCCATCGTCTTTTGTCCGTTTTCTGAAGCGGCGCGTCGATTTTCGAACCGATACGCTAAAGCGCGCCTCACTGGCACAGATCGGCGCTAAAATCAAAGGCGGAGGGGTGTGAGCGTCCTCTTCACTCCCCCTTGATGATCGTCGCCATCTCTTCGCGCAGCGAATCCCTGCCCTCGTCGCCAACGCGATGAATATCGCTGATGACCGGCCGGCCATCCTCCTCGACGACGTCGAAATGCACTTCGTCAACCGTCGCCTTCATCTCCGCCTCGTCCATGCAGGCCCAGAGCTTGAATTTCGCCGTCACGTCAGTCACGCCGTCCTTCACCGCACCGGCCGTCACTGAAACTTCCTGCAGCGGGCAGCCATCCTGGGAGTTGGTCACGACATCGTAACCGAAGGGATCACCCTTCTCCCCGCTTTCTGCCTCGTAGGCCGGCTTCTTGGACGCTTCGTGATATTGTGCGACGAAATCCTTGCTGAACAGGCTGGTCAGCATGTCCTCATCAAAGATGTATTTCCAGTTTTCGGCGTCGCCGGACCAGTTCTTGACGGTGATATCCATCACCTTCTGGACGGGATCGGTGGGCCCGGCAGCAAGGGCGCTGTGGGAAAAGAGGACGGCGGCAGTCAGAAGCAGAATATTCCGCATGATGTGATCCCGGGGTAGGCCCGACAAGCGGGCGAAGCGATTCGCCTGACTGTATTCCGGCATTATGGTTTGGCAATGCGCAAAGCGTTATTGCGCTGCGCCAAAAAAGCGCCCCCCATGGCTTTGCCTCAGACGCTCGCAATGCTATAGCCGCACCGGATATTTTTCCGAATACCGGCGTTATCAGACGCCACAGCTTCGAAGGTGAGGAATTCATGGCAAAGATCAAGGTAGCCAATCCGGTCGTCGATCTCGACGGCGACGAAATGACCCGTATCATCTGGCAGCTCATCAAGGACAAGCTGATCCTGCCATACCTCGATCTCGACATCGAATATTACGATCTCTCGGTTGAAAACCGCGACGCCACCAACGACCAGGTCACTGTCGACGCGGCGCACGCCATCAAGAAGCACGGCGTCGGCATCAAGTGCGCCACCATCACCCCGGATGAAGCCCGCGTCGAGGAATTCGGCCTGAAGCAGATGTGGAAGAGCCCTAACGGCACGATCCGCAACATTTTGGGCGGCGTCATCTTCCGCGAGCCGATCATCTGCAAGAACGTTCCGCGCCTCGTTCCCGGCTGGACCAAGCCGATCGTTGTCGGCCGTCACGCTTTCGGCGACCAGTACAAGGCAACCGATTTCAAGTTCCCCGGCAAGGGCAAGCTGACCATCAAGTTCGTCGGTGAAGACGGTCAGGTCATCGAAAAGGACGTCTTCGATGCCCCGAGCGCTGGCGTGGCTCTTGCCATGTACAACCTCGACGAATCCATCCGCGAATTCGCCCGCGCCTCCATGAATTATGGCCTGATGCGCAAGTGGCCGGTTTACCTCTCCACGAAGAACACCATCCTCAAGGCCTATGACGGCCGCTTCAAGGATATCTTCGAAGAAGTCTACCAGACCGAGTTCAAGGCGCAGTTCGACGAAGCCGGTATCACCTATGAGCACCGCCTGATCGACGACATGGTCGCTTCCGCGCTGAAGTGGTCCGGCGGCTACATCTGGGCCTGCAAGAACTATGACGGCGACGTGCAGTCCGACACGGTTGCGCAGGGCTTCGGCTCGCTCGGCCTGATGACCTCAGTTCTTCTGTCACCGGACGGCCGCACAGTCGAAGCCGAAGCTGCGCACGGCACGGTTACGCGCCACTACCGCCAGCACCAGAAGGGTCAGGAAACCTCGACCAACTCGATCGCCTCGATCTTCGCCTGGACACGTGGCCTCGCCCACCGCGCCAAGCTGGACGACAATGCCGAGCTCGCAAAGTTCGCAACGACGCTCGAAACCGTCTGCGTCGACACCGTTGAAAGCGGCTTCATGACCAAGGATCTGGCCCTCCTCATCGGTCCGGACCAGCCCTGGCTCTCCACCACCGCCTTCCTCGACAAGATCGACGAGAACCTCAAGAAGGCGATGGCGGCTTAAGCCTGCTTTCCCAGCGACTTCAAAACCCGGCCTCAGCGCCGGGTTTTTTATGTGTACCGTAGAGCTGAAACGTCTGGTTTCTTTTTTGTTCACAGTATCTTGATTAGCTGTTGTACTAGGCGCAGACTTCGATTCCGCGTGCTGCGGCCAGTACAACAATAAGACAAAACTTAAATAGCATCTACTTGCACATAACTTGCCCGGCACAGTCAAACGTTCATCGGAGCATCAGCGCGGTCTTAGGGAACACGCGAAGGATGCTGCGGACTTAAAAAAAGCGAAGCGCAGGCGCGAAATCCGCATCGGTTTTCCCGGGATGCTTCGAGGATTTTGCTTGGGGAGGCAAAAGCATGAGTGAATTGATCTTCTACACCAACCCTATGTCGCGCGGACGCATCGCGCGGTGGATGCTCGAGGAAGTGGGCGTTCCATACCGAACGGAAATACTGGGTTTCGAGACCTCGATGAAATCGCCCGCCTATCGGCTGATAAATCCGATGGCGAAGGTGCCCGCCATCAAACACGGCGATACGATCGTCACCGAGGCGGCAGCGATCTGCGCCTATCTCGCCGATGCCTTTCCCGGCGCGAACCTTGCGCCCACGCCCAAGGCACGTGGGCTTTATTATCGCTGGATGTTCTTTGCCGCAGGCCCGCTGGAAATGGCGGCAAGCATGAAGGCGATGGGTTTCGAAGTGCCGAAGGAGAAGCTGCGCATGGCCGGCTGCGGCAGCTATGCGGATGTGATGAATACGCTTGAACGGGCCGTCAGCGAAAACCGCTTTATCGCCGGTGATCTCTTTACCGCAGCGGATGTCTATGTCGGTGCCCATATCGGCTGGGGGCTGCATTTCGGCACGATCGAAAAACGCCCGGCCTTTCTCGATTACATGGCCCATCTCACCGAACGCCCGGCCTTCAAGCGGGCCGCCCAGCTCGATGAGGAAGCGGCAAAGGACTTGCAGGCGACGGGCTGAAAGACGGGAACCGCTGTTCTGCGCCGGAGGCTTGAACCAGAATCAAAAGGGCGGGGGTAAAACCCCGCCCTTTTTGAATTTGCTCTGACTAGGCCGCCAGGGCCGCCGCCACCGCTTCGATGGCATCCTGCGCCTTGGCGCCATCAGGACCGCCGGCCTGCGCCATATCAGGGCGACCGCCGCCGCCCTTGCCGCCAAGTGCGGCAGACGCGGTGCGGACGATATCGACAGCGCTGAAACGGGCCGTCAGATCTTCCGTCACGGCCGCAACAGCGCTTGCCTTGCCATCTTCGGAAACAGCGATCAGCAGCACGACGCCGGAGCCGAGATTTGCCTTGGCTTCATCGGCAAGGCCCTTCAAGTCCTTGGCATCGATGCCGGACAGGGATTTTGCGAGGAAATTGACGCCTGCAACCTGCTGGACGTCGTTTGCGCCGGCATCCGAGGAACCACCGCCCATTGCGAGTTTCTTGCGGGCATCCGCAAGCTCGCGCTCCAGCTTCTTGCGCTCGTCGAGAAGTCCCTCGACACGCGACAGTACCTCGCCCGGCTGAACCTTCAGCGACGAAGCCAATGCCTTTACGCGCTCATCCTGCTCGGCGAGATAGGCAAGCGCGCCCTGCCCCGTCACGGCTTCCAGACGGCGCACACCCGCACCAACGGCGCTTTCGCCGAGAATGCGGATGAGGCCGATTTGGCCTGTTGCCGCCACATGCGTGCCGCCGCAAAGCTCGACGGAATAGGGACGGTTGGCTTTCGCGCCGTGCAGGCCGGTGCCCATGGACACGACACGAACCTCATCGCCATATTTTTCACCGAACAGCGCCATCGCACCCTCGGCAATGGCGTCATCAACGCTCATCAGGCGGGTGACAACAGGCGAGTTCTGCAAGACGATTTCGTTCGCCATCTCCTCGACCACCTTCAGCTCCTCGGCCGACATCGGCTTCGGATGCGAAACGTCGAAGCGCAGGCGCTCGGGCGCGACCAGCGAACCCTTCTGGGCGACGTGCGTGCCGAGCACCTCGCGCAGCGCCTCGTGCAGCAGGTGGGTGGCGGAGTGGTTGGCGCGCAGACGCGAACGACGGTCATGATCGACCGTCAGCTGCACGGCTTCGTCGAGCTTCAATCCGCCCTTGGAAACGGTGCCGGTATGCACGAACAGGCCTTCGCCCTTTTTCTGGGTGTCGGAAACGGCAAAGGCGCCATTGTCGCCGGAAATAACGCCGGTATCGCCCATCTGGCCACCGGACTCGCCATAAAACGGCGTCTGGTTGACGACGATCTGCACCGTCTCGCCCTCGGCGGCGCTGTCCACCGACTTGCCGTCCTTGACGATCGCCTGAATGACGCCTTCGGCGGTTTCAGTATCGTAACCGAGGAATTCGGTCGCGCCGAACTTTTCCTTCAGTTCGAACCAGACGGTTTCGGTCGCCTTGTCGCCGGAGCCGGCCCAGTGCGAGCGAGCTTCCGCCTTCTGGCGCTGCATGGCGTCGGTGAAGCCGGAAATATCGACGCCGATCTCACGCGCGCGCAGCGCATCCTGCGTCAGATCGAGCGGGAAACCATAGGTGTCGTAAAGCTTGAAAGCCGTTTCGCCGTCCAGCATGTCGCCCTTGTGCAGGGTCGAGGTGGCGTCGGAGAGAAGTGACAGGCCGCGTTCCAGGGTCTTGCGGAAACGGGTTTCCTCCAGCTTCAGCGTTTCGGAAATCAACGCCTCGGCGCGAACCAGTTCCGGATAGGCGCGGCCCATCTGCTGCACGAGTGCCGGCAGCAGCTTGTAGATCAGCGGCTCGCGCGCGCCGAGAAGTTCGGCATGGCGCATGGCGCGACGCATGATGCGGCGCAGGACATAACCGCGGCCTTCATTGGACGGCAGGACGCCATCGGCGATCAGGAAGGCGGAAGAGCGCAGATGGTCGGCGATGACCCGGTGGCTGGCGCGCTTTTCACCTTCGGCCGGAACACCGGTCGCTTCCACGGAAGCAGCAATCAGCGCGCGGAACAGATCCGTATCGTAATTGTCGTGCTTGCCCTGCAGCAGCGCGGAAATACGCTCAAGACCCATGCCCGTGTCGATCGACGGACGCGGCAGGTCGATGCGCTCTTCCTTCGTCAGCTGCTCATATTGCATGAAGACGAGGTTCCAGATTTCGATGAAACGGTCGCCATCCTCTTCCGGCGAGCCGGGCGGGCCGCCCCAGATATGATCGCCGTGGTCATAGAAAATTTCCGAACAGGGACCGCAGGGACCGGTATCGCCCATTGCCCAAAAATTGTCGCTGGTCGCAATGCGGATGATACGGTCGTCGGAGAAACCGGCAATCTTCTTCCAGAGGTTAAAGGCCTCGTCGTCGGTGTGATAGACAGTCACCAGCAGACGGTTGCGGTCGATGCCGAATTCCCTGGTGATCAGGTTCCAGGCATGGGTGATCGCTTCTTCCTTGAAATAATCGCCGAAGGAGAAATTGCCGAGCATTTCGAAGAAGGTGTGGTGGCGGGCGGTATAACCGACATTGTCGAGGTCGTTATGCTTGCCGCCGGCGCGCACGCATTTCTGCGCCGAAGCGGCCGTGGAATAAGGACGGCTTTCAAGACCGGTGAAGACGTTCTTGAACTGCACCATGCCGGCATTGGTGAACATCAGTGTCGGATCGTTGCGCGGCACCAGCGGGCTGGAGGGCACGATCTCATGTCCGTTCTTCTTGAAGTAGTCGAGAAAGGTCGACCGAATTTCATTCACACCGCTCATGCCCACACACCGCTCACAGCTGGAGTCCATCACCGCCACCGGAAACGATGGCTATATTGCAAAATCACTGGCTTTTATCGTCCGCATCCTGCCCTGTCCAGCCATGGAGGCGAAGCAAGACATATAGGCAAAGAAAAAGGGCCGCGCGAAGAAAAATCGCACGACCCTTTTGATCTATACCAGCTCGACGAAGTCTCCGGACGGCGACATCAGGACCTTCGCGGAATGCATCAGCCCTCGTCGCTGCCGTCGTCGCCTTCACCGGCATCCGGGCCGCCATTCTGCAGGAAGCGGTCGGCGATCAGACCTGCATTCTGGCGCAATGCCAGTTCGATCTCATTTGCCGTTTCCGGATTGTCGCGCAGGAAGGTCTTGGCGTTCTCACGCCCCTGCCCCAGACGCTGGCTGTTATAGGAGAACCATGCACCGGATTTCTCGACGATACCGGCCTTCACGCCGAGGTCGACGAGCTCACCGGTCTTGGAAACACCCTCGCCATACATGATGTCGAATTCCACCTGCTTGAAGGGCGGAGCCATCTTGTTCTTGACGACCTTGACGCGGGTCTGGTTGCCGACAACCTCTTCGCGCTCCTTGACGGCGCCGATACGGCGGATGTCGAGGCGAACGGACGCATAGAACTTGAGAGCGTTACCGCCTGTCGTCGTTTCCGGCGAACCGAACATGACGCCGATCTTCATGCGGATCTGGTTGATGAAGATGACCATGCATTTCGACTTGGAGATCGAAGCGGTCAGCTTGCGCAGCGCCTGGCTCATCAGGCGGGCCTGAAGACCCGGCAGGCTGTCGCCCATCTCACCTTCGATTTCCGCCCGCGGCGTCAGCGCCGCAACGGAGTCGACCACCAGGACATCAACCGCACCGGAACGCACCAGCGTATCGGTGATCTCAAGTGCCTGCTCGCCCGTATCCGGCTGCGAGATCAGAAGGCCCTGCAAATCCACGCCAAGCTTGCGGGCATAGACCGGATCGAGCGCGTGCTCGGCATCCACGAAGGCGCAGATGCCGCCCTTCTTCTGGGCTTCCGCAATCGTCTGCAGCGCCAGCGTCGTCTTACCCGAGCTTTCCGGGCCATAAATTTCAACGATGCGCCCCTTCGGCAAACCGCCGATGCCGAGCGCGATATCCAGGCTGAGAGAACCCGTCGAAACGGTCTCCACCTCAACCACATTTTCATTGGAACCGAGCTTCATAATCGATCCCTTGCCGAACGACCGTTCGATCTGGGAGAGCGCCGCTTCCAGTGCCTTGCTTTTATCCACCGATTTATCCTCTACGAGACGCAAAGAATTTTGTGCCATCCGAACCACCTTTAGGTTATTGAAGCCGCACAGGCAATGAAGCAGTATGGAAACGGTATGTACTCTATTTGTTCTCATTTCGCAAGGCTGAGCCAGCATATTGAAAACAAATAGCGATAAGTAGTTTGTTCTGCTTTCGTTTTTCCGTGCCCGGCCCATCGCCGCAAACCGGATGCGAGGTCAGGAAGACGTCAGTTTAGGCCGAATCGTCCGGTCTTTCCATCCGCCAAAGAGGGAAACGCAAGCGTGAAGAAAATACTCGTTCTGGGCGGCGCACATATCGACCGGCGCGGCATGATCGAGACTGAGACGGCGCCCGGCGCGAGCAACCCCGGCTCGTGGATGGAAGAGGCCGGCGGCGGCGGTTTCAACGCCGCGCGCAATCTCTCCCGCCTCGGTTTTCAGGTCCGCATCATTGCTCCGCGCGGCGGTGACGTGACAGGCGAAGCGGTGGCGGAGGCTGCGAAGCAGGCGGGCGTTGAAGACACGCCCTTCACCTTCCTCGACCGCCGCACGCCAAGCTACACCGCCATTCTGGAGCGTGACGGCAACCTCGTCATCGCGCTTGCGGATATGGACCTCTACAAGCTCTTCACCCCGCGCCGCCTGAAGATACGCGCCGTGCGGGAGGCGATCACTGCGAGCGATATCCTGCTTTGCGACGCCAATCTGCCTGATGATACGCTGACGGCGCTCGGCCTCGTTGCCCGCGCCTGCGAAAAACCGCTGGCCGCCATTGCCATATCGCCCGCCAAGGCGGTGAAGCTGAAAGCGACGCTCGGCGATATCGACGTCCTCTTCATGAACGAGGCGGAAGCCCGCGCGCTGACCGGCGAGACGGCGGCCAATGTCCGCGACTGGCCGGATATTCTGCGCAAGGCCGGGCTTTGCGGCGGCGTCGTTACCCGCGGCGCAAGCGAAGTCGTTGCCTTCAATGGAACGGAAAAAGCAATCCTCCACCCGCCTCTCATCCGCGAGGTGAAGGATGTCACCGGTGCGGGCGACGCCATGGCCTCTGGTTATCTCGCCGCCATCGCCGAGGGAAAGACGATTGCGGAGGCCTTGCGACAGGGGGCGGCCGCGGCGGCCATCACCGTGCAGTCCCCCTTCGCCACCTCGCATGAACTATCAAAAGACAGTGTCGAAGCCATGTTGGGGCTTGTTCCCCAGGCTGAAATGCTGGCATGAACCCGCTTTTGAAAACTGGAACAGATGCCATGACCCGCCCCATCTCCCCGCTCCTGCCCATCGTCTATTCTCAGGAAGTCGCCGCAGCCAAGCAGCGCGGCGCGCCGATCGTGGCGCTTGAATCGACCATCATCACCCATGGCATGCCCTATCCCGGCAACATCGAGATGGCCGAAAGCGTCGAACAGATCATCCGCGATCAGGGTGCGGTTCCGGCCACCATCGCCGTCATTCACGGCACGCTGCATATCGGTCTTGAGAAGGACCAGCTTGAGGCGCTTGCCCAGACAACCGACGCCATGAAGGTCTCGCGCGCCGATATCGCCTTTGCCATCGCCGAGCGCCGCACGGGCGCGACCACGGTTGCAGCCACCATGATCGCCGCCGCCCGCGCCGACATCCGCGTTTTTGCGACAGGCGGTATCGGCGGCGTGCACAAGGGCGCGGAAGAGACCTTCGACATCTCCGCCGATCTGACCGAGCTTGCCAAGACCGGCGTGATCGTCGTCTGCGCCGGCGCGAAAGCCATTCTCGATATTCCGAAGACGCTGGAGGTTCTCGAAACCAACGGCGTGCCTGTCGTCACCTTCGGGTCGGAAGAATTCCCGGCCTTCTGGTCCCGCTCTTCCGGCCTGTCGAGCCCGCTTTCGCTCAATAGCCCGGCGGCGATTGCCAATTTCCAGGCAACCCGCGAACAGCTGGGCATCGACGGCGGCATGCTGGTGGCCAATCCCGTGCCGGAAGCAGACGAAATTCCGCGCGAGGAGATGGAAATCTACATCAACCGCGCCATCTCGCACGCCGAGCGCGACGAAGTCACCGGCAAGGAAGTCACCCCCTACCTGCTCGGCGATATTTTCCGCCTCACAGATGGCCGCAGCCTGGAGACCAATATTGCGCTGGTGCGCAACAATGCGCAGCTTGCTGCTGAGATCGCCGTGGCGCTGAACTGAAGAAAAAATCGTCTTCTCAGTCATCCTCAGGCTTGATCCGAGGATCCACGATGCGCTCGCAGGAATGGATCCTCGCCTCAAGGGCGAGGATGACGGTGTGAAAGCAGAAGGCCTCGCAACCAACAAAAAAGGCCCGGAAAGCTTGCGCTTTCCAGGCCTTTTCTTTTCAGTTCCTGAACCCAATCAGTTCTGTGCGACCGGCTTCACCAGCGGCGTCACACGGCGGATGGTGACGCGGCGGTTCTGCTGTTCCGGGCCAAGTGTCTGAACCTTCAGGTAACGCTCGCCATAGCCTTGAGTCGCGAGGTTTTCCGGCGGAATACCGTAAACATCGGTCAGCACATTGGCGACGGAAGCGGCGCGCTCGTCCGAGAGAACGAGGTTGCTTTCATCCGAACCGACGGCATCGGTATGGCCTTCGATCAGGAAGGTTTCCCCCGGGTTCTTGTTGAGCGCCTTGTTGATGGCATCAGCCACCTTGCGCAGCGAACGTGCCTGCGCCATCGGGATCTCGGCACTGCCGGTGGCAAAAGTGATCGTATCAAGGTCGATACGGCGCACCTTGTCGCGGATACGGGCCGAATAACGCACTTCATCCAGCGAATAGACCCGCTCCACCGGTTCGACGGGCGGCTGTTCCAGGAAGCGGTAATAATCGCGGTCCGGATCGCTCGACGTGTCGATGATATAATCGGTCACGGGAATGCGCAGGCGCATCGGCGGCAGGTCGAGGCCGGGATCGCGATAGACATAATCACGGTCCGGATCTTCCATCAGCTCCGGTGCATAGAACAGCACATATTCGCGGCCGCGATCGTCGATGCGCGAGCGCTGGATCACGTCGCCATAACGGTTGCGGATCGTAACCACCTGCGTTCCATCGCGGCGCTCCACGGTTTCGCGGACACGACCGCCGCCCAAGCGCTCGTAATAGGGCTCACCACCATCGCGGATGAAGCGCTGGTTATCATCGCCGCGCACCACGACACGGTCGCCGAATTGCAGGATGATCGGCGCGTCGCCGTCACGATCCCGATCGCGCGGGCGGCCTTCGCGCGGCTGCCATTCGCGGACACCTTCCGGCCGCTCATATTGCGGACGACGATCGACACGTTCGCCCTGCTGGGAGGTGATCGCCTCCATCTTGACGGGCGGTGGCGGAGCCTTGCCTTCGGCGGCGCCGGCGCGCTGCGCTTCGGCGTCCGATGTCGGAACCTTCACGTCGCCGGCCTGCTCGCGTTCACGACGGCGCTCCTCGCGGGTCTGGCGGTTGCCGGAGCGTTCCACTTCCTTGTCGCTGTCGAGAACGGCGGCACCCTTGTCGACCGGCAGAATGACGGTATCGGCGGTCTTGGACGGGTCCTTGGCAATGGCCTTGGCCTTGTCCAGCTCTTCCTTCGTCATCGGCGGCGCTTCCGTCTGCGGAACAGCGACCTGATTGGGCACGGGTTCGCCGGCCGGCGCCTGTCCGGTCGTCGTACCGCTCGGCGGCGGAGGCGTCGGCGCGCCTGGCAGCGGGGCTGCAGGTTCAGTTCTACCCTGGCCCTCTACCGGCGGCTGTTCGGAAGGCTGACGACCCGGTGCGGGATTGGGCTGGGCCTCGGGCGCCGGCGGACGTGCGGGCGTCGGGGCTTCGGTCGGAACCGGTGCTTCCTTCACTGCCGGCTCCGGGGCGGCAGGCTTTTTCTCCGGAACGGCTTTTTCAGCCGGTTCGGCTTTCTGTTCCGGGGCCTTTTCCTCTACCTGCGGCTTTTTGGAAGGCGCCGGCTCGCGAGGCTTGGCCGGCTGCTCGGCATTTTCAGGGCGTGCTGCGGGCTCCTGTTCGGCTGCAGGTTCTTTCGCGCGCTCCTTACGGGGACGCTGCTGCTCACCCTCACCTGCGGGCTGCTCGGCCCGTTCGGGCTTGCGCGGACGTTCCTTCGGCTGCTCCTCGGCAGGTGCGGCTTCGGGTGCCGCCTCGCGCTGGCGTGCCGGGCGCTGTTCGCCCTCGCCCTGCGGCTCCTGTGCGCGTTCTGGTTTGCGGGGACGCTCCTGCGGCTGTTCGGCCGGCGCGGGCTCCGGGCGGGCCTCGCGCTGCTGCTGCGGTTCCCGCTGGGGTTCGGGCTGCGGCTCACGCTGGGGTTCCCTCTGGGGCTCCCTCTGCGGTTCTGGGCGTGGCTCGGCGGGCGCGGCTTCGCGTTTGGACTCCGGCTCACGCGGCGGTTCCGGTGCGCGCTCCTGGCGTTGCGGCTCGGCCTGCGGCTGCGCCTCTTCGGCCTGCTTGCGCCGCTTGCGCAGTTCCTCTTCCGGGTTCGGCTCTTCCGGCTGTGCCTGCGCCAGAATCACCTGACCGGTCGTCGCCTGTCCGGGAAGCGCCTGCGCCCGCGCGGCACCGGCAAAACCGGCCGCGGCCGGCTCCACCGCAATCGCCAGCGACATGAGGGGGAAAACCACCCCCGTCAGCAATGTGTTCTTCTTCAGCATCGGTGTTTCCTCATCTGCCATTATTGGTCGCCAGTCTTGCGACATCGTGATTCCGGCTGCGCGTGCAGGCGCTGGTCAACGCCCGGCACACACTTCGGTTCCCATGATGAACAAAGCGTTCTGTACCGGAAATGAACAGATCAAGGCCTTTTCGTGGAGGCTCTGCGGCACAAACGCGATGACTAATATTGCAGTTGCATTTTTTGACCAACCGGATGAATAATTGCATCCGCGCTGAAGGCCACAGGCGGTATCCTCCGTCCTGCCGCGCCCAGCGCCCATGGCGTCCGCACTGAAAACAACAACAGACTGCGGATGAACGACCAAAAGAGAGGATCGAAATGCCTATTTCCACCCGTCTGCTCGCAGCCGTATCGATTGCCGCCATCTCGCTGTTGTCGGGCGCAGCCCTCGCGCAGGACAAGATCGTCATCGGCACCGAAGGCGCCTATCCGCCCTTCAACAATCTCGAAGCCGACGGCACGCTGACCGGCTTCGACATCGACATCGCCAAGGCGCTGTGCGAACAAATGAAGGCCGAGTGCACCTTCGTCACCAATGACTGGGACGGCATCATCCCCGCCCTGCAGGCCAAGAAGTTCGACGCCATCATCGCGTCCATGTCGATCACGCCGGAACGTCTCCAGAAGGTCGACTTCTCCAAGAAATATTACAACACCCCGCCGGCTATCGCCGTACCGAAGGATTCGCCGATCAAGTCCCTCGATGATCTCAAGGGCAAGTCGCTCGGCGCGCAGGGTTCCACCACCCACTCCAACTATGCCGAAAAGCATTTCCCGGATGCCGACCTGAAGATGTATCCGACCGCCGACGAATATAAGCTCGACATCGCCAATGGCCGCATCGACGCCGTCATCGACGACATCGTCGTGCTTTCGGAATGGCTGAAGACGGATGCCGGCGCCTGCTGCAAGATCCTGACGCCGCTCAAGGTCGACGTCGAGATCAACGGCAATGGCGCGGGCGTTGCCGTGCGCAAGGGTGACACGGCGCTCGCCGACAAGTTCACCGCCGCCATCGCCGGCATCCGCGCCAGTGGCAAGTATCAGGAGATCAACAAAAAATACTTCGATTTCGACGTTTACGGCGAGTAAGCCTGTTCGATCTGTTGAAATCTCGTGGCGGAAGGCTTGCCCTTCCGCCATTTTTGTTTGAAAACGTCACGATAACAATCACGGCGGCTTAAGACCGCAGGGGAAAACTGGCATGAGCGGAGCATTTTCCGCCATAGGTGCGTTCTGGACCTATGTCTCGACACTTCTCGATCCCTTCTGCGGGCCGGTCGGTCTCTTCTCGCTTTTCGGAAACGGCACCCTGGTCGCCTGCGGCGATGCTGGCTGGGGCGATGAGATCGCTTTCGGCGTCAAGGTCACGATCTCGCTGGCGCTTGCCACCCTGCCCGTCGGACTGCTGATCGGTTTTCTCATCGCGCTCGCTGCACAATCGGAAGAAAAATCGCTGCGGCTGGCGACCGGTATCTACACCACCATCTTCCGAGGTCTGCCGGAACTCCTGACGCTCTTCATCGTCTATTACGGCATCCAGATGCTGCTGCAATCGGTGGCCGGTTATATCGGCATCACCGGCCCGGTCGAGATCAACGCTTTCGTGGCGGGCATGGTGGCGCTGTCGGTGGTGTTCTCGTCCTATGCTTCCGAAGTGTTGCTCTCCGCCTTCAAGGCCATACCCAGGGGGCAATATGAGGCAGGTGCCGCACTTGGTCTTTCGCGGGGCCGCACCATGGTGCTCATCATCATTCCGCAACTCGTCCGCATC
Organism: Agrobacterium sp. CCNWLW32; assembly: GCF_037083425.1. Classification (NCBI taxonomy): domain Bacteria; kingdom Pseudomonadati; phylum Pseudomonadota; class Alphaproteobacteria; order Hyphomicrobiales; family Rhizobiaceae; genus Agrobacterium; species Agrobacterium sp. CCNWLW32. The sequence goes on from NZ_JBAOJM010000006.1 coordinate 251,496, forward strand.
GCCCTGCCCGGCATGACCAATCTCTGGGTCATCCTCCTGAAAGACACGTCCTACGTCTCGATCATCGGCCTTGCCGATATCATCCGCCAGACCGGCATCGCCGCCCGCGTCAGCAAGGAAGCCTTCTTCTTTTACAGCATCGCCTGCCTGCTCTATCTCATTCTCGCGCTGCTTTCGTCCATCGGCATCGGTTTCATCGATCGCTGGTCGCGCAAGTCGGAGGTAAGCCGATGAGCCATGTTCAGGAACTCATTCCCGCGCGCCCTGCCCCGGCGGTAGCGGACAAGCCGCTCAATATTTCCCGCATCGTCGGCATCGCCGTCATCACGCTCTGGCTGCTGCTCGCCGCCGGGCTGATCTTCGCCATGATCGAAGGCTGGGACTGGGATAAATTCGGGCGTTACGGGCCGCGTTACATCGATGGTCTCATCACCACCATCACGCTGGTCGGCAGCTCGATCATTCTCGGCGCCATTCTTTCCGTGCCGATCGCCTTCGGCCGCATGTCGGAAAACCGCGTCATCGGCGCACTCGCCTATGCCTATGTCTATGTCTTTCGCAGCACACCGCTTCTGGCGCAGCTTTTCCTGATCTATTACGGCCTCGGCAGCTTCCGCCAGGGGCTGGAGACCGTCGGCCTGTGGTGGTTCTTCCGCGAGGCCTGGTATTGCGGCCTCCTGTCGCTCACTCTCAACACCGCCGCCTATCAGGCCGAAATCCTGCGCGGCGCGATCCGCAGCGTGCCGCGCGGCCAGCACGAGGGGGCCGCCTCGCTCGGCCTGTCGAAACTCATCACCTTCCGCAAGGTCATCCTGCCGCAGGCGCTCATCGTGGCGCTGCGTCCCTATGGCAACGAGATCATCCTGATGATCAAGGGTTCGGCGGTGGTCTCCATCGTCACGGTCTTCGACCTCATGGGGCAGACGCGTTACGCCTTTTCCCGCACCTTCGATTATCAGGCCTATCTCTGGGCGGCGATCTTCTACCTGACGATCGTCGAAACGCTTAGACATGTCTGGGCATGGCTGGAGGCCCGCCTGACGCGCCATCTCAAGCGCTAAGCGGAAAAGTTGGCAGCACTCATCAAGGAAGGCTGCTAACATTTTGAAAAATATAACTATTTTATGACAATCCATGTCCCTGGCAAGCTTGGATTAACCATGTCGTGTTCCCATATTCGATACAGCGGCAATGCTGTGATCGGCAATCATGGAAACGGGAACCGCCGTCATGAACAAGGACATGGAAATGATGCTGAGAGGCTACGGCCTCACCACCGCCCAGATTTTTTATCGCCTGCCGGACCATCCGCTGGTTCTCCAGACCTATGTCTGGCAGGACTATGATCTGGCCCCTGATTTCCCCGAAATGCACGGGTTCCTCAAATTCTGGCAGGAAAAGCTCGACGGGCCTTTGCACTCCGTCCGCTACGTGCACCGGCAGGTGATCTCGGCGCAGGAATGGCGCGCGCTCAAAGGGGAGTTCATCCTCCACTGAGCCATCGCGCCACATAAACATTGCGCCCGCCTCCGATGCGGCTTACAGCAAACTTCAACTGAAGACGCTGACGGATAAGGCACGATGACGAAGAACCAGAAAATCGACGAAGAGGCGCTTGCCGAGGCCTATAACCGCGCACTCGCGCTTGAAAAATCAGGCGATGTGGATGCGGCGGTGAAGGCCTATGAAGAAGTTCTCGCCATCGATCCGGAGGATCACGGCGGCGCGGCCGTTCGCATCGCCGCCATGGGCCGGGGCGAACAGCCATCGAAAGCACCTGATGCCTATGTCGAAACCCTGTTCGACCAGCATGCCGAAGCTTTCGAGGATATTCTTGTCGAGCAGCTCGGTTACGCCGTGCCGATGATGGTGCGCCAGCGGCTGCAGACCCTCAACCTCGGCCCCTTCAAGCGCCTGCTCGATCTCGGCTGCGGCACCGGCCTCACCGGCGAAGCGCTGCGCGATATGGCCGACGATATCACCGGCATTGATATTTCCGAAAACATGGTCGAGATCGCCCATGAGAAGGACCTTTACGAGACGCTCTACGTCGCCGAAGCCGAGGACTTTCTTGAAGATAATGACGACGAGCCCTTCGACATCATCACCGCAACCGATGTGCTGCCCTATCTCGGCGCGCTGGAGCCACTGTTTTTCGGCGCTGCCGAAAACCTCAATGCCGGCGGCCTGCTGATCTTCTCGTCGGAAACTCTGCCCGAAGCGACGCTCGCCGGACGCCCCTATATGGTCGGCCCGCACCAGCGTTTCGCCCATGCGGAAACTTATGTCCGCGAAAGACTGGCCGCGACCGGTTTCGAGGTTCTCGAAGTGACCGACATCAACGTGCGCATGCAGGACGGCAATCCGACGCCCGGTCATCTGGTGATTGCGAAGCTCAAGGGCTGATGCGACATCGGAGGCTTATGCCCCCGACATCTCGGCACCTTTCTTCTCCCCGGCGGGGAGAAGAAACAAGCAGCACGCGCTCGCCCTATATATGGCGAACACGGCTCCTGCCTGAATCAAGCTCTCAGCAACATCCGCCAGCGGGTTGAAGAGACTCAATTTTCCCGCCCTCTCAACTCGCCTTCGGACGCCAGACGATATCCGCCACCTTGAGTTTCTTCGGCACGATCTTCAGATCATAGAATTCGTCTGCAAGTGCCTGCTGATAGGCAATGGCTTCATCCGGAACCAGCGAGACCCGTCCGAGATCGGCTCCCGGCCGTGTCAGCGAGACCTTGGTGACATCCTCGGGAACGCCGGTGATCGACGCCAGCGATTTTGCCGTTGCATCGATATTGGCCTGCGCCTTCGCACCCACATTCGCCAGTTCCTTGAGGATCAGCGGCACGAGATCGGGATTGGTCTCGACGAAATCGCCGTTGGCGAGGAAGTAGCTCCACGGATCGACGATGCCTTCGGCGGTCGAGAGAACCCGTGTTGTCGGCTCTTTTTCCGCCACCGCGAAATAGGGATCCCAGATCGACCAGGCGTCGATGCTGCCGCTGCGGAAGGCGGCGGCCGCATCCGGCGGCGCAAGATCGACTGGGGTAATGTCGTTCAAGGTCAATCCGGCCTTTCGCAGCGCCTTGACCGTGACGTTGTGGGCGCTGGAGCCGCGCTTGAAGGCAACCTTCTTGCCTTTCAGGTCTTCGAGCGCCTTCAGCGGCGAATCCTTCTGCACGAGGATAGCCGATCCGCCGGCCGCCGCCTTGTAGGTGCCGACGTAACGCAGATTGCCGCCGGCGGCCTGCGCGAAAAGCGGCGGCACATCGCCAGTCGGGCCGATATCCAGCGCGCCTGCGCCAAGCGCTTCGAGAAGCGGCGGCCCGGAGGAGAATTCCGACCATTTGACCTCGATGCCGCGATCTTTCAGCAGCGCTTCGAGCGCGCCCTGGCTTTTCGCAAGCGCTATCACGCCATTCTTCTGCCAACCAATCCGCAATGTGGTGGTTGCGGCGCTTGCCCGCCGGATATGCGGCAGAAACGCCGCCCCGGTCGCACCTGCAATCAGTCCCAATGTTCCGCGTCGTGTGAGCATATGGATATCCCTCGCTATTCCATCCTTCGACAGTAAAAGCGTAGATATTCGAGAGATTTTATCAAAATCCCAGTTTGCGCGTAGACAGCGCCGAGAGAATTGAATGTGCGAATTTGCCGTTATGGGCGGAATAAGATTGTCGTGGCCGGGCGGCCGCTATCGGATGGCCCTTCCGACAGGATCAACCCCTGGCAGGGCAGGAAAGGCAACCCGCCAATAAAAATGCCCTCCCCGGCAGCCGGAAAGGGCATTGATCAAAAACCCAGCCAGCGGCGGATCACTCCTCGCCGGATTTCGGATTATCCAGCAGCATGTAATCGAGCGGCAGTTCGGTCGTATATTTGATCTGCTCCATCGCAAACGCGGAGGACACGTCGCGAATTTCGATCTTGGCGATCATGCGCTTGTAGAAAGCGTCATAGGCGGCAATGTCAGGCACGACGACGCGCAGCAGATAATCGACGTCACCGCTCATGCGGTAAAATTCGACGACTTCCGGAAACTCGGAAACCACCTCGGAGAAGCGCTTCAGCCATTCGATGGAATGGGAAGCGGTGCGGATGGAAACGAAAACCGTGACCTTGGTGTTGACCTTGACCGGATCGAGCAGCGCCACGCGCCGGCGGATGACGCCGTCTTCTTCCATCTTCTGAATACGCCGCCAACAGGGCGTCGTGGAAAGGCCGACCTTTTTCGCCAGATCGGCAACGGCCAGCGTGGAATCCTCTTGCAGAATGCGCAAAATCTTACGGTCTAGGCGATCCAATGCGTCTACCCTCCTGAATTAATTTCCTTTCAATACACTAATTTTCGCAGAAAAACAGAAAATTGTTTCACTAAAGCCGCATTTCCACATGTTGTCGCAGAACCGGCAGCAGCTCCTCCGCGAACCATGGGTTCTTTTTCAGCCAGCCGGTGTTGCGCCAGCTCGGATGCGGCAGGGGAAAAATGCCGGGACCGGAATTGGCATGGAGATAGCTGCGCCAGTTTTGCACCGTTTCGGTCATGGTTTTGCGCCGCCTTTCACCCAGGTGAAAAGCCTGTGCATATTGGCCGATGGCGAGGATCAGCTCCACCTGCGGCATTGCCACCATTACCCGCTCGCGCCAGTGCGGCGCACATTCGCGCCGGGGCGGCAGGTCGCTGCCTTTGTCGTCATAACCGGGAAAACAGAAGCCCATGGGCACGATGGCGAAACGATCCGGGTCATAGAATGTCTCCCGATCGACGTTCAGCCACTGGCGCAGCCTGTCACCCGAGGCATCGTTGAAGGGCAACCCCGTTTCGTGCACACGAAGCCCCGGCGCCTGCCCGGCAATCAGGATACGCGCCTTGGTCGACATGACGACCACCGGCCGGGGTTCGTGCGGCAGGCGATCAGCCATTCCGTTGAGCGGCATATCGCGACAGAGACGACAGTGGGCGATTTCGCCGCGCAACCCGTCCAGCCCATCATCACGCACCAGCGCTAGCTCAACCATGGTCCCATCCCATGAGATGGCGGATAATGGTGAGGAAACCCGCCGCCGGCGTTTCCAGATCCGCGGCACGGTGTTCCCGCCGCCATTGCGATGGTTTCTCGAATTCTCCCGCCCAGATGCCGCGCGCCTCCCTGCGCGCCGCCGCCTGCTCGCTTGAGAACTGGAAATAACCTGATGCGACCGCAAAACCCGCCGACACCATTTCCGATGAGACATCCCTGCCGTCTGCGGAACAATAGACGAGCAGCCGCCCGTAACGGTCTCTGGAACTGCCGGAACAGGAAAAATCCGTCGGCCGGGCCAGCCGTTGCAGGACACGGCGCGCCTCCTCGCCGCACGGCCAGCTTTCGCTGCCGCGCAGACATGTCTGGGCAAGCTCCGGCGCATCGATACCGAGCAGCCGGAAACGTTCCTCACCCTTTGACAGCGTGTCGCCATCGATCACGAAGAAGCGGCCGCTATAGGTTTCGCTGTTGATCTGATCGAGCTTGGCCGCGATCAGAATACCGAGAAAAACCGTGGCGAGAAAAAGCCCGCCATCGCGAAATGCCGAAAAACGCCTGCTTTTGCCTCCATTTCGTCTCATGTAACAACAAACCCTTGTCAGAAATGGCAAACAAATCCTTTAACGGCAGCATCTTCTTAAGATTTTGCGCGTAGTCTGCAAGGGTTCATGTCACCCGCGTTGTAACAATGAGTAAAAGCGTCAGCACGTCCACCGACAAGATCATCGTCGACCGCTCGAAAAAACACCGCAACAAGGCGGTTTTCGACACGGTGAAGACGACGCGTGAACGCCTGCAACAGGGTGCTGGCGGAACCGAAGCCTATGAACGCGAAATGCTGACCATGCACATCGCCGAGACCCTTCAAGGCGCGATGTTCATGCCGCTTTTCATCGTGCTCGCCTCCGTCATCGGTCTTTATATCACCCGCGACATCGGGCTGATCATCTGGTCGCTGATTGCGCTCAGCTTCCACGCCATCGCTCTGGTGCTGGCCAAGAAAGCGGCGAAACAGGAGATCACCGCCGAAAACCTCCAGCACTGGAAAAATCTGTTCCTCGGCATGCAGATCCTCATCGGCTGCGCATGGGCCATGTTCGCACTGGCCGAACCGGTGCGCAACGACCCGACGCTTGTTCTCTTCTTCAAGGGCGCAACGCTGCTGATCGCGCTTTCGCTGACCGCCATGGCCAATTTCATGCTGCGGCGGGCGACTTTCATGACCTTCCTGCCGGTTATGGCGGCGCTGTGCGTCACCTCGGCCATCTCTCGTGATCCATTCGATGTCGGCCTTGCATTGATGTTCGGCATGGCGATCCTCTTTTGTCATCGCATCACCAGCCGGCTCTACCAGACCAGCGTCAAGCTCCTGTCGTCCCAGACGGAAAAGGACGACCTTATCGCCGAGCTCGAAGTCGCCAACTCGGTTTCGGATGAGGCGCGACGCCGCGCCGAAGAGGCCAATCTGGCCAAATCACGTTTTCTCGCTTCCATGTCGCATGAGCTGCGCACCCCGCTCAACGCCATTCTCGGCTTCTCCGAGGTCATGGCGTCAGAAGTGCTCGGCCCGCTCAACAACCCGCTCTACAAGGAATATTCCGGCGATATCCACCGCTCCGGCCAGCACCTGCTCGATCTCATCAACGAAATCCTCGACCTGTCGCGCATCGAGGCCGGTCGCTATGATCTCAATGAGGAATCCATCTCGATGCTGGAAATCGCCGAGGATTGCATCGGCATGATCCAGCTTCGCGCCCGCGCCAAGAATATCAGGATTTCGCAGCAGTTCGAAAGCAGCCTGCCGCAGGTCTGGGCTGACGAAAAATCGATCCGCCAGGTCATTCTCAACCTTCTCTCAAATGCCGTGAAATTCACGCCGCAGGGCGGTGAAATCCTTGTGAAAGCCGGCTGGACGGCGGGCGGCGGCCAATATGTGTCGATCAGGGATAACGGCCCCGGCATTCCCGAAGACGAAATCCCCGTGGTGCTGTCGGCCTTCGGTCAGGGCTCGATCGCGATCAAGAGCGCCGAACAGGGAACCGGGCTTGGCCTGCCCATCGTTCAGGCCATTCTCGCCAAGCATGACGGCCAGTTCATCCTGAAATCGAAACTGCGCGAGGGCACCGAGGGCATCGCCATCCTGCCGGCAAAACGCGTGCTGCAGAGCCTGCCGGCCGTGGAGGAAACCCACGCCATCCAGCCGCGCCGGCGGTCCTTCGCCTGAAAACCCTGAGCATTAGCCAAAAAAGCGGAGGCGCTCCGCTTAGAGGAACAGCGTCGTCACCAGCGAATACAGCACGAAAAATCCGTTCGCCATCAACAGGCAGAAGACGGCAAAGGAACCGAGGTCCTTGGCATGCCGCCCGACCGAGGAGATTTCCGGCGAAATGCGATCCACCAACTCTTCGATGGCGGTATTCAGCGCCTCCACCGAGAAAAGAAGCAGCATCAGCACCGTAAAGACGAGAAGATGCGCAAACGGCGCGCCCACGACCAGAAGCAGGGCGAGCCCGACGCCGAAGGCAAGAACCTCATGCCGGAACGCTGCTTCCTGCCACAGCCGGCCAAGCCCCTGCACGGAATAGCGGGCGGCGGCCAAAAGATGCCGCCAGCCTTTTTCCTTGCGAAAGACGGGTTCCGGTTGCTTCTTTTGCGGCGTCACGTCCATCTTCAGCCTCAATGATCGGTGCGGGAACTGATGCGGGTGTCCACACCCGCCGCTTCGAACGTCGCCATGCCGGAATGGCAGGCGGCAGCGGCCTTGACGATGCCGGCGGCAAGTGCTGCCCCCGTCCCTTCGCCAAGCCGCATGCCAAGCGCCAGCAGCGGCGTCTTGCCGAGCTTTTCAATGGCGGCCAGATGGCCGGGCTCGCCCGAGACATGGCCGATCAGGCAATGATCGAGCGCCGAAGGGTTGGCGGCCTTGAGAAGAGCGGCAGCGGCCGTCGCCACATAACCGTCAATCAGCACGGGAATACGCTGCACGCGGGCGGCGAGGATGGCGCCGGCAATCGCCGCGATCTCGCGTCCGCCAAGACGGCGCATGATTTCCAGCGGATCGGACAGGTGGTCCTTGTGGAATTCCACGGCAGCTTTCACCGCCGCTATCTTGCGGGCCATGACCTCACCTTCCGAGCCGGTGCCCGGACCGGTCCACTCTTCCGCTGTGCCGCCATAAAGCGCGAGATTGATCGCCGCCGCAACGGTGGTGTTGCCGATGCCCATTTCGCCGACGCAGAGAAGATCGGTGCCGCCGGCAATCGCCTCCATACCGAAGGCCATGGTCGCGGCGCAGTCGCGCTCCGAGAGCGCAGGCTCGCAGGTGATGTCGCCGGTCGGGTAATCGAGCGCCAGATCGAAGATTTTCAGGCCAAGATCATTGGCGACACAAATCTGGTTGATCGCCGCACCGCCTGCCGCGAAATTTTCCACCATCTGCTGGGTCACGGATGTCGGATAAGGCGTAACGCCGTGCCGGGTAACACCGTGATTGCCGGCGAAGATCGCCACCAGCGGACGGGTGACGGCCGGAGAACGGCCGGACCAGGCAGCCAGCCACATGGCGATTTCTTCGAGACGGCCGAGCGAACCGGCGGGCTTGGTCAGCTGCGCATTGCGCTCCTTGGCCGCCACAAGCGCGTGCGTGTCCGGGCCGGGAAGCTCGCGCAGCAGCGCGCGGAAATCGTCGAAGGGCAATCCGCTCATGCTCATGATATCTGTCTTTCTCGTCGTCGGGTTGGCTGTCGCATCGGCTCATGCGTCCGGAACTTGTGTTTTCCGGCAAATCGGTCTTTGTTGCGCCTCTCATAATCGCGGATGCGCCGCGGAACAACCGGAAATGCAGCAACTGCAACGGAGAGAGCATGAAGGCCGGGGATTTTATAACAGATGTCATGCATTCCCTCGCCTTTCTGAGCCGCCTGCCCGTTCCCTCGCGTTTTTTTGATGATGCCGACAGTGTGTCGATGCGCCGCACTGCCCGCGCCTTTCCCGCCGCCGGTCTGCTGATCGCCCTGCCCGCCGCTTTCCTCGTTGTGGTTTTTGCGGCCTTCGACGCCTCTCCCCAGCTCACCGGCTGGCTTGTCATCGGCTTGACGGCGCTCGTGACAGGGGCGCTGCACGAAGACGGCCTGGCCGACATGGCCGACGGTTTCGGCAGCGGCAAGGACAAGGCGCGAATGCTTGAGATCATGAAGGACAGCCGCATCGGCAGCTATGGCGCCATCGCCATGATCCTGTCCTTTGCGCTTCGCGCCACCGCGCTCGCCTCGCTCATTGAGACGCTGCCGGCAAAAACCGCCGCCGCCGCCCTGATCGCTGTGCTTGTCATGAGCCGCGCCCTGATGGTTTGGCACTGGCAGTCCCTGCCCGCCGCCAAAACCTCCGGCATCGCCGCCAGCGCCGGTCAGCCGGGAACAAGCGAGCGCAACATCGCGCTTTTGATCGGGTTGCTGCTTTTCATACTATTTACGCTGCACGCCCTGCCGCTCCTGTCGATTGCCCTTGTGCTGGCGGCAGCCTTTCTGGCGGCCATGCTTTTCGGCAGGCTCTGCGACAGGAAGATCGGCGGCCATACCGGCGACACCATCGGCGCCTGCCAGCAGATCACGGAGATCGTGATTCTTGTCGCCCTTGCCCTTGCAGCATGACGGCCTGATATAAATCATCATGGAAACACCCTGCATCCACATCTGTCGCCTCGATGAAACCAGCAGCCTCTGCATCGGCTGTGGGCGAATGCTGGATGAAATTGGCGGCTGGGCAGGGTATAGCGACGAGAAGCGCCGCGAGATCATGCGGTTGCTGCCGCAAAGACTGGCAAACCTGCCCAAGACCGCCAAGGAGACGCATACCGCATGAACAGGCTGACCATCGTTCTCCTTCTGCTGGCCGTCGGCCTTGGCCTGCTGCTCATCAATCATGACGGTGGGCGAACACTCGGCATCGATAATGATCAATTCGCCCATGTTCTCTATCTTCTGCCCATTGCCGCTCTCCTGTCAGCCGGCATATTGGCCGGAAGCCGCGGCAGTTTCGGCACCGTCATCCGCCAGCTCGCCGTCTGGCTTGTCATCATTCTCGGCCTCGTCTCGCTTTATCTCTATCGCTACGATCTGCAAACCTTCGGCGATCGACTGCTGGGCGGCCTCATACCCGGCCGCGCCGTAGTGGTCACCACATCGGGCGGTGAGCAGGAAATCGTGCTGCATAAATCGATGAGCGGCCATTTCGAGGCGAATGTCGGTCTCGAAGGCAAGACGATCCACATGCTGGTCGATACCGGCGCAAGCTCGGTGGTGCTCGCCAATGCAGATGCCGCCGCAATCGGCATCGACACCACAAACCTCCGCTATACCGTACCGGTCATGACTGCGAATGGCCGCACGGCGGCAGCTCCCGTCACCCTGTCGGAAATCAGCATTGGCCCGATCGTGCGGCGCAACATCCCGGCCCTCGTCGCCCAGGATGGCCAATTGGGCCAGAGCCTGCTCGGCATGAGCTTCCTGTCGACGCTCGGTTCGCTGCAGATGCAGACCGATGAACTGCGGCTGCGCGACCGGTAACCCCCTGCCCTTTGCGGTTCATTCTGCGGTTTTCCCGAGCCATTGGCCCCGGAAAGGAAATACCCCAATGCGACCGCAACGGGGATATTCTTTTCGCACATTGGGGCAATGGGCGGGCCATTGCCCCTTGATTCCTTCCCATTTGATAATTTATGTTGGCCTTGTTCTCAGGGCGGGGTGCAATTCCCCA
>NZ_JBAOJM010000007.1:0-260465 GCF_037083425.1 Agrobacterium sp. CCNWLW32
TGGTCGGCCAGATCTCCAACCTCTCAATGCCTGAGATTATACAGAAGCTGGATTTGCAGGATCGCAGGGATAGACCGCTCTCGACGAAAGAACGAGACCCGGAAGAACAGCGCGGACGTAATCGTCCTGTGCCCTGCCAAGAGGGGTAGTCGGGCGCTAATCTACCGTGCGACTCCCGCCGAGAACGCGGATTTGATGAGTGTTTCGGTATATTCCGCCGTCGGCCTGTTGAATATGTCGTCCGTTTCTCCCTCCTCCACAATCTTCCCGTTTCTCATGACGATGACGTAATCCGAAATGGCTTTGACGACAGAAAGGTCGTGGCTGATGAAGATGTAAGAAAGGCCGTGCGTTTTTTGCAAATCGCGCAGCAGGTCGATAACCTGGCCCTGAACGGATCGGTCCAGCGCCGATGTAGGTTCGTCGAGAATGACGACATCAGGCTTAAGGATGATCGCGCGGGCAATTGCGATACGCTGACGTTGTCCGCCTGAAAACTCGTGAGGGTAACGGTTGCGGGCGGCGGGATCGAGACCGACTTCTTTCAGCGCTTCGATTGCGCGTTTGTCACGCTCCGCCCGGCTGAGTTGCTGCTCATGCACGAACAGACCTTCGGTGATTATTTCTCCGACAGTCTGTCTCGGCGAGAGAGAGCCATAGGGATCCTGGAACACCAGCTGTAGATGCCGTCGCAAAGGCCGCATGGCCTTTCGGTCGAGGCCGCTGATTTCCGTCGCGCCAAAGAAAATGCGGCCATTTGCATGGGCAAGACGCAAAAGCGCGCGACCGAGCGTGGACTTGCCCGATCCCGATTCACCGACGATGCCGATGGTCTGTCCCTGGTGAAGGCTGAAATTGACGTCATCGACGGCCCGAAACCTGCTCGGCTTCGACAGGAAGCCGCCGGGGATTTTATAATCGACTGTCACGTTCTGGCCGGAAAGAACGATCGGCGCCTCTTTACCGACTGCAGGCTTGTGCCCGCTGGGTTCTGCGTCAAGAAGCATCCTGGTGTATTCCGCCTGCGGACGATCGAAGATATCCTCCGTCGTGCCGGTCTCGACAATCTCGCCGCAGCGCATGACGGCGACGCGATCGGCAAAGTGGCGGACAACGCCGAGATCATGCGTGATCAGGACTATGGCCATGCCGAAGCGTTGCTGCAACGACTTCAGAAGGTCGAGAATCTGCGCCTGGATCGTTACATCAAGCGCAGTCGTCGGCTCATCTGCAATCAGAATGTCCGGTTCATTTGCGAGAGCCATGGCAATCATGACTCGCTGGCGCTGGCCGCCGGAGAGTTCGTGTGGGTAGCTGTCTATGCGCCGCTCCGGATCAGGAATTCCCACGAGCTTCAGGAGTTCGAGAACGCGTGCACGCGCTTGTCTTTTGCTGCCACCTTTGTGGTGGATGATCGGTTCGGCGATTTGCGCGCCTATCCTGTAGAGGGGATCGAGCGAGGTCATCGGCTCCTGGAAAATCATGGTGATTTTCGCGCCGCGGATGTCGTTCAGTTTGCTGACCGGCAGACCGATCAGCTCGCGCCCACGATATTTTGCCGAGCCCTCAATAACGCCGTTGGATGCAAGCAGCCCCATGATGCCCATCATGGTCTGGCTTTTGCCGGAACCGGATTCGCCGACAACGGCGAGCGTTTCCCCCGGTTTGACGTCAAGATCGATGCCTTTAACGGCATTCACCGTGCCATCAGGCGTGGTGAAATCGACCTTGAGATTGCGGACGGTGAGGATGGTTTCAGATGTCTTGGTCATATCAACGATCCTTGGGATCGAGCGCATCACGCAACCCATCGCCCACGAAATTGAGCGAAAACAGGGTCAGCACGAAGAAGATCGCCGGAAATATCAGGAGCCATGGTGCCGATTGGATATTGTTGGCACCTTCGGAAATCAGCGCGCCCCAGCTCGTCAACGGCGCCTGCACGCCAAGACCGAGGAAGGAGAGGAAGCTTTCCAGAAGAATGACCTTAGGCACGACAACGGTGACGAAGACGACGACGGGCCCGATCGTATTGGGAATGATGTGGCGGCGGATGATCTGCCAGTCGCTCAAACCCAAGGCTTGGGCAGCACTCACAAATTCCCGCCGTTTCAAGGCGAGCGTCTGGCCGCGCACGATACGCGCCATATCCAGCCATTCCACGGCGCCGATGACAAGGAAGATCAGGATGAAGCTGCGGCCGAAAAAGACCACCAGAACGACCACCAGAAAGACGAAAGGCAGCGAATAGAGGATTTCGACGAAACGCATCATCACATTGTCGACGCGCCCCCCGATATACCCCGCCGTAGCACCGTAAACGACGCCGATCCCAAGCGAAACGAGACTGGCGAGAACGCCGACGGTGATCGAGATCTGCCCACCCAGCATCACGCGAGCCAGCATGTCGCGACCGTTCGAATCCGTACCGAAGAAGAAGTATTCGCGGTTTACCTCGCCTTCCAGCTTCAGCGTCCGGCCTTCATCTTCGGTGGCGACGACATTCGTATTTTCGAATTCGTTGGCGCGGTCGAAATAACGTGTCGCGCGCGGGTCGATCGGGCTACTGGAGGTGATGGTTGCCGTGAAGGTCTGCCCCTCCACGGAAAATTCCTTCAGTTCCACGCGCGCGCGGCCTGCGACGCCCTCCATCACGCCCTGAAGGTTGTTCACATCCGGGCGTGGCTCAAGGCTTGGCGCCACGGAGACATAGGACGAAAACACCTGATCATAGGTGTGCGTAAGGAAATTCGGACCGATAAATGAGAAAAGCGTAATCAGCACGAGCATGATGGAGCCAGCCATGGCCGCCTTGTTTCGTTTGAAACGCAGGGCTGCCAGCTGGAACAGGCTTCGGCTTTTCACCGATGGTTGAGGGGCAATATTGCCGGAGATATCAGTCATGTCTGACCCTCGGATCGAGCAGGCCGTAGAGAATATCGACCACGAGATTGAACACGATGACAAAAATGGCGACGAGAACGACGGTTCCCATGACCAGCGTATAGTCACGATTGATGGCGCCAAGAACGAAGTAGCGGCCGACGCCGGGGATCGTGAAGATCGTCTCGACGACCGCCGAACCGGTGAGCAGGGCTGCGGCACAGGGCGCGAGATAAGAAACGACCGGAAGCATCGCCGCGCGCATGGCGTGGAACACCACCACGCTGCGCGCTGGAAGACCATAAGCCTTGGCGGTGCGGATATGGTCCATCCGCAGAGCCTCGATCATGGCACCGCGCGTCAGGCGCGCGATAACCGCAAGCTGCGGCAAAGCGAGCGCGATCATTGGAAGAATGAGATATCGCAGCGATCCGTCGCCCCAGCTGCCTGCCGGCAGAAGCCCGAGCATGACGGCGAAGATCAGCGTCAGAACAGGTGCGACAACGAAGTTCGGCACGGTGACGCCGACTGTCGAAATCGACATGATCGAGAAATCGAAGGCGCTGTTCTGCTTGAGCGCGGCGAAGGTGCCGGCAAGAACGCCGCCCACCAGCGCCAATAGAAGAGCATAGCTGCCGAGTTCCAGCGAATAGGGCAGACCCTTGCCGATCAACTGGGCGACGGTGTTGTCCTTGTAGATGTAGCTCGGACCGAAATCGCCGGTGACGGCATTGCCGAGATAGATGAGATACTGGCGCCACAATGGTTCATCCAGATGATAGGTTCTCATCAGGTTTTCCATCGTCTGCGGCGGCAGGGGGCGTTCAAGATTGAACGGACCGCCCGGTGCGAAACGCATCAGGAAAAACGAAATCGTGACGACGATAAACAACGTCGGCACGGCGCTCGCCAAACGGCGCAGAATAAACGAGATCATGGTTTTTCGGGCTCCGGCATGGCACGGCGGGTTTTGTCGCCGTGCCAGTGCTGCTTATTCGGAAACGCTCAGAAAGCGGCTGAGGTGTTCGTTGGCAGCATTATCTTCCCAACCCTTGACGCGGTTGGAAACCAGCCAGAGATCGGCCTGCGTGAGAAGCGGAGCAACCGGCTGTTCCTTCATGAGGATCGTTTCTGCCTCATGCAGCAGCTTGGAGCGCGCTGCCGGATCCTTTTCGTCATAGGATTTCTTCATCAACGCATCATATTCGGCGTTGTTGAACTTGGCGTAATTGAAGGTCTTGTTGGAGGATATGGAAAGCGCGAGGAAGTTTTCCGCATCCGCATAGTCGGCAACCCAGCCAGCACGCGCGACATTGAATTTGCCGCCTTCCTGCAGGTAGCCATAGTGCGAGGCGACGTCGAGGTTCACCAGCGACACCTTTGCGCCAAAGGTGTTCTTCCACATATCTGCAATAGCGGTGGCAACACGCTCATGGTTCGGGTTGGTGTTGTAGCGGATTTCGACGGAAAGAGGCTTGCCGCCCTCACCGTAGCCGGCTTCCTTCATGAGTTTTAGGGCTTCGTCTTCGCGATCAAGCTGGGACAGCGTCGCAAAGTCGGCCTTGGCTGGCTCGCCGTAGGAAGCCATACCGGGGGGAACCATCGAGTAGGCCGGAACCTGAGAGCCGCTGTAGATTTCCTTGGCGAGGAAATCGCGGTCCACCGCCATCGACAGGGCTCGGCGGACCCGGACGTCGTTATAGGGCGCTTCGCGGGTATCGAAGGTGTAGTAATAGGTCGCAAGCGTCGGCGAAACGTGAACCTGTTCACCATAGGCCTTGCGCAGACGGTCGATCTGATCTGCGGAAAAATTGTAGGCGAGGTCCATTTCCTTCGCTTCGAAACGGCGAACGGATGCGGCCTGGTCATCCACCGGGTAGAAGATGACCTTATCGATCTTGGTGTTTGCTGCGTCCCAGAAACTGGTGTTCTTGACGACCGTCAGGCTGTCATTCGGGACATGCGCTTCGAGCTTGTATGCACCGTTCGAGACCATGACACCAGGCTTTACGAAATTCGTGCCGTTCTTTTCGTAGCTCGCCTTTGAGATGGGCAGAGCCGCCTGATGGGCAAGCAGTTCAACGAAGAAGGGTGTCGGGCGCTCGAGTGTGATCTCAAGGGTCTTGTCATCCACCGCCTTCACGCCGAGCTGCTCAACCGGCGTTTCGCCCTTGTTGATCTTTTCGGCGTTCTTGATCGGGTAGAGAATATTCGCATATTTTGCGGCGGTCTTCGGGTCCTCGACGCGCTGGTAGGAGAAAACGAAATCTCCAGCCGTTACCGGAGTACCATCTGACCACTTCGCATCCGCGCGCAGCTTGAACGTGTAGACTGTGCCATCCTCAGACAGCGTCCAGCTTTCCGCCGTACCGGGAATGATCTTGCCGGCAGCATCGTAAATGGTGAGACCTTCATAAAGGTCTTTCAGGATAAAGGCTTCGATGTTGATCGAGGTTTGTGCCTGATCGAGCGTCTGTGGTTCCCCAGCATTACCACGGTGCAGAACTGTTTCTGCTAGTGCGGAACTGGCGCCGATCAGAAGCGATCCTGCCAGCAGAGTGATGCGAACTTTTGTTGTTATCGACATTGTTTTCTTTCCCCGTGAATATTTTGAGCCCACAAACAAGGCCAAATTGCTTCAAAGCGCAACCACAATAACGCAACCACAATAAATTGTGAGTTCTGGGGAAACCGCGCGTTTCACTTGGGATGACGTATCCAGCCTCCCGCGCTTGACCCGAGAGTTTCTTGTAGAAAACTTTGGTGGGAACTCGTCCGGCGGCAGGCTGTCGCGCAGCGAAAATGCCGGCCTTCGGGGGGCCGAACGGTTCGCGCCGCGACCTTGCCGATGCGTTATCCCTTTATCCCGCTCGCCGCGATGCTGGAGATGAACAGCCTCTGCAGGCAGAGATAAAAGATCAGCACCGGCAGCGTGATGATGGTGAGATAAGCCATCACCTCACCCCAGGGTGTGTTGAGCTGGAAGAAATATTGCAGCCCCACCATCACCGGCCTGTAGGCCTCGGACTGGGTAACGAGAAGCGGCCATAGATATTGCTGGCTGTACATGACGAGAAACTTCAGGATCGCAGCCGTTGCAATGACCGGGCCGCTGAGCGGCATCACCACCTGCGCGTAAATCCGCAGCCAGCCAGCCCCGTCGATGCGTGCGGCCTCCAGCAACTCCTTCGGCAGATCCTTGAAATATTGCACGAAGAGGAAAATCGTCAGCCCGTCTGCGATCCATGGAATGATCTGCACATGCCAGGAATTGAGCCATCCCCAGGTAAACCCATTGCTGCCGATCCATGGCAGGTTGTTGACTTCCAGCAGCAGCGGCACGGCAATGGTTTCAAAGGGAATGATGAGGGTGGAGAGGATGACCGAGAAGAGAACATCCTTTCCACGCCAGTTCAAAAAGGTGAAAGCGAAGGCGGCAAGTGAGCCAAGCAGCAGGGCGAGAAAGACGGTAACGCCCGTTACCAGCACCGAGTTGAATATGAAGGTCGCAATCGGCGCTCGGGCAAAAGCCGCGGTGTAGTTTTCGAGCGAAAGGTCTCCCACCGGCAGGAAAGCTCGTATCGACGTGGCATCACTGAGCAGCTGGTCGTTCGGTTTCAGCGACGAGAAGCCCATGAACAGTAGGGGCAAAATGAAGATCGCGGCGAAAGCCAGCATGAGTACATAGTTGCCGATGAGAAAAGCGAGGCTTTTGCGTTGTCCGGCCTGCATTATTGCTTCTCCCTTGTCAGGTATCGCTGGGTGAGCGATATGCACAGGACAAGCAGGAACAGGACGACCGAGATTGCCGAACCTGCCGCGATGTCCTGCTGTCGGTATCCCCGCTCAACCGCCTGATAGACGATGCTCTGCGTCGAATCGCGGGGTCCGCCCTTGGTCATCACATCGATCTGCGCAAAAAGGGCAAAAGCCTGCATGGTAATGACGATGATAATCAGCACGGCCGTGTTGCGCAGCAGCGGCCAGGTTATCATGCTGAACTTCTGCCAGCGGCTCGCTCCTTCGATATCAGCCGCCTCGTAAAGATCCGGAGAGATTGTTTGCAGGCCGGAAAGCCATATGACCATGTGGAAACCGACGCCCTGCCAGACTGACATCACCAGAATGGCCCACAGGGCGGTATCGGTTCTGCCCAGCCAGTCGACTGGCTGGAACAGCCCGAAGCTCATGTAACTCAAAAGGCTGTTCAGAAGACCGTTATCCGCCGCATAGATAAACCGCCAGAGCAGGGCCACCACCACCACCGACAGCACCACAGGCATGAAGTAGATCGCACGGAAAATCGTGACGCCGGGAATTTTCTGGTTCACCAACAGGGCAAGAAACAACGCAAGTGCTGCCTGAACCGGCGCAACGACCGCCACGAAGGAAAGCGTATTGACGAGTGCTGTCAAAAACACAACGTCGCGCGCCAGAATGACGATCTGGTTCTCGCCCCAGGTGAAGCTCTTATATTCCCGCATCCCTTCCAGATGGGGATAGTCGGGATTGTTGCGGGTGAAATTGCGAATTCGCGGATAGGAGATGGCGCCATCCGCACCCTGCTTGAGGCTCCCATCCGCCTCCCTTTCCGGCTCGAGCGTGAGCACGCCGATACCCAGCAGCCGGGTGTAGTTTTCAACGCCGACAAACTCGGTGGGATTGGGAGATGTCAGCCGCTGGTTGGTGAAGGAAAAACCGAGCCCCAGCAGAAAGGGCGTGATCAGGAACAGCCCGATCAGCACCATGGCCGGTCCAGCCATGAACCAGCCCGTGAAACCGTCCCGGGTCAGTTTCCCCTTTGAGGAAAAGAGCGCCATCGATCACATGCCCCTATTTGGGTTGGTAACCGGAATTGCGCTCTATGTTGTTGTTTATCTCGTCGGTTGCATTGTCCAGCGTGTCGGCAACATCCGCGCCGTTGGCAATGTCGGACACAGCCTTGGAAAAGACCGGCGAGATGAAGGCGTAAGCTGGCGTCACCGGACGCAATGTTCCCTGACGCTTGGAGAGCTCGAAGAAAACCTCGAGCTGGCCGCCCTGCTTGTAATTCTTCGTCATCTGGGCCGCCGAAGACGTGGCCGGGATCAGGCCGATCGCATCGGAGAACTGCGCGAGATATTTGTCCTGTATGGCGAATTCGATGAAGGCGGATGCGCCTTCGGGATGTTTGCTGGTGGCCGACACGCCAAACTGCCAGGACCCGGCGCCGATCTTCGGACCGTTCCCGAAGTCAGGGGCCGGCAGGAACAGCAGGTCGTCTCCATATTTCTCCAGAGCCTTCACCGCAACCCAGTTGCCCATCCATTGGAGGGCGTGGCGGCCCTCCAGAAATCCGGTTTCATGGTCGGCAGGCGACTGCGATGTTCCGGGTGCGAGCTTCTTCTGGAACAGGGACTGCCACCATTCTCCGAACTTGATGGCACTGTCTCCGTTAAGGACGTTCTCGGCGGTTTGATAATTTTCCTTGTCGATCAAACTGCCGCCGAAGCTTTCCAGAAACGGGCTGAAGGCATAGCTGTACCATTCGGTTTTATCGGCCATGCCGAGGTCGATCGCATAGTCGAACTTGCCGCTGGCCGCGAGCTTTTCGAGTGCTGCATTAAATTCTTCGCCGCTCCATGGCTGGTCCAGCGTTGGAATGCGAATGCCATTGTCATCAAGAACCGATTTGCGGGCGAAGACCGCGACGGCTGCGTCCCACAGGCCGACTGAATAGAGCTTGTCTCCCCACTTCCCGACGGCGCCCGGCAGGAAATTGGCAAGCTTTGCCTCATCGATCTGCAGTGGCTGCAGATAACCGGACCACGCCCAGTTTGGCATGTTTGGGCCGTCGACATCCAGAATGTCAGGCAGCTTGTTGGAGAGCGCAGCGGCGGTGACGGACTCGTTATATGCGCTCTGGGGAAATTCCTGAAGCGAGACCCGCCAGTCTGACTGAGACGAATTGAAGTCCTCGATAATGCCCGCCAGGATCTTGCGTTCTTCAACATTGCCCGCACCATGATACCACATCGTCAGGTCGGTTTGTGCCAATGCGGAAGTGGAAAAAAGCATCGACAGGGCAGTGGCTGCTCCGGCAAAAATGGCTTTGGTGGTCATAGATGGTCCTCCTCCTGAAGAAGGGTAACTTCACCATCTACAGATTGTTCCGCAGAAAATTCGCATTCGGACAACAGTGTCCTATTGCGAAAGCCTCGCTACGGCGGCTGCAAGTTCCGCTCCATCTCCGCCGTTGCGGCAATCTTTTGCAGCATACGCTTGGGGACGTTCGATCCGTTGACCGGCCCCGAGCGTATGCTGTCTGCCTTTGAAGCAGTGATTCCTGGCGGCCTCGGCCCGATCCGGGGAACGCCGGCCGGCGTCGTCGTTCTCGGTATCTCCCAGGCGGCTGGCAATAGGTGGCTCCAATGGCTTGTTTCGCTGCAAACCGAGTCGTAATCGGCTGCGAAAGGTTCCAGGAACCTTACGACTAAACCCGGTTAGCGATCACACAACGCCGTTGATAGAGCCAGATAAGACCTAGTCCCTTTTTTGTTCAATCGAAACCGTTGCAGTCCGGCCCGCTATCAGTTGCACGCCATCAGGGATCTCGTCGATCGATATCCGCACCGGAATCCTCTGGGCCAGACGAACCCATGAGAATGTTGGTGCCACACTTGCGAGAGCACCTGCGGAATCGCTGCGCTCCCGATCCTCGATGCCGGCCGCGATGCTTGCGACGTGCCCGATCACAGGTTCAGGCTCACCCATGATGTCGATCCTCACCCGATTGTTGACGTGGAGCCGGGGAAGCTTTGTCTCTTCGAAATATCCTGCGACATAGATGGATTCTCTTTCTACCAGCACCCCGATGGCATTACCCGAAGAGACATAGTTTCCGCGGCGCAGAGAGAAGTTCGTGACGACCCCAGTTGCGGGCGCTTTCACGGTTGTCCGCTCCAGGTTGAGCGCGGCGAGATCCCGGGTGGCAAGCGCAGATTGATATGAAGCGTCTGCCTGATGCATCTGGCTTTCCGCCTGCTGCTGCTGCTTCAGGCTGGCAGCCTCTTTCGAGGCGAGCAACTGATATCGTTCGAAATCGGCTCTTGCCAGTTCCGCGGAAGCCCTGGCGCTCCGCACCTGAGCTTCCGCGTCACGCAGTGCAAGCTCGAAACGAAGTGTTTCGATACGAAATAGCGTTGCGCCTTTCTCCACCCACTCGTTGTCCGACACCAGAACTTCCGTGACGGGGCCGGAGACATCGGGAGCCAACCTGACAATGTCGGCACGGACATGAGCGTCGCGGGTCCATGGCGCTTCCATGTAAAACGACCATAGGTGCATGCTCAGCACCGCAGCACAAGCGACCATAGACAGGGTCAAAAGAACCCGACCCGAAATATGTGTGACATTCTTCATCTTTGAAACCAGCTCATAGCAATTGAAAACACGCCGAGAAGGGTGACGTAGAGTGCGACGTTGAACAGCGAACGATGCCATACCAGCCGATAGAACCCGATCTTGGAGAGAGCCGATGCAAGAGCGCGGAGGACGCCGTAGGTGAACAGGGCGAGCGCCGCGAACGATGGCAGGAAGGCGCCATAGAGATCGAATTGTCCGGTCATGCCGCCATCTCGCTTGCAGGTGGCGTCGAGAAGCCCGGCGGATCAGCGTCCGGCGCAAGGCAAACACGAAGGGCGACGACCTGCACCAGAAGCTCCCGTTCCGCAGCCGCCGTGAGAGTGCCCGGAGCGGAAAGAACAAGCTCGTCCAAAACCGCAAGGGCATTTTCCAATGACTCACGGCGTCTGGTGGACTTCAGGTCGTATAGCCCTTCCACTGCCTTGAAGACGGCTTCCATTTTACAACGAACTGGCTCGGACGCTTCATCCGCAAGCCGCTGCATCTCCGCCACATGAAGGCCTGTGCGCAAATCCCGAATAAGATCGGCATTCGCGGCATCGGAAGTCGATGGGAGTTTTGCCGCTCGCGAAGCAAACAGACCGGCGATATCGATGACGTGATGGTGCGTGACATGAGCGTCTGCATGTCTGCCGGCGGCGATTTTCGCAACGTGCCCCTGTGTAACGGAAAAAAGCCTTCTGGCGTTTGTCTCCGCCCTTACGGACCGGAAGATACCGCAGACTATAATCGTCCAGACCATGGCAAGTACGGTGGCAATCCCCGTGTTCGAGAATGTGATGAAGTCGCTGCTCTGGTGTGCCTGGAGTGTGAGGAGAAGGGGAAAATTTATGCACAATCCCATGCCGACGAGTGCCAGCGACGGCACCGCGAGACTTATTCCCGCCGGGATCAGGAATAGCCCAAGTGCCGCGACGAGCGGCACGAAACCGTCGATCGCCGGAAGGATCGCGAAACCGTAGACGAATGCTGCGATGACAGAGCCAATCGTTACGCGGACAAACTTGCGCATCGCCGGAACCGGATCATCCATTGTGGCAAGGAGGCAGCAAGTGACCCCTGATATCTGCGCAAACGTCATTCCATCTGGCCAGCCGCTTGCGATCCAGAAGAAGATTGATGTCGCCAGGCAGATCGCCACTGAAAGCGCCGACAGCAAAGCCATTCCGATGTCGCGATGCTGGGCTGGCATTGTCTCGGGCGCCGTGAAGCGGCGGGTCGCTCTCGCCGTATTCTCTTCTTCCAGAGATTCTCGAAGAGTGCGGCACTCGTCGGATATCCGAAGAATATTCACGAGATTCCGCGAAGCGTTGGCGAGGAGAAGATTTTCCCAGGAATGAAGCGTATCGGACGGAGCAAGCGCATCGATCTCGACTTTCAGGCGTTCTGGGGTATTCGTCGAACGAGAAGCCACCCGTGCAATCACAACCAGAGCCCATTGCGCGCCGGAGGTATTCAGCCTGGTCAATGAGCGCCGCAAATCTTCGAGTTCAGCCAGTAATGGAAGTAAGGACACCATTCGGTGCTGCAGCGATCGGGTCAACGAAACAGCACGTCGATATCTGGAGCCGTCATATTGAAGATGCGTCGTAAACGAGCGCATTTCCACAGCATCCGCCGCGAGACCTTGTCGCTCCATCCTGCTCTGGATTTCGCTTACCTCTCCGACTGCCGTCGTGGCGAGGAGCGTTCGCGTCTTTGCCATCCATGCGTCGATCCGACCGACGAGAACGTTGCCCACATGGGCAGGAAAGACGACATGGCTGACGATCGAGGCGCACGTGATGGCAAGACCGATCTCCTCAATGCGCGATACGACCGTATCAAACGTGTTTGCGGGAGCCGTGACCAGCGGCAAACCCGCAAGAAGCACCGTATATCCGGCCAGTAGCGGAACATAGCTTCGGGGCGTGCGGTCGAGAAGACTGATGAAGGTGCATACCGAGACCCAGGCAATGATCGCGGCAGAAAGCAGTATAGGCTCGTTTGCGAGGGTGGGAACCATGAGGATCGTCGCGCCGCCGCCGATGAGAGTTCCGAGCAGTCGATAGACTGACTTGGAGGAGATCGCGCCCGAAAGCGGATGAGCGACGATGTAAACCGTAGCTACCGCCCAAAACGGTCGAGGCAGATCGAAGTTGATAGCGATGAAATAAGCCAGCATTGCCGCTGCGAACGTCTTCAAGGAAAAAATGACGTTGGCGGTGGTGACGACCGGGCGGGTGTTCACGCCTCATCTCCCGGCCGGGAGCTTCCGGTGGGGAGGTCTCGCTGGTTGTCGGCATCGGTGAGACCGTAGATTGCCGGTGAAACATAGCAGAAGGGCGGTGCCGCCAGGCAGGCATTCATATAGGCTTCAGCCGGGTCGGCACACGAAACAGTCGAGGTGGCTTTGGGCCGGCGGGCAAGGAACGTGTGGATTTTCAAGAGGAAGGCGCGTGTAAGCTTCCTCAAAAAGGTTATGCGCGTGGACCCGATCCGCCTGCGCGGTACGGGCAGGATGCAAAGTCTGCGAGAGCACCTGTGAGGCAATCGAATTTCAGTCGGTACTATATCGGACCACCAGTGAGGGTCGTGCTTTTGAATTGCCATCGTCATTCTCCGAAATCTTTTCGGATGATCCTATCGACAAGGCACTCGGAGGAATTTAGATATCCTCTCAAATGATCACTAAATCCAACCAGCCTCCGATGTCTCTTTCCGCAGCTCTCTTCGACCATGAGCTCGAAGAGTCCACGGCGCGAGCGCATGCCTTCAGGATCGACGTATCGCAAAACGAGCGCGAAGCTCCCGAGCACCAACATCGCAAGGGCCAACTCGTCATGGCTTTGCGAGGCGGGATCACCTGTCGCGTTCCAAGCGGGATGTGGATGGTGCCGCCTCATTGTGGTGTCTGGGTTCCAGGGGGCATGCCGCATAGCAATGTCGCGACCGCCAATGCTCGTCTGTTCTTCCTGTTCATTGAGCCGGGCGCCGCCGACCTTCCGGACCGGTGCTGCACGCTTTCCCTATCCCCGCTTGTCAGGGAACTTATCATCGAGATGGCTGACCAGTCCGAAGTCGCGATGGTGGATACCGAACTCTTCACCACATTGCTTCTATCGGCCTTGTCGCGTATGCCCATAGAGGATCTGCATCTGCCGATAACCGATGAACCTCGGCTTGCTCGGATCGCGTCGGCACTGGTCGACGATCCTTCTGACCGAAGCACGATAGCGCGATGGGCGACACGAGTGGCGTTGAGCGAAAATTCCCTCGCCCGTCTCGTTCAACGGGAGACCGGCCTAACTTTCGGGCGTTGGCGGCAGCAGTTACAGTTGATCATCGCGCTGCGAAGTCTTGCAGCGGGGGCAACAGTGCAGCAGGTTTCGGGCGACCTTGGGTATGAGTCCGTATCTGCCTTCATAACGATGTTCAAGAAAGCGCTCGGTACATCTCCGGCCAGGTATCTCAAGACCTTCGACCAATAATCATAAAGGGAATGCTGTCACTAAAGCGCAGGTTGGGCTTGAACAAGTTTTGATGGAGAGTCGCCTGTCAGCTCTATTCGGCCTATTCTGACTGAGCCCTCAATCTGCCTGTTCAAGAGCCTTCGGACTCAATCCTGACGGCCCCGTTTCCCCGGCCAGGCTGTCAGCGCGACGTCGACCAGAGCCTTCAATCTTGCCGTACATGCGCCATCACATGCCTGCGCAGACATGCCCTGAATGATGGCGCCATAAAAGCGCGCGAGGGTATCCGTGTCCGTTTGCTCGGGCAGTTCGCCTTCGCTGACGGCGCGGTCGAACCGCGTCTTGAGAATCTGTATTGCCGCCTCGCGCCATGCTGCCGCTGTGCGGGCGACAGAGGCGTTTTCTTCCGAATGCTGGAGAACGGCGGTAGACACGATGCATCCGCGCGGCTTGTCCGGCTGGGTGTCTCCTTCGGCAATGTCGTAGAGATAAGAGGCGAGCGCCTCGTAGGCCGGTATTTTCGCCTGCAGCATTTCGGAACGGCGTTGGCTTTGCTGCGCGATGCTATGATCGAGCGCCAGCCGGAATAATTCTTCCTTTGAACCGAAGGTCGCGTAGAGGGACGGCGGGGTGATGCCCATCGCATGGGTAAGGTCCGCTATCGAGGTTCCCTCATAGCCGCGTTCCCAGAACAGCCGGGCTGCGACATCGAGCCCTGCATTCCGATCGAGCAGACGCGGTCTGCCGCGTTTTCGCGTTGTTTCAGCCATTATTATATCGATCACTATAAAAATATTGACAGATCATGATTGGCTTTTATTATATCGATCGCTAGTTAAATCGCAACGGAGTGATCCATGTCCCGGAAACTATCCAACAAAGTCGCCCTCATAACGGGCAGTTCACGCGGTATTGGCCGCGCCGCCGCCCTGGCGTTTGCGAAAGAAGGTGCAGGTCTTATCGGCGTCCATTACGGCGCAAATCCCGATGCCGCACAGGCAACGATCCGCGAGATCGAGGCGCTCGGTTCGAAGGCGGTCGCGCTCAATGCCGATCTGCGGGCAGGGAAAGCAGCAACCGACAGCTTGTGGGAGCAGTTTAAGGAAGCCGCGATCGCTTTCACCGGCGCGCCATCGCTCGATATTCTCGTCAACAATGCGGGCATTGCCCCGGCGACACCGTTGAAAGAAACAACGGAAGCCGCGTTCGACGAGTTGATGACGATCAACTTCAAGGCGCCATTCTTCCTTATTCAGGCTGTCGCTGATCATCTCCGCGACAATGGCCGCATTATCAATGTTTCGACCGGTTTCACGCGCATTGCGGCGCCGACGCATCCGGCCTATGCGGCATCCAAGGGTGCGCTTGAGACATTGACGCTGGCACTCGCCCCGGAATTCGGCCGGCGCGGAATTACGGTCAATTCGGTTCTGCCGGGTGTTACTGAAACCGACATGAACGCCGAATGGCTGGCAGCGCCGGAGGCCCGTGCCGGTGCCGAGGCCCTGTCCGTCTTTTCACGTATCGGTCGCGCCGACGATATTGCTGACGTCATCACGTTCCTTGCCTCGGATGATGCCCGCTGGACGACCGGGCAGATGATCGATGCGACAGGCGGTGCGCGGATTTGATCCCGCGAGCGTAGACTTGGATGACGGGTGTCGGGCAGTTTCGCTCGACGCCCGGATGAGGAGGTGGGGCAGCTGTAATCCTCCTCCACCTCGAGTAGACATCTTGTATCCGGGGCCACGCCGCTGGCTTTGTCATGCCCCGCCTCATCTGGTTGCCGGTGTTATCCGTGCTTGCGCGCCCACCGCAGGTTCTGGGTTTGCCCGCCATAACCATAGGCATCGCCGTCGACGGCGTGAACCAGGACATAGCTCGCCTCGTGCACGGGGCCTACCAGCGCGTTCATCCCGTCATAAACCCGCCGGACCCATTCGGACGTTTCATCTTTTATGTTGGTGTGCTCGGTAATCGAAACCTCGACATAGAAGCTTCCGATCTTCTGGTCGGCGACACTCGATCCGGCAATGATCCAGTCCTCGGGATCGGCACTCTCGACGAGAACCGCGGTGACGGCCGGGTCCTTGTGCAGGATTTCCGCCGTGAGGCGAGAGAGCAGCGCGCCGCGACTTCCAGCTTTGGGTCGCTTCCGTTTTGGGGTTTGGTGTAACGCGCTTTGATCATGGGCATGGTCTTGTCTCCTTGTTGCCGAGACACCTTGCGCAAATTTCTTCATAATGAGAAGATGAGGATAGATATTCCATACATAGTGATTTCATATGATTGATCTTGAGAGCGTTCGCCTGTTCATTTTCTCCGTCGAGCTCGGCAGCCTGACAAAGGCGGCGGAGGCGGCGGGAACCGTGCAACCGGTCGTCAGCCAAAAATTGAAGTTGCTGGAGCAGCGTGTCGGCAGGCGGCTGATCGACCGTTCGCCGCGTCATCTGCGGCTCACGGAGGATGGTGAGGTGTTTCTGCCGAAGGCGCGCGAGTTGCTCGCCAAACACGAGGAAGCACTGACCTTCAATCATGAATCACCGCTGCACTTCAGCCTGGCTGCGAGTGACCATGCGATCGGGGGCCGCCTTTCGACGGCCATAAGAGCGGTGCGTGCGGCACTTCCTGCCAATGCGGTGATTGAAGTGAATGTAGGCTTTTCCCGGCACGTGAAGGAAAATTTCGCGTCCGGACAGGCGGACGCCGTCATTTTCAGGCGCAACGGCGGTGGCTCTGACGGCGAAATCCTGCGTACTGACAAGCTGGGATGGCGGGCCGCTCCAGACTGGCGGCCACGCGCGAACAGCGCCATCCCGCTGGTGTCGCTGGGAACCGGGTGTGGAGTCCGGGAAATTGCGGTGTCGGAGCTTAGAAGAGCCGGCGTGGATTGGCGCGATGCGTTCACCGCCGGAAGCTGCTCGGCGCTCCATGAAGGAATTCTTGCGGGAGCGGGTGTCGCGCCGCTCGGCGATATTAGCGCCCGTGGCCTGCCCGACAGGGGTGCGGAACTCGGGCTGCCTTCGTTGCCGCCTTCCGATATCGTTCTTCTTTCCCGTGCAAGAACGCCGGCACACGCATCGGCGATCAGAGCGCTGGCCGCAGCCGTATCGGGCACCGGCGATTAGGTGAAGGGGCGGACGTGCTTTAGTTTCCGGTTGCTGTTCGCAGCCCACGGTCAAGTGCGAAGCGCCTTCCTGATATCAAAACCATTCGGGAGGCACGCTTTACGCTATCAATGGGGATCATCCCTTTGTGGATAACGTATAGTGACGTCAGCCCGCATTGCCTAAATCCATGTAAGCGGGTTCAAACTCGTGGCCATCGGGATCGGCGAAGGTGCGGAGATACATGAAACCCAGATCCTGCGGCTCTCGAACATCCGCCTGTCCGCCCGCTTTTGCTGCGGCGTCAACCATGGCATCCACCTCTTCGCGGCTGTCGCGCGAAAGAGCGATCAGCATGCCGTTTGTTTTGTGAGCATCGGCGATCGGTTTGGCGGTGAAGGTCTTGTAATAGTCATGCCGCAGAAGCTGGAAGGTAATCGTGTCCGACCACACCATCGAGCTTGCGTCTTCGTTGGAAAACTCCTCGTTCTTCACGCAGCCGATTGCCCCGTAGAAGGTGGTTGAGACAGCCAGATCTTTCACCGGCAGGTTCAGGAAAATCATTTTGGCCATTGTCTTTCTCCTCTTGCTGGAACGGAATTACAGGAAGGTCTGCTGGAACGTTTCACTCGGATGGATGCAGATGATCTCCAGCCGGTCAGTGCCGATATTTTCAAAGCGATGGGGGATATTGGCAGGCCCGACGACGATGTCTCCCGACGAGCCGCGCGCCCGTTGATCGCCTATCGTGAACTCGGCCTCGCCTTTGCGCACCACCCAGGTTTCGGCATAGGGGTGAACATGCAGATCAGGGCCGCGACCCGGATCGGCATTGACGAGAAAGATGGATACGGCGCTTCCGTATTCGCATCCTTCATAACGCACTGTCCGGCTCTCGTCGGGCTTCGGCTCGTGATGACGGCGTATGGAAAACATCTGGTCTCCTCCCTGAGACAAAACTATCTTCGCGAGAAGATATATGTGCGATTTATCTTCCTGTCAAGATATCTATCTTCTCGCAAAGATATATTCACGGAGCAGGCAAAGCCGTATATGGTTTTCAGAGTGGTAATGGGGTGATGAGATGAAGCAGGCGATGCCGGACACGACGGCGGATCGGACGATTGAAACTGACAGGGAAGATCATGTCGATCGTCTCCGTGGCCAGTGGGCGCGGGAACTGCCTGATATCGATACCGAGCCGATGGCTATCTTCGGGCGCGCCAAACGGCTCAGCAACCTTCTGGCACCGTCAATAGAAGAGACATTCGCCGGCTTTGGTCTCGATCGCGGCGAGTTCGATGTTATCGCCACATTGCGCCGGTCGGGGCCGCCCTACCAGCTGACGCCGACGGAGATGTACACGACGCTGATGCTCTCTTCAGGCGGCCTGACGCACCGGCTCGACCGGTTGGAAAAGGCTGGCCTCATCGAGCGCAGAAAATCGAAGCTCGATGGGCGCAGCGTCGTTGTGTGCCTTATGCCGGCCGGCATCGAGCTGGCGGAAAAGGCGTTTCGCCGGGACATGAGAAGCGAACTGAATTTCCTGCAGGGCCTCACTCCGGACGAGCGCGAGAACCTTGCGGCGCTGCTGAAAAAGCTGGTGCTGGATATCGAGGCCCGGGTGTAGCTTCTGGTGCAAATTCGTTCATTCGAGCGATCTGCAAATCAGAGGCTGTTACCGCGCACCTACGGTTTGCGCCGCCACTAGCCGGGATGTCGTAGAAGGTATTTTTCTAAAGAGATCATTGTGTTTTCCAGGTCTCGAGCAGCATCCTCACAAATTTTTCGGCGGCTGGGGAAAGAGCACTGCTTCGCCTTTGCACGATGCCGATCGTACGGGAGACCACCGGGTTGACGATCGGCCGGGTGATGAGGAATGGATGATCGTCCTGCGGCGTTGCCAGCCGCGGCAGGACTGAAATCCCAAGCCCGGCTTCGACGAGACCGAGTGATGTGTTGAGATGCGTGACCTCATAAAACCAGTTCAATTTCAGATTGTGCCGTGCAAGCGCGCTGTCCAGAAGCGTCCTGTTGCCGCTTGAACGATCCACGACGACCAGCGGATAGGCCTCCAGCTGGTCCCACTCGATCGTTTCGAACGCTGCCAGAGGGTGGTCTTTTCGCATTGCCAGCACGAAGGGGTCATCGATGAGTGGCTCGAATGAAAGCTCGGGATCGGAATTGCCCATCAGGTTGATGCCGAATTCCACCTCGCCTCTGGCGACCGCCTGCAGACCCTCATTGGCCGTCAAGTCCCTGATCCGCAGCCTTATGTGGGGATATTGCTGGCTAAAGGTCTTTATGACGGTGGGAAGAAAGTAAAAAGCGGCGGTGGGGACGCAAGCCATTGTGATCAGCCCGCGCCGTTGCGCGCCGTCCTTCATGGCAAAAAGCGATCCGTCAAATTCCTCGAGCATACGCCGGACGAGGGGCATGACTTCCTGCCCCATGGCGGTGGGTGCGACGTGGCGCGTCGTTCTTTCCAGAAGTGGTGCCCCGATGGCCTGCTCCAGTTTCTGGATGCGGCGGGTGAGCGCCGGTTGCGAGATGTGCAGCGCCTCGGCGGCCCTGTGGAAACTGGCGAGTTCAACCACCGCTTGAAATGCCCGCAGATCCAGAATTTCACAATTGATGCTCATAACGCAATAAAACTCCGAAACATTGCATTTAACAGATTAGACTCTTTTGCTCATATTGCAACAACACGGCGTATTGATCCGCCAAATGCAATATTGAGGCAACCCATGAACGATCTGCTGAAGATACCCTGTGTGCTGATGCGCGGTGGAACGTCGCGTGGACCGTTCTTTCTTGCATCCGATCTTCCGCGTGATCGAGCAGACCGGGACGCGGCCCTTCTTTCCATCATGGGGTCGGGCCATCCGTTGCAGATCGACGGCATTGGCGGAGGCAATCCGGTCACCTCCAAAGTTGCGATTATCGGACCTTCCACGGTTAGGGGCGCCGACATCGATTATCTGTTCGCACAGGTTCGGACCGACAGGCAGTATGTCGATTATTCGCCAAACTGCGGAAACATGCTGGCCGCCGTCGGCCCCTTCGCCATCGAAGCGGGGCTTGTCGAAGCGCAGGGCAACGATACTCTTGTGAGAATTCATAACGTGAATACCGGCAAGCTGATCGAGGCGAAGGTACCGACACGCGGCCGCGAGGTTATTTATCTCGGCGACGCCTCGATCGACGGTGTTCCGGGTCTGGCGGCGCCCATCGCATTGACATTCATGGATGCGGCGGGTGCGAAAACCGGCAAGCTGCTGCCCACCGGAAAGCCGGTTGACGTGATCGATGGCGTCAACGTGACGGCCATAGACTGCGCCATTCCGATGGTTCTCATCCGCGCAGCCGATCTCGGCATGACGGGTTACGAGGATCCGCAAACCCTGAGCGCCCACAAGGATCTCATCGAACGGATGACCCGCATCCGCATTGAGGCCGGAACGTTGATGGGAATGGGCGATGTGAAAGACATGGTCATTCCGAAACCGGTGCTCGTTGCGTCGGCCCGCAGAGGCGGCACTCTCTCGGTACGGTATTTCATGCCCAACGAGTGTCATCCCGCACTGGCGACGACCGGTGCTGTTGGCATCGCAACGGCGGCTGTCACCAAAGGCTCCGTCGCATATGATGTGGCCGGAGGCCTTTCGGTGCCCACCCAGATCCGCATCGAACATCCCGCCGGCTGCCTCGACGTGCAGCTGGAAATGCGAAACGGCGCAATAACGGCCGGACTTGTAAGGACGGCGCGCAGGCTTTTCGAAGGCTTTGCCTTCGCCAAACCAACCGCTGCGATTGAAGACGCAGCCTAGACGCGGCCATAGTGGCGCAAAATATAGTTAAACCGGGAGGAGACCCTTATGCGTAAATATCTGCTTGCAACCGCCGCGCTCTGTGCGCTGGCGGCATCTGCCAATGCCGAATCCGTCAGGATGAGCGTTGGCTCGTACAACCTCAACAACCTGCCTTTCCCCGTGGCCGCCAGTCTAGGCTTCTACAAGGAGGAAGGCCTTGATGTAACGACCGAGAACTTTGCCCAGGGCGGCTCTAAGGTGCTTCAGGCTCTGGTTGCCGGTTCCACCGACGTTGCCGTGGGTTTCTACGATCATACGATCCAGATGCAGTCGCAGAACAAGCACGTGGTCGGCTTCGTGCAGCTTGCCCGTAACTCAGGTCTGGTTCTCGCCGGCAAGAACGACACCGATTTCGATCCGGCCAAGCCCGAGACGATCAAGGGCAAGAAGGTCGGCATCACATCGCCCGGCTCCTCTTCGGACTTCTTCATTCGCTACTACATGAAGCAGCATAATCTCAGCGACAACGACATTTCCATCATCGGTGTCGGTTCGGGCGCTGCGGCCGTTGCAGCCCTGCAGCAGGGCAAGATCGATCTGCTCGTCAATTACGACCCTGCCGCGACCATCGTCGTGGAGCGTGGGCTGGGCAAGATCCTCATCGATGCCCGTAGTGATCAGGGCGCCAAGGATGTCTACGGCGGCATCTATCCGACATCAGTTCTCTACGCGACGCAGGATTATATCAACGCCAATCCCGAAGTGATCCAGAAGGTCACCAATGCAACGGTTCGGGCTCTGCACTGGATGAAGCAGCATTCTGCGGAAGAAATCGTCGCAAAGCTTCCCGATGATTTCGTGTCCGGCGACAAGCAGACTTACATCAAGGCAGTTGAAGCGGCCAAGGCGATCTTCTCCGAAGATGGCAAGTTTGAGCCTGCCGATCTCGAAACGCCGCTGGCCGTCCTGAAAAGCTTCAACGATGCGGTCGCAAAGGCGACAATCGACCTCAACACCACCTACACCAACAAGTTCGTCGAGGCCGCGGCCTCGAAGGCCGCAAACTGAGAGGCCGCCATGTCTTCGCCAGCCAGAAAGCTAGAACCCGTGACGGAACTCAAACCCCAGCCGATGGTGGCAATCGACGACGTGACCATGGCGTTCGGTTCGTTTGTTGCCGTGCAAAACGTAAATCTCAAGGTCGGCGATGGCGAGTTTCTCTCCATCGTTGGGCCGACGGGATGCGGAAAGTCCACCATTCTCAACGCCATCGCGGGCCTGTTGAAGCCAGCGCAGGGCAAGGTTTCCATCGACGGTTCGCTCGTCAAGGGCGTACAGAACAACATCGGATATCTGTTCCAGCAGGACGCGCTTCTTCCCTGGAAGACCGCGTTTCAGAATGTCGAGCTTGGCTTGATGTTCCGCGGCGTTCCCGAAAATGAGCGGCGCGCCAAGGTTCAGGCCTGGCTTGAGAAGGTTGGCCTGAAGGGTTTCGGAGACCGTTTTCCGCACCAGCTCTCCGGTGGACAGCGCAAACGCGTGCAGATGGCGCAGGCGCTCATTACCGAGCCGAAGGTCATCCTGATGGATGAACCCTTCTCCGCATTGGATATTCATACCCGCCACCTCATGCAGAACGAATTGCTGCGCCTGTGGCAGGAGGATCGCCGTGCGGTGGTGATGATCACCCATGATCTGGAAGAGGCGATTGCGCTCGGAGACCGGGTTGTCGTTCTCGCTGCAGGCCCGAAAAGCCGAGTCATCGAGAGTTTCCCTGTCGATCTTGAACGGCCCCGCAACGTTGCGGAAATCAAACTCGATCCAAAATTCATGACGCTCTATCGCGATATATGGGCGTCCCTGCGTGGCGAAGTGGAGAAAAGCTATGCAAGCCGTTAATGTTCGTATCATCCAGATCGTTCTTCTGGTCGTGCTTTTGGGCGGGTGGCAGCTCGGTGTCACCTCGGGCGCCATCGACCGCTTCTTCTTTCCCGCGCCCTATGACATCGTCAAACAGGTGATTGACTGGGTTGCCGATGCCGGTTTTTACAAGCATGTCGGCATCACGCTGAGCGAAACGGTGCTTGGCTATCTCATCGGAACAGGTCTCGGCGTCGGCGCCGGCGTCTGGCTGGGCCTCAGCCCCTTCGTCGCCCGGGTGCTTGATCCGTTCATCAAGGCCGTGAATGCCATTCCGCGTGTCGTTCTGGCCCCGATCTTCGTGCTCTGGCTCGGTCTTGGCCTGTGGTCGAAGGTTGCGCTTGCGGTTACGCTCGTCTTCTTCGTCACGTTCTTCAACGCCATGCAGGGCGTGCGCGAAGTGAACCCGGTCGTGCTTTCCAATACCCGCATTCTTGGTGCGAAGCGCTCGGATCTGCTGCGTCATGTCTATTTCCCGGCGGCGGCGAGCTGGATCTTATCGTCGCTGCGCACTTCCGTCGGATTTGCGGTGGTCGGCGCAATCATCGGCGAATATCTGGGAGCTTCCGCTGGCCTCGGTTACCTGATCGCCCGCTCGGAAGGAAACTTCGATGCGGTCGGTGTTTTTGCGGGCATCATCATCCTCGCGGTCTTTGTTCTTATTATTGACCTCATTCTGGATTTTGCGGAGAAGAGGTTGATTACCTGGCGACCGAATGCAGGCGAGGAGCGTCCTGCGTAAGCGGACTGAAACAGGAATATTCCGTCGGGGGCGGTCCTTGATCGCCCCTTTTAAATGCCTGAGCCTTGCACGCAAAATAGGGCGTTCAAATCCTTCCATCCGCTAGACCAATTGCGATGCTGGACATCTATTGCGCCGATTTCGACACCGCCTTCATGCCGCCGGACTCGGGCTGCCTCGAACTCGCCGGCTCCATCGATCTTGATGCGCACCGTTTGCTTGCGGCCCTGTTCGACAAGGGCCGGCAGGCTTGCGCGGACCTCAGCTACTTCGACGACGCGCTGCTTGAACCCGCGCAGGTCGCGATATTGCTGAACATCCTCCTGATAAACGAATATGTTCTGAAAGGTAACGCGTGAAGGCAGATGGCGAGCTCTCTTCTGGCTTGCCTTTGGCGAGATGCTCCTATTGGCCGGGGGCTTTACGCTGCTTTTGCTTGTGCTGCTGGTGCCTTCGCGGCTTCTAAGCTTCCCAATCGCAGGTGCATGTGTGCTGGCCAGCCTGCCTCTCTCGACGTATAACTCCACCGATTCCGTCGTATGAACGAAGCTAGGGATACCCATGTTCGAGAGGTGTGTTTGGCATAATGAGCCGCAGCAATGGTCGCTCGATAACCAGGTCCTCCACGTCACCACTGATAAAGGCTCCGATTTCTGGCGTGAGACCTATTATGGCTTTACGCGCGATAGCGGGCACTTCTTCGGAATGGAATGGCAGGGGGATTTCACCGCTTCATTGCGGATCCATGGACGTTATGAGGAACTGTACGATCAGGCAGGGATCATGGTCCGGATTGATGAGTCACACTGGATCAAGGCGGGTATCGAATTGTCGGACGGTGTTGCCTGCATCGGCAATGTGCTGACTCTGGGGCGCTCGGACTGGTCCACAACTGCCTACGCAGGCGACGCGTCTGATCTGTATCTGCGCGTCACCGTTGCGGATGGCGTGCTGCGCGTTCAAACATCCGCTGATGGAATCCGCTGGCCTCTTCTAAAACTTTGCCCGTTTCCAAAATCGCAATTTTATCAGGTCGGGCCCATGTGCTGCACACCGGAGCGCGAGGGCCTGGAGGTCAGGTTTTCCGAGTTCCGTGTTGGACCTCCGCTCGGCAAAGCCCTTCATGACCTGACGTGAGAAATATCCGAAAAATCATCCGTTGCGGGGCAGAGCCACCGCGATGTCGGTCAGCTTTGCGGCGTCGGTTTCCGGCATAGCCGCAGAGGCCGCCGCTACACGTGAAAATGATGCCTGAACGGGTTTGCGGTGCAGCGGATTGTCAGCAATTGCATAGTCCGGGTAACACTTCATTTAGTGATTTTGTGAAATCTAAAATACGCAGGTTCCAAGGTTTCATCGGCGGAGCCGGTAGAACAAGTGAAGCCTCCTCGGCCTGCCTGGCGGCGGTTCGAAAATGGCGCTCGCTTGTCGCCCTATGAGGAGGGGCAACAGCTACCCGCGATGTTTCATCATATATTCCCCGGCCTCCCGCGAGGGCGGCTGGAGGAGTGCTTGCCTTGAGGCCATTCATGTCTTTCCTGAAGAATACCAAGATAAAAACGAAGGTCGTTTTTGTCATCTCGCTGATGAGCCTGATGTCGCTTTCCGGAATAAGCTACGTCAGCCTGCAATATCAAAAAACCGACAACGTCTATAGCGACTTCATCGGCCATGAGGCCCTTGCTGCGGTTCTGAACGCCAGAACCAGCGGAAACCTCAATGCGCTCGGCATGCAGATGCTTCGCGCCAGCCTTAACGAGCCGGCCAGCGGCGATTTCGAAGCTGCCGTCAAAACCTTTAGAGCCGACCGTAAGCAACTCGAGGAACGCCAGAACAAGATCATGGAGCTGGTGCCGGCGCGCACGGAAGCCGCCCGCGATATCCTCAAGGGTGTTGTCGAAGTCGAAGAGATCGGTAATCAGGTCATCGCCCTCATGCAGGCAGGGCAACGCGCCGAAGCGCAGCAGATGGCGCTTAACGTGCTTCGAAAAATTGCCGAAGTCTCGCCGAAGATCAGTGCCGGCAATGAGCAGCTCATCCAGGTCATGAATGAGGGGAGAGAGCGTCTTACAGCCAGCACCAATACGACGATCTGGACGGGTTTGATTACGCTCGCGCTCGTTTCTCTGGCTGTGATCGCACTTGGCCTGCTTGTTTCCTCCCGAGGCATCACCACCCCGATTGCGCGGCTTCGTGCACGCATGGAATCGCTGGCGGCGGGTGATACGGCGAGCGAAATCGCCGGAATGGATCGCAGGGATGAAGTTGGCCAGATGGCCGCCGCCGTTCAGGCATTTCGCGAAGGCGCAATCGAGCGCCTCCGGCTTGAGAATGAAACGGAGGCCAACCGGTCGACTTCGGAAAAGGACCGGATCGAGCGCGAGAAACAGAAGGCCAGGGAAGCTGCCGATGTACAGTTTGCCGTCGACAATCTTGCCACAGCCCTTTCGAAGATCGCCCAGGGCGACGTCACTTACCGGATCGTTGAGCCATTCGTCTCCGGCCTTGACGGTATCCGTGGTGATTTCAACCGGGCTGCGGAGCAGTTGCAGTCGACCTTGAGCCAGGTGGCGCAGAACGCACGCGGCATCGATGCCGGCGCCAACGAGATCAGGTCTGCGGCAGACGATCTGGCGAGACGCACGGAGCAGCAGGCTGCCGCCGTCGAAGAGACTGCGGCTGCGCTGGAAGAGATCACCACGACGGTGAAAGACGCCACGAAACGGGCGCAGGAAGCGGGTCACCTCGTCGGCCGCGCAAAAGTCGGCGCTGAAAAGTCCGGAGAGGTGGTGCAGCAGGCCGTTGCGGCAATGGAGCAGATCGCGACATCCGCCAATGAGATTTCCAATATCATCGGCGTGATCGACGAGATCGCGTTCCAGACCAACCTTCTGGCGCTGAATGCGGGCGTTGAAGCAGCCCGTGCGGGAGAGGCGGGCAAAGGCTTTGCCGTTGTCGCGCAGGAGGTTCGCGAACTGGCGCAGCGCTCCGCCGGCGCCGCCAAGGAGATCAAGAACCTGATCACGACATCGAACGGGCAGGTTCAGCAGGGTGTACAGCTGGTTGGCGAAACCGGCAGGGCGCTGGAACTGATCGTGACGGAGGTGAAGGAAATCAACCGGCACGTTGCGGCCATCGCGGAATCGGCGCAGGAGCAATCCTCAGGTCTTCAGCAGATCAATACGGCCGTGAACCAGATGGATCAGGACACCCAGAAGAACGCCGCCATGGTGGAAGAAAGCACTGCCGCCAGCCACGGCCTTGCGCGCGAGGCGTCTTCGCTGAACGGGCTCATCGCCCAGTTCAAACTGTCGGAAGGTTCGTTCAGCGAGGCCGCTGCGCCAGTGCGTTCGGCTTCACCTGCCGACAGGCCCGCTCGTTCTCCCGCCCGCGCCCTGGGCGGCAGGATCAAGGCTGCGTTTTCCGGCAATGCGGCACTGAATACCGCGGCGGATAATTGGGAGGAGTTTTGATCCCTGTCCCGCTCTTATGCCGGCCTCAGCTGAGGGACTAAAAGCACCGCTTTGAACATTGGCACCGGGGATCGGAGGTTTTGGAACCTGATCCCCGGTGTTCTGCTTTTGGGCGACATGAGCCCGGAACTGCCATCCATCTATGCGCTTGCATGGTGGTCAAGCCGGCTGGGGCTTCACCGGTTTTCAGGTCTGCTCACGAGCGAAAGTCAGACGTCCAGGTAGGACAAAATGGTTGCAGCGACGTCAGACGCCTCCTGCGTCTCACTCGAAGCGTTCGCTGATGTGTCGGTCCCGGCCGCACTGTCCGGGGTCGCAGCCTGCTGCTCGGTGGTTGAGATGAAGGAGGCGATATCCTGCACGGAGCTGTTTGTGGGCTTTGCGCTATTTAATGCCGTAACCTGCGCCGAGGTCATGGCGGCGATCTGACCTGGCGTGAAGGCGGCCGCCTGGGATGTTGTCAAGGCAGCGAGCGTACCGGTGCTCAATCCCGAGATCGCGCTCGAACTCAAGCTAATGATCTGCTCGGTGGAAAATGTTGTGAGGTCGTCGCCGCCAAGCGCGGCTGCCTGCATCGCATTGAGGGCGCTGACCTGGGACAGTGACAGCGCTCCGATTTGCGCAGATCCCATTGCCGCCATCTGGCCGTAGCTCAGCGAGGCCACCTGGCTTGTCGTCAAGGCGGCGATCTCCTGAGGCGACAGGGACGCTACAACGGCGGTGGACAACCCCCTGATCGCCGTCGAATTGATGGCAGCAAGCTCGCCGGTCGAGAATGTTGCCAGATCTTCAGTCGTCAACCCCGCAAGTCCGGCCGAACTTAATGCGGTGATCTGGCTTGTAGAGAGTGCTTCGATCTGATCCCTGCCAAGGGCGTTGATCTGATCGCCAGTCAATCCGGCGACGCCAGCCGTACTGAGGGCTGCGACCTCAGCGGTGGAAAGAGCGGCGATAAAGCCCGTGGACAGTCCCTTTATCGCGCTTGAGCCGATCGCGGCGAGTTCTTCTGTCGAGAAGGTTTCCAGCATCTCCGCAGACAGGCCCTTGAGTGCATCCGAATTCAACGATGCGATCTGACGGGTGGATAATGCCTGAACCTGTTCAATGCTCAACGCGCCGGTCTGCGCGCTGCCAAGGCCTGCGATCGCCTTGGCGTCCAGAGCAGCTATCTGGTTTACGGAAAGGGAGGCGATGTCGGCCGTATCCAAAGCCGCAACCTGTTTGGAGGTGAGGGCGGCGATCTGGGCATTGGTCAGCGCGTTCACCTGACCGGTGCCGAGGGCGGCGATCTGGTCCGTGGTCAGGCCCGGCATTGCCGCCGCACCCAAGGCTGCGATCTGAGCTGTCGTCAGCGAAGCGATCATTGCTGCCGACAGGCCCGAGACCGCACTCGAGCTGATGGCAGCCAGCTCAGCGGCGGTGAATGTATCGAGATCATCGGCGCCAAGGGCCGCAATCTGTTTCGAACCGAGAGCACCGATCTGAGCGCTGGTGAAGGCCTCGACCTGAGCGGTGTTGAGGGCCGTGATCTGATCAGCGGTCAGGCCTGCCGCGCCCGCCGTGCTGAGGGCCACGATCTGGGCTGCTGAAAGCGAGGCGATGCCGGCTACGCTGAGAGCCGCAACCTGCTTGGAGGTGAGGGCGCCGACCTGGGCGCTGGTGAGGGCCTCGACCTGGGTGATGCTGAGCGCCGCGATCTGGTCGGTGGTCAGGCCGGGTAGCGCCGCCGTGCCCAGGGCCGCGATCTGAGCTGTCGTCAGCGAAGCGATTGCAGCCGTCGACAGGCCCGAGATTGCACTCGAGCTGATGGCAGCCAGTTCGGCGGCGGTGAATGTATCAAGATCATCGGCGCTAAGCGCCGCAATCTGTTTTGCGCTGAGAGCACCGATCTGAGCACTGGTGAGGGCCTCGACCTGAGCGGTGTTGAGGGCCGCGATCTGGTCAGTGGTCAGGCCGGCTATACCCGCGGTGCTGAGCGCGGCTATCTGGGTTGCCGAAAGCGAGGCGATGCTGGCCACGCTGAGAGCCGCAACCTGTTTGGAGGTGAGGGCACCCACCTGGGTACTCATCAGGGCGTCCACCTGATCACTGGTCAGGACGGCGACCTGTCCGGTGTTCAGTCCACCAATGCCGGCCGTGCTCAACGCTGCGATCTGAGCCGTGGTCATCGACGCCACGGTTTCCGCTGACAGACCTGGGACGGCATTCGAACTGATCGCCGCGATGTCCTTGGTCGAGAACGTTGCTATGTCATCCGTACTCAAGACTGCAATCTGTTTCGAGCTGAGAGCACCGACCTGGATATCGGTCAGGGCCTCGACCTGCGTGGTGTCGAGGGCCGCGATCTGATCAGTGGTCAGGCCCGTTATACCGCCGGTGCTGAGGGCGGCGATCTGGGCCGCCGAAAGCGAGGCAATGTCAGCCACGCTGAGAGCCGCAACCTGTTTGGAGGTGAGCGCAGCAATCTGGGTATTGGTCAGAACGTCCACCTGATCGCCAGTCAAGGCGGCGACCTGTCCCGTGCTCAGCGCGCCGATGCCGGCCGTACTCAGCGCGGCGATCTGCGCTGTTGTCAGCGACGCTATGGTTTGCGTTGACAGGCCCGGGACCGCATTCGAACTGAGCGCGGCAATGTCTCTGGTCGAGAACGTTGCGATATCGTCTGCGCCCAGGGCCGCTACCTGCGTCGAGCTGAGTGCGCCGACCTGGGCGCTGGTCAAGGCCTCGACCTGAGCGGTACTCAAGGCGGCGACCTGCCCGGTGCTCAGTGCGCCAATGCCCGCCGTGCTCAGCGCTGCAATCTGGGCTGTCGTCAGCGACGCCATGGTTTCCGTTGATAAACCCGCGACCGCATTCGGACTGATCGCGGCGATGTCCTTGGTCGAGAATGTTGCAATGTCGTCCGCGCTCAAGGCCGCTATCTGTTTGGAGCTGAGAGCGCTGACCTGGGCGGTGGTCAAGGCCTCGACCTGGGCGATGCTCAGGGCCGCGATCTGCACGGTGCTCAACGCCGCGATGCTTTGCATATTCAGGGCGGCGATCTGGGCTGTCGTCAGGGAGGCGATGGTCTCCGCCGACAATCCTGAGATCGCACTCGAACTGATCGCGGCAATGTCCTTGGTCGTGAATTTCGCCAGATCGTCCGTTCCCAGCTGTGCAATCTGTGTGGAGCCGAGATTGACGATCTGCGCACTCGTCAGGGCTTCAGCCTGGCTGGTGCTGAGGGTCGCCAGTTGCTGCGAGCTAAGTCCCGCAATGCCCGCAGCGCTCAGGGAGGCAATCTGGGCGGTTGAAAGAGCGGCTATGTCGTCTGTACCAAGGGTGGCGACCTGTGCCGCGCTCAGCCGCCCCATCTGCTTGGTCGACAGTCTGGAAACCTGATCGGTGCTGAGGGCGGCGATCTGGCTGCTCGAAAGTCCGACGATGCCAGAGGTGCTCATTGCCGCGAGCTGGGCCACGGAAAGCGATGCGATATTGTCCGTGCTCAACGCCGCAATCTGTCCCGAGCTGAGAGCTCCGATCTGGACGGTGGTCAAGGCCGAGAACTGATCGATGCTGAGGGCTGCAATCTGATCCGTGGTCAGACCCTTGACGCCCGCAGCACTCAACATGGCTGTTTGGTTGGTGGACAAGGCGGTCACATCGTTGCCCAGGGCGGCGACCTGTGCTGCGCTCAATGCCTTGATCTGCGCGGCGGATAGAAGGCTGACCTGATTGCCGCTCAGGGCTTCGATCTGGTCGGAGGTCAGGCCGGTAATAGCACTGGTGCTCAGGGCACTGATCTGAGCCGTGGTGAGGGCTGCGATAACATCCGTGTTCAGGCCCGGCATGGCTCTGTTGGTGATGGCTGCGATATCGGCGGTCGAGAATGTCGCCAGATCTTCAATGCTCAGGGCCGCAATTTGCGTTGAACTCAGTGACTTCACCTGTGTCGGCGACAGGGCCTCGACCTGGCCGGTGCTCAATGCTTCGACCTGATCGGCCGTCAGGCCGGCGATGGCGCTGGTGGTCAGGGCTGCGATCTGGGCGGTGGTCAGCGCTGCGATTGCGTCCGTGCTGAGGCCGGCCATGGCCTTGCTCGTGATCGCCGCAATATCGGCGGTCGAAAATGTCGCTATGTCCTCCGCGCTCAGAGCCGCAAGTTGTACCGAGTTCAGCAACTTCACCTGTGCCGAGGACAGGGCTTCGACCTGCTGGGTACTAAAGGCTTCGATCTGATCGGCGATCAGGTTTGCGATCACCCCTGTGTTGAGGGCGGCAATCTGAGCGGTTGACAGGGCCTCGATCTGAGCAGCGCTTAGGGCCTGGAATTGCGCGACGCCAAGCGCGTTCATCTGGGCCGTCGTCAATGCGGCGACCTGATCTCTGGTAAGCGCGCCGATCGTCTCCGTGCCCAGACGTGGCATGGCTTTGGCGGTAATCTCCGCGATATCGGCGGTTGAGAATGTCGCTATATCCTCCGCACTCAGGACCACGAATTGTGCTGCACTCAACGATCTCACCTGTGCCGGTGACAGGGCTTCGACCTGGCTCGTGCTTAAGGCGGCGATGTGCGTTGTTTTGAGCGCGGCAATCTGAGCCGTCGTCAATGCGGCGATCTGGGCGGTGCTCAGGCTTTCGATCTGGTCGATTGTCAGACCCGCAATCGCACTTGCATTGAGGGCGGCGATCCGATCAGGGGTAAACTCTGCGATTGCTTCGGTGCTGAGGCCCGGCATGGCTTTGACGGTAATCGCCGCGATGTCGGCGGTGGAGAATGTCGCTATGTCATCTGTGCCGAG
This sequence comes from Agrobacterium sp. CCNWLW32, assembly GCF_037083425.1. Taxonomy (NCBI): domain Bacteria; kingdom Pseudomonadati; phylum Pseudomonadota; class Alphaproteobacteria; order Hyphomicrobiales; family Rhizobiaceae; genus Agrobacterium; species Agrobacterium sp. CCNWLW32. The sequence continues at coordinate 31,575 of NZ_JBAOJM010000007.1, forward strand.
GGCCGCGAGTTGCATCGAGCTCAACACCCTGACCTGTGCCGGCGTAAGGGCTTCGGCCTGATCCGGGCTCAGGACCGCGATCTGGTCGGTTGTCAGGCTTGCAACGGCGCTTGTGCTCAGGGCCGCGATTTGATCCGGGGTCAGTCCTGCAATCACTTCCGTGCTCAGGCCCGGCACGGCTCTGTTCGTGATCGCGGCCATATCAGCGGTTGAGAATGTTGCGATATCTTCCGCGCTCAGGGCGGCAATTTGCGTCGCACTGAGGGCGCGCACCTGAGATGAGGTCAAAGCCTCCGCTTGATCGGTCGTCAGGGCCTGAAGCTGGGTGGTGGTGAGCGCAGAAACCTGGCTCGAATTCAGACTTTTAATGGCGTATTGATCGAGAATATTGAGTTGATCCAGCGTCAGGCCAACGATGGCGACCTGCGAAATGGCGCTCAACTGTTGCGAGTTGAGGACTTTGACATCCTCTACATCCAACGCCGCGATCTGAGCCGACGAGAGCGCTTTGATCTGCGTTGTGGAAAGCGACGCCACGTCGTCGGTTGTCCAGGCTGCGACCGCCTCTGTCGAAAGATATCTGATCTGATTGACATTCAGGGAAGAAATGATCGACGTCATGTCTGAAAAATCCTAAAGTCCAAGCTTAACAGGTGGATTTTCCGCCCAAGCCCCCCAAAGGGGCATCGGTTATTCGGGTCCACCATTTTTCAGATGTTGATTACGCAATCGGGCTTGCCTGAACCTGAAGTTGCTACGTCTCAGCCGATCTCCCTTTGCGATACTTGTCTTTAACGCCGCCGGCGAGGGACGTTATGCCGTCGCGGCAAAACGTCGGCGAGCTCCGGTAAAGCCGGCGGGTGTTATGGAGAAGAACGCGACAGATCCGTCTCAGACGGGCGAATGCAGAAATGCCGGCATGGGTGCGCCCTCCGATTGCCTGGCGAGATAGAGGCGGGCGGTATCGAGCGCCTCTCGAATGGTCGCATCCATGTCGAGATAACGATAGGTCCCCAGCCGTCCGACAAAGGTTACCGACGCTTCCCGTTCGGCACGCGCCACATATTCGGCAAGCTGTTCTTTGTCTTCGACCAGCCGGATGGGATAATAGGGAATGTCCTGCGGGCCGCATTCATGGGAGAACTCCCTGTAGCAGACGGAGCCTGCATGTTCCTCCCACGGAGAAAAGTGCTTGTGTTCGGTGATGCGGGTAAAGGGTACCGCAACATCGCCATAGTTCATCACCGCGCAGCCCTGGTAGTCGCCGTCATAGGTGAAGCGTTCGAAGTTCAGCGTCCGGTATGCCAGGCGGCCGAATTCGAAGTCGAAATAACCGTCAAGCGGACCGGAATAGAAAACGTGCCCGGAGGCGGGCGCCTCGGTGCGCTGGAAATGTGTGCCAAGCCTGACGGTGATGTTCGGATGATCGAGGATGCGCTCGATCATGTCCGTATAGCCGGTTTCCGGCATGCCCTGATATTTGTGGAAGAAGTAGTTGTCGTCATAGTTGAAGCGCACCGGTAGGCGCTTCAGGATCGAGGCCGGCAGCTCTGTCGGCGAGCAGCCCCATTGCTTCTCGGTATATCCCTTGAAGAAGGCCTCATAGAGATCGCGGCCGACGAAGCGTAGCGCCTGCTCCTCAAAGGTCTGTGGGTCGGTAATCGACTTGTCGGCCTTTTCCTCGATGAAGGCCCGGGCTTCATCGGGTCGGAAATTCTTGCCGAAAAACTGGTTGATCGTATGCAGATTGACCGGCAGCGAATAGACGCGCTCGCCGCTCGTCGTCTTGACGCGGTTCTTGTAGGGCATGAACGTCTGGAAGCCGTTCACATAGTCCCAGACTTCCTTGTCGTCGGTATGGAAGATATGCGGACCGTAAACATGCACCATGACGCCAGTCTCACTGTCGCGTTCGGTGTGGCAATTGCCGGCAATGTGATCGCGGGCGTCGACGATGTCGACCATATGGCCTGCCAGTGCAAGCTCCCGGCCAATGACTGCGCCGGAAAGCCCGGCGCCCACAATGACAATTCTTTCGTCCGCGAACATTGGTAATCAGTCCTGTTCATACGTCGCCCGGCGGGCGGTCAAGATTTGCATCGAAGAGCTGCCGTGCAGCGCGTGCCCCGGCCGGTCGAGAATAGTCCGCGCTCAGTTGTCCGGTTTCTGCCAGAGGCGACGGTCATAGGGGATTGGCGCATAGTCGTGCCACTGGGTGAGCTTCTTGAGGTAGCGGTTGCGGTAGCTCTGCTCGTCTTCAAACTCTATGTTCTCGAAAACGGCTTCCGCGCCCAGTTCGTAATAGAGATCGAGATTGCTGAGATCCGGCACCGGTGTCTCGCCGCGCTCACATTCGCCCTGCATTTGCCAGAACAGCTCTTCCAGACGTTGCGCCAGAGCGGGAATATCGCGCAATACGCTGGTGTCGCGCTGCCGGGCGATCGATTCTCTAACCTCCAGAAGGCTCTTCCGGTCGCGTTCGAAACCGATGGCGCGTGCGACATAATCTTCCGGCGAAGAACAAATCATTTCCGGAACACCCGCTGCTGTGACGATGCTGCCGCAGAAGCGCGCCGCAAATGTCTTGCCGGGCATGGTGAGGACGGGCAGGCCGGATGTTATCGCATCCGCGGCTGTGGAGTGAGCGCCATAGGGGAACGTATCCAGAAACAGATCGGCGACGCCAATACGGGCAATATGTTGCGGGTTCGGGACCTTCGGCGCAAATACGAGCCGTTCCGGTGCGATGCCACTTTTTTCTGCGATGCCTTGCAGGTGCTGATTGACATCTTCATCGCCCGCCAGCAACCACAACAGGCTGCCGGGCGTTTCAGACAGGATCGTCATCCATCGCGCAAAGCAGCTTTCGGTAATCTTCTGCATGCCATTGAAGCTGGCATAAACGAATGCATCCTCCGGCAGTCCGACCTCGGCCCGGCTTGGCCGGGCGGCGATTGGGCGCTTGCGATCAAGCGGCTGGTCACACGCGATGCGCAGGACTTTTTCGGAGTAATAGATGTCGTTCTCCGGCGGGATCATGTAGCCGTCGGAGATCAGATAATGATGGAAGGGGCTTCCCATCGATCCGGGATAGCCGCAGAAACTGACGATAACAGGCGAGGGACGATAGGCGAAAATCTTCGTGCGAGCGTCCTTGGTGTAGCCATTCACGTCGATCAGGATATCAATGTCGTCGGAAATGATCTGCGATGCCGCCGCGGCATCGTCGAGGCCATGGATATCCCGCCAGCAATGAACCGCCGCCTTGATCCGCTCCTGCGTGCTGTCAGTGTTGCGGACGTTACCGCAATAATAGGCGAAAACCTCAAGGCTGTTCTTGTCATGCAACTCCAGAACCTCGCAAAGAGCGAAGCCCACGGCATGGTCGCGAAGATCCGACGAGAGGTAGCCGACGCGCAGCCGCTCACCGGTCCCGGACTTCTGCTTCGGTGATCTGCGCGGAAAACGGCTGAGGTCCGGGCGCGTGCCGACCACCGTTTTGCTATAGCGATATGCCTTGGCCAGCTGGAACATCGGATCGTCGGCGTAACAGCTCAGCGTCAGCGACGACATGGCGTCGAGCATCTTGCGGGCAGGGACGTGGTTCGAGGGCGCAAGCACCGGCCATTTGCACTGCCGCTGCCGCAATGACACCCAGTGCTGGCCTGCTTCCGGCAATTCCGGCCGCAACTCGAACGCCTGCAGCAAGGCGGTCTCAGCGTCATCAAGCTTTCCAGCGCCTTCGAGGACCCGGCCGATGTTCTGCAGGGCCATATGCCGATGGCCCACCGCTTCGGCGTCGAGATGTTTCGTTGTCTCGGCATAATGCGACCACTGTTCCACAGCCTGGCCGATCAATCCGCTATCTTCAAGGACACGGCCGAGATTGATGTGGCCGGGAGCGAATTGCGGATTGGCCTTCAAACAGGCGCGGAATGCCTGTACGGCGCCCGCGCGGTCGCCGAGCTGGCTGAGCGCGACGGCATAGTTGAAATAGGCAAGATGAATGACGGGATTGTTGTCGTTGAATGCGACCCAGGTCTTGTAGAGTTCCACAGCAGCGGCTCGTTGGCCGGCGGCATTGAGCGCCTCGGTCACGCTCAGCAGATCCATGAGACTTAACCGTTGGTTCCGCGCAAGATCAAGTGCGCTGGGAGCGGTGTCGTCATTTGAAGGAGAGACGTGGTTGGCGGTCATGACATCCTGCGGCAAGGCGACAAAGGGTCGAAGATAAAAACGGCCTGTTGATGGGCCGTATTTAGCTATCGCAGGTAACTTGCCTGTGGCTGGATGTGTTTGAGGCGGGGTTGCGTGTCCAGATCAGCCGGCGGCCCGGCGGGGCGAAGGTTTCTCCCAGTCAGGCGCCGGCTTCTGAGGCGTTGATGCTGTCGTGCTGCAATAAGGATCGCTCACATGTCTAGCGACGGGAATGTTTCATCCTGTAGCTCGCCAGAGCGATTGACGGGTTTATCCTATAGACACTGTCGAAGTCTTCGTCTGTGAAGTATTGGTATGAATGTGCGACATATTCCCGGAAAAGACCGTGCAGGTCCTCCCGCATCTGCTTGGCCGCCCATTCCAGCAGACCTGCCTTGAAGACGATGAAGATCGGGTAATATTTTGCCCTGAAGATCGGATTTTCCAGGAAAAGCTTTTCGGTGTCTTTCAGCGCCGCGAACATTTCAAGTCGGCGCTCGTCGAAAGTGCTCGTATGCTGCTCCCGTCCCGGGATGAGGCGATGTGTTGTCAGGCTGCTGTTAATGGCCAGAAAGCGCCCGGCATTCATATAGGCCGCCCAATGCGGCAGGATGTCTTCGTTGATCCGCGCCGTGGAGAAGCGCCATTTCGTCTGGTGAATGAAAGATGTCCGCAGTATCTTGTTCCACGGGTAGTTGATCGTCACCAGGAATTGCGCGGTCGAGTCGAGATCGATCATGGCGCTGTCGCGACTACCGAGGACGCTATCCCAGATATTCTTGTCGATAGGCGCCATTTCGCCAGGAGCGCCACCGGCCGTTCTCAGCACGCTATATCTGAATGCCGCGACATCGATATTCGTCTCGTCCATCAGGGGCAGAACGGTATCGACGGCTCCCCCATGCAGGAGGTCGTCAGCATCGTGAAACAGGCAATATTCGCTGTCGATTGTCGCCAGCGCCCTGTTGCGGGCGACGCCCGGGCCGGTGTTCGTCTCGCTGCGCATCAGCCTTATATTGGCGTGCCGCGCCATGTATTGCTCAACGATGTCGCAGGTATTGTCGGCGGAGGCATCGTCGACAACGACGATATCCATTTCGGTTTCATTACGCAGAACACTGTCGAGTGTCTCGGCGATAAGACTGGCCATGTTGAAGGCCGGAATGATGATGGATATTTTTGCCATGACAGAGACTGAATGTCCTTCTGGGGCATTCTGCAATTAAAATGTTACGACGCGGCCCTGAGCCGCGTCGTAGGTTTTCTGGTCGTTTAAGTCTTATACTGCCTTGTAGGCTTTGATGACCGCCTCGACCTGTGCATCGTTCATGACCTTGAGCTGCTGGGGCGAGAGAGCGCCGGCCTGGGCGCTGTTCAGACCACCAATGGCAGCTGTGGAGAGACCGGCGACGGCATTTGCGCTGATCGCTTTGATTTCATCGGTCGAGAAGAGTGCCAGTTCGCTGCTGTTCAGGGTCGCGATCTGTGCGGAGCTGAGGCCGGAAACCTGATCGGAGTTGAGGGCCTTGATCTGGTCGGTCGACAGGGCCGCGAACTGTGCCGAAGAGAGCGCTGAGGCCTGTGCTTTGCTCAGGGCGGCGACGTTATCGGTGCTCAGCTTGCTGGCATCGAGGCCTGCGAGTGCCTTGGTGCTGATGGCCTTGACCTCGTCGGTCGAGAAGGTGGCAAGGCTATCAGAGGACAGGGCGCCAAGCTGTGCCGAAGACAGGCCAGCGATCTGCGTCTTTGTCAGTGCCGCGGCGTTTGCGGTGCCGAGGCCCGCGAGCGCCGCCGCGGAAAGACCGGCGATGGCATTTGCGCTGATCGCTTTGATCTCATCGGTCGAGAAGAGTGCCAGTTCGCTGCTGCTCAGGGTCGCAACCTGGGCGGAGCTGAGACCGGCGACCTGATCGGAGCCGAGGGCCGTGATCTGATCGGTCGAGAGAGCTGCGAACTGCGCCGTGGAAAGTGCTGCGGCCTGTGTTCTGCTCAGGGCGGCGATGTTACCGGTGCTCAGCTTGCTGACGTCGAGGCCTGCCAGTGCCTTGGTGCTGATGGCTTTGACCTCATCGGCGGAGAAGGTGGCAAGGCTGTCGGAAGACAGGGCGTTGAGCTGTGTCGAAGACAGGCCGGCGATCTGCGTCTTGGTCAATGCCGCAGCGTTTTCGGTGCCGAGACCGGTCAGGGTAAGACCGGCGATGGCATTGGCGCTGAGAGCCTTGATCTCGTCGGTCGAGAACAGCGCCAGTTCGCTGCTGCTCAGGGTGGCGACCTGTGCGGAGCTGAGGCCGGCAACCTGATCGGAGTTAAGGGCCTTGATCTGATCGGTCGAGAGAGCTGCAAACTGCGCCGAGGACAGTGCCGCTGCCTGCGTTCTGCTCAGGGCGGCGATGTTACCGGTGCTCAGCTTGGTGACGTCGATACCTGCGAGAGCCTTCGTGCTGATGGCCTTGACTTCATCGGCGGAGAAGGTGGCAAGGCTGTCGGAAGACAGGGCGTTCAGCTGTGTCGAAGACAGGCCGGCGATCTGCGTTTTTGTCAGAGCGGCGGCGTTTTCGGTGCCGAGACCAGCCAGGGTAAGACCGGCGATGGCATTGGCGCTGATGGCCTTGATCTCGTCGGTCGAGAAGAGTGCCAGTTCGCTGCTGTTCAGGGTCGCAACCTGGGCGGAGCTGAGACCGGCAACCTGATCGGAGTTGAGGGCCTTGATCTGATCGGTCGAGAGAGCTGCGAACTGTGTCGAGGACAGTGCCGAAATCTGCGTTCTGCTCAGGGCCGCAATGTTGCCGGTGCTCAGCTTGCTGGCATCAAGACCGGCGAGGGCTCTGGTGCTGATGGCCTTGACCTCGTCGGCAGAGAAGGTGGCAAGGTTGTCGGAGGACAGGGCGTTGAGCTGTGCCGAAGACAGGCCAGCGATCTGCGTCTTTGTCAGTGCGGTGGCGTTTTCTGTACCGAGGCCAGCAAGTGCAGCGGCGGAAAGACCGGCGATGGCATTGGCGCTGATAGCCTTGATCTCGTCAGAGGAGAACAATGCCAGTTCGCTGCTGTTCAGGGTGGCGACCTGTGCGGAGCTGAGACCGGCGACCTGATCGGAGGTGAGTGCCTTGATCTGATCGGTCGAGAGAGCTGCGAACTGCGCCGAGGAAAGCGCCGCTGCCTGCGTTCTGCTCAGGGCGGCGATGTTACCGGTGCTCAGCTTGGTGACGTCGATGCCAGCGAGTGCCTTGGTGCTGATGGCCTTGACTTCATCGGCGGAGAAGGTGGCAAGGCTGTCGGAGGACAGGGCGTTCAGCTGTGTCGAAGACAGGCCGGCGATCTGCGTCTTTGTCAGAGCGGCGGCGTTTTCGGTGCCGAGACCAGCCAGGGTAAGACCGGCGATGGCATTGGCGCTGATGGCCTTGATTTCGTCGGTCGAGAACAGAGCCAGTTCGCTGCTGTTCAGGGTGGCAACCTGTGCGGAGCTGAGACCGGCGATCTGATCGGAGTTGAGCGCCTTGATCTGATCGGTCGAGAGAGCTGCGAACTGTGCCGAGGACAGTGCCGAAATCTGCGTTCTGCTCAGGGCGGCGATGTTGCCAGTGCTCAGCTTGGTGACGTCGAGGCCGGCGAGGAGCTTGGTGCTGATGGCCTTGACTTCATCGGCGGAGAAGGTGGCAAGGCTGTCGGAGGACAGGGCGTTCAGCTGCGTCGAAGACAGGGCGGCGATCTGAGACTTTGTCAGAGCGGCGGCGTTTTCGGTGCTGAGGGCAGCAAGTGCAGCCGCAGAAAGGCCGGCAATTGCATTGGCGCTAATGGCCTTGATTTCGTCGGTCGAGAACAGAGCCAGTTCGCTGCTGTTCAGGGTTGCAACCTGTGCGGAGTTGAGACCGGCGACCTGAGCCGAGTTAAGAGCCTTGATCTGGTCGGTTGAGAGGGCGTCGATCTGGCTGGTGTAAAGTGCCGTAACCTGAGACGCCGACAGGCCGCTGATCTGAGCGGAGCTCAGTTTTGCGATCTGGGTCAGGGTCAGTCCCTTAAAGGCGCTTACGGAAATGGCCCGGAGGTCTTCAGAGCTGAAGAGCGCAAGGTTATCTGTGCTCAAAGAAGCGATCTGAGACGACGAGAGGGCCTTGATCTTGGTGCTGTCAAGGGCATTCACGTCTTCAGAGGTTAGGCTGGCAATGGTGGACGTGGAAAGCTTGGAAATCTGCACAGCAGACAGTGAGGAAAGAATCGAAGTCATGAACGTGTCCTTTACCGAATGGCGACTGGTCACGCCTATCTGCCGCCAGACACTGCCCATGATGACAGCGGTCCGACATCCGCAAATAAAGCGAAATTGTGGAGAACATGGCTCATGTGAACCTGCGCTGGAAAGGCATCATGCAATTCGAGCCGGAGAACGGGGCCCGGATTTTCCACGCTAGCTTGTGCGAATGCCGCTTAATAATTTCCGCCGCTTAACATCTTCGCGACGTGCGTGTCATATCAGGCGAACATTTAAAGCCTAGTTAATATTTGGAGGGGGCGCGTTTATTCTTGATGTTTGCGTATCTTAGAGCTTTATAGAGTATAAAATTGCGAATCCAATTACCCAGTCGGTCGGTTTTCACTGCGGGAAACCAGATATGTCCGCGCTCGTATAAGTAGCGCCCGTTTGAGCAGGCGGGAGCGCAAGGGTTTAATGTTTATTGTCGGTCAAAACGGAACAACAATTCTTGTCGCAAGCTGATTCGCTGATGTAACGGGCGTCAGCCGCAGTCAATAATTTGCTTTGTCTCCTTTATATCGGGTGCCGTGAAGTTTGTTTTTAGGGAGAGGAAGCTGTGATTTCCCGTTTCGTGGATATGGCAATGCTTTAGGCGGGCAGACGCGGGCCGCGATGATCCGCCACGAATGCCGGCCGGTTTGGGTTCAGGGCGGTTGTTCCGATAGGAGGTCAACCCTCCGTATCAGGCATGATGGCGCAGGGCGTCGATGATCACCTTCATCGCCGGAGACATCTGACGCCTGCTCGGATAATAGAGGTGATAGCCGGTGAAGGGCTCGCTCCAATTGTCCAGAACCGCCTGCAATCTCCCTTCAGCGATGTGCGCCTCGACGAGGTCTTCCGGAACGTATGCGATCCCGTAGCCTTTCATCGCGGCGTCGATCTGGGAGATCGAGGAATTGAAGCTTAGTTGTCCGTCAACCCTGACCCGCAGCTCCCGCCCGTCCTTTTCAAATTCCCAGGCGTAAAATCCACCCCAGGTTGCCTGACGTGTATTGATGCAGACATGGCCGACCAGATCCTGGGGTATGACAGGGATGCCGTGTCTGACGAAATAGTCTGGCGAAGCCACGGCTCTCAGACGCCAGTCCGGGCCGATCCGAACGGCGATCATGTCCCTGTCGACGCTCTCGCCCAGTCGCACGCCGGCGTCGAAGCGTTCCTCGACAATATTGCGCATGCCATTGTCGCTATAGAGCTCAATACGAATGTCGGGATAGTTGGACAGGACGCGGCCCAGTTTCGGCCAGACGGTTGTTTGCAGGGCGTGATCGGACAGGGTGAGGCGCAAGGTGCCTGAGGGCTTTTCGCGAAAGGCGACGAGATCCGCCAGATCCGCCTCGATCCCCTGAAATCGCGGAGCGATAGATAAAAGCAGGCGTTCGCCGGCTTCCGTCGTGGCCACGCTGCGTGTCGTCCGCGTCAGCAGGCGCACGCCCAGCCGGGCTTCAAGCTGCTTGATTGTATAGCTCAATGTCGATTGCGATGTTCCGAGCGTCGCCGCAGCCTTCGTAAAGCTCCGCTCTTTGGCAACCTCCATGAACCAGAGGAGATCCTTCATATCCTCTCGCTGCATCAAAAACCTCTGATTAATATTGAATTTCGATAAGTCCATGCGAATTAGCACGGATTGTCCGCAAAGTCGCCCGGCAATATCTTCCCGCCATCGAAAGAAACCGGGATTTTAGTGGGATCTGGCGAATGACTCTCACCTATGACGAAAAGATGGGCAGCAGACATGCGGCATGGAGCGCCGTGTTTTGCATGACGCTCTGCGCCTTCGTGTTGATCGCTTCGGAATTCATGCCCGTCAGTCTGCTGACGCCGATCGCCGCCGATCTCGGCGTTTCAGAAGGTAATACGGGGCAGGCGATCTCCATCTCCGGCATCTTTGCGGTTATCACCAGCCTGTTGATTACCGGCCTGACCCGGCGGCTGGACCGGCGCGTTGTCGTACTCGGCCTCACGGCGCTCTTGATGGTGTCCGGCATCGTGGTCACCCTTGCACCGTCTTTCCCGCTCTTGATGCTTGGCCGGGCATTGCTCGGAATCTCGATCGGCGGCTTCTGGTCGATGTCCACCGCGATCGTGATGCGTCTCGTCTCCCATGATCAGGTGCCGAAAGCACTTGCACTGCTGAATGCCGGCAACGCGGTTGCGGCAACGGTTTCCGCCCCACTTGGCAGCCTGCTGGGCGCCTATATCGGCTGGCGCGGCGCCTTCTTTCTGGTCGTGCCTATCGGCCTGCTTGCGCTCCTGTGGCAATGGATCGTCCTGCCGGAACTTCCGCCGCGCCGCGCCCTTTCATCCGCGAATGTCTTCAGGCTGCTTGGACGTCCAGCCGTCACGGCGGGCATGGTCGCGATCCTGCTGTTGTTCATGGGTCAGTTCGCACTTTTTACTTATCTGCGGCCCTTTCTCGAGCAGGTCACGCGGGTCGAAATCACGATGCTGTCGCTGCTGCTGCTGATCATGGGATTGGCGGGGGCGGTTGGAACCTGGGTCGTCGGCCGGCTGCTGCAACACCGTCTCTTCAGCATTCTTGCGATCATTCCCCTGTTGATGGCCGGTATCGCGCTCTTCATGGTCGCCTTTGGCGACGCGAAACTTCCTGTCGCAGCCGCACTTGTCGGCTGGGGTTTCGTTGGAACCGCCGCACCGGTTGGCTGGGGCACCTGGCTGAGCTGCATTCTGCCTGATGATGCCGAGACCGGCGGCGGGCTGCAGGTTGCCGTCATTCAACTGGCGATCACGGCGGGGGCCTCGGTCGGCGGCATTTTATTCGACAGTTTCGGCTGGTGGTCGGCCTTCACACTGAGCGCATTGTTGCTCTGCGGTTCCTCGCTTGCCTCTTTTGTCGCCTGGCGGCTGGCGCGGAGGCGATCGTGAATGGTCGCCCGGCGGTTTTCGCCCGACGCATCCTGCTGGCGATGGCCGCCGCCTTCATCCTGCCCGGGCGAGCTTTCAGCAAAGGCGGGCCTAACAATCAGGAGAGGACCGATTTGAAGATCAAGCTGATTTTCGCAGAAAACACGATGATAGCGACGCTCTACAACAATCCGTCAGCCCGCGATTTCGCGTCCATGCTGCCGCTCGACGTCAGGATCGCTGACTTCGGCTCCAACGAGAAGATCGCCTATCTCCCTCGAAAGCTGACGGTCGAAGGCCACGGTCCGTTCGAAAACGAGCGACCTTACGACCTTTGTTATTACATGCCCTGGGGCAATCTCGCGATGTTCTATGCCGACTACAGGCATCCCGGCCTCATCCGGCTGGGACGCTTCGATAAAGGCTATGAAGCGCTTCATATCCCCGGGGAATTTCCGCTGCGCATCGAACGCGTCCAATGAACCGAACCACAACAGGAGTTCCCAGCATGAGCAAGCCAGTTGAAACTGATGAAACCTGCAATACCGGCAGGCGCAACCTGATGAAGGCAACGGGCATCGCCGTCGCCGCAATGGGCATGGTGCCGATGGCGAGCGCGACGCAGGCTTTCGCCCAAACCTCTTCATGGGACAAGGTCTTCCCGAAGAGCGACAATGTCGATCACCAGAAGGTCTCGTTCAAGAACCGCTACGGCATTACCCTGGCAGGTGACCTCTACCTGCCAAAGAACCGCGAAAGTGCGCCTTTGGCCGCCCTTGTCATCAGCGGCCCCTTCGGTGCGGTAAAAGAACAGTCATCCGGTCTTTATGCGCAGACCATGGCGGAGCGCGGATTTGCCGCGCTGGCGTTCGATCCCTCCTATACCGGAGAAAGCGGCGGCGAGCCCCGGAACGTCGCCTCGCCGGATATCAATACCGAGGACTTCAGCGCCGCGGTGGATTACATCGGGCTGCAATCCTATGTGGATCGCGAGCGTATCGGTGTCATCGGTATCTGCGGCTGGGGCGGCATGGCGCTGAACGCTGTCGCGGCGGACAAGCGCGTGAAGGCGGTCGTGGCCAGCACCATGTATGACATGACGCGGGCCATGTCCAAAGGCTACAACGACAGCGTTACCCTCGAACAGCGCGCACAGGCGCTGGAGCAGATGAGCCGGCAGCGCTGGCAGGATGCGGAAAAGGGAAGCCCCGCCTATCAGCCGCCTTATAACGATCTCAAGGGTGGCGAAGCGCAGTTCCTGATCGACTATCACGACTACTACCGGACGCCGCGCGGCTATCATGCGCGTGCTGTCAATTCGGGTAATTCCTGGACGCAGACGACACCCCTGTCGTTCATGAACATGCCGATCCTGACCTATATCGCCGAAATATCGCCGCGCCCGGTGATGTTCATCCATGGCGAGAAAGCGCATTCCCGATATTTCAGCGAGACAGCTTTCACTGCCGCTGCCGAACCGAAGGAACTCGTGATCATTCCGGACGCCAACCATACGGACCTGTATGACCGCGCCGACAAAATCCCGTTCGACCGGATCGCCGCCTTCTTCAGCCAGCATCTGGCCTAGAGGCCCGACCATCAGAACGTTGCGGCAGCCCCGGCTATTGCCATTTCTTGCTGCCGCCACGCTAAGCCACGCATCAGGCCGACGCGCTCGTGCGCGTCGGCGGGGTCAAGGTCGCCGGCTCTAGTCCAGCATCACCATATGCGCCGGCAATTGTTCCTCGAAGAATTTCGAGAAGGTCGCGATACGGGGCGGCAGCGTCTGATAGGGCGGATAATAGAGCGTCAGCCAGAGTTCGGGCGGCGCCCAGCCGGGCAGGACATGAACGAGCCGGCCGCTATGGATATGCTCGGCGATATTAAATCCCGGCAGCATCGCCACGCCCGCGCCATCTGCCGCCATATCGGCCAGAACCTCGCCGCTATTGGCGCTGAATGCGCGGCCGGCCGAGATGGCGATGCTCGATCCGCCGTCTGACAGGACCCAGTTCTCCCGCCGGCTTTCACCGCTATAGGCAAGGCAATCGTCAGGGGTCAGTTCGCTTGGATGTTCCATCTGCGTGAAGCGGCTGCCCGGTGCCGCCACCAATATTCGCGGCACGGCCCTGATCTTGCGCCAGATGGTGAATTTGTCTGACGGGGCGGACGAGATGCGGATCGCCAGATCGTAGTCGTCATCCACGATATTGATCAGGCCGTCCGACAGGGAAATCTCGAAGCACATTTTTGGATAGAGTTCCCGGAAACCCGACAGGATCGGCGGCAGCACCGTCTTGCCAAGCCATGTCGGCGCGCTGATCCTCAGGCGCCCCTCATCGGCCTTATGGGCGTTGCGGACATCGCGCCGGGCGTTCTCAAGCGCCTCGACCGCCGGCTGGATCTGTGCGGCGAAGATGGCGCCGTCCGTCGTCAAGGAAACCTGTCGGGTGGTGCGGACAAACAACTGCACACCGAGATCGTCTTCAAGCGCGGCAATCGCACGGGTGACGGCAGCCGCCGTCATGCCCAGTTCACGGGCGACCTGCGCGAAGTTGCGCTTTTCGGCCGCCATCAGAAAGGTTTTCAGAGCTTTATGGTCGTTCATCTCTATTATTTCAAAAATCGCAATTCATTCGAGAGAAATATTGCAATTCCGCGATGCAATCAAGCGGGTTACATCTCTGTCCATCGAAACGGACACACCAACAACGAAAGGCGCCGCCGATGATCAAGGATATCAAGGGCCTGCACCACGTCACCTCGATGGCGTCGGATGCGCGGCAGAACAACAGTTTCTTCACCGATACGCTCGGCCTGCGCCGGGTCAAGAAAACCGTCAACTTTGACGAACCCAGCGTCTATCACCTTTATTACGGCGACGAAAATGGCACGCCCGGCACGGTCATGACCTATTTTCCCTTCGCCAACATGATGGCCGGCCGTCCCGGCGTCGGCGAGGTGGGCGAGACGCAGTTTTCCATCCCGAAGGGTTCGCTGGGCTTCTGGAAAGAGCGCCTGCTTGCCAAAGGCGCCGCCGGCCTTCAGGCCGACACGGTTTTCGGCGCCGAGCGCCTGCGCTTCACCGGTCCCGATGGCGATGGACTTGCGCTGATCGAAACGGAGAATGATGCCCGCGCCCCCTGGCTGGCCGAGGGTATTTCCGAAGACAGCGCCATACGGGGCTTCACCGGCGCGCGCTTCAATCTGAACGACACGGCCGCGACTGAGGAACTCCTTCGTTTCATGGGCTATGAACGGGCTGATGCTGAAGGCAATGTGACGCGCTTCATCATTCCCGGCGGCAACGGGGCCGACACGATCGATCTTGCGGCCCTGCCGAAGACGCCCTTTGCCCGTCCGGGGGCAGGTTCGGTCCACCATATCGCTTTCGCAGTCGAAAACCGCGAAAAGCAGCTGGAAGTGCGCAAGGCGCTGATGGATACGGGCTATCAGGTCACCCCCGTCATCGACCGCGATTATTTCTGGGCGATCTATTTCCGCACGCCGGGCGGCATTCTGTTCGAAGTCGCCACCAATGAACCCGGTTTCGACCGTGACGAGGATACCGCGCATCTGGGCGAAGCGCTCAAGCTGCCGAGCCGCTACGAGCCTTTCCGCAACCAGATCGAGGCCAACCTCGCTCCCCTTGCGGCATAAAGCGGGTCTCTGATCCGCGTCCACTGACCAAAACAGATTTATACTTTTCAAGACGGCTGCCCCTGCCGGGCAGCCGACCGGCGAAGCCTTCCTAGTTTCCACCGCCGTAGATCGGCAATCACCACCTGAACGGAGAACTGAAAATGTCCAAGCTCGAAGTCCTTACCCCCGCCAACAGCCAGCTCATCTTCATCGACCAGCAGCCGCAGATGGCTTTCGGTGTGCAGTCGATCGATCGCCAGACCCTGAAGAACAATGTCGTCGGCCTCGCCAAGGCGGCAAAGATTTTCAACATCCCGACGACCATCACCACGGTTGAAACGGAAAGCTTCTCCGGTAACACCTTCCCGGAACTGCTCGCGGTTTTCCCGGAAAACGACATTCTCGAGCGTACCTCGATGAATTCCTGGGACGACCAGAATGTCCGCGATGCGCTGGCGAAGAACGCCGCTGGTGGCCGCAGGAAGATCGTCGTCTCCGGCCTGTGGACGGAAGTCTGCAACACCACCTTCGCACTCTCGGCGCTCCATGATGTCGCGGATTACGAGATCTACATGGTGGCGGACGCCTCCGGCGGCACCTCTCTCGACGCGCATAAATATGCCATGGACCGCATGGTGCAGGCCGGCATCATTCCCGTGACCTGGCAGCAGGTGCTGCTCGAATGGCAGCGCGACTGGGCACGCAAGGAAACCTATGACGCCGTCACCGCACTGGTGAAGGAACATTCCGGCGCCTACGGTATGGGCATCGATTATGCCGTCACCCATGTCCACGGCGGTGCCGAGCGCGTCAAGCACGGCAAGCGCATCGGCCCCAACCCGGCCAAGAAATAAGCTTTCAACCACGCCGCGCCGGCAGGATCGTCATCCAGTCCGGTGCGGCTTTTACCCATCGAGGAGGTTTCGATGAAAGTCTATCTTCTGTCCCTTGGCGCCGGTCTGCTGGTCGGCATCGTTTACAGCCTGCTCAATGTGCGTTCTCCCGCACCACCCGTCATCGCTCTCGTCGGTCTGCTCGGCATATTGGTTGGAGAGCAGATCATCCCTTTCGCGAAGACGATCGTCGGTAAGGAACCGGCCGCCGTTTCGTGGATCAACCAGATCAAGCCGCATATGTTCGGCCATATGCCGAAGGGTGGCGCTGAAACAACTGGCCTTGCCGAGGTCAAACAGCCTATCAACCGGGAGAGAAGCTGATGCCGACACGACGCACCTTTCTTGGCGCGGCTTCGAGCCTTGCCTTTCCGAATCTGTTTTCACCGGCTAAGGCCGCTGATCTCATCAAGACCGGAGGTTCTTCCATGCATCCAGATACGATCCTTCACAACGGCCGCGTCACGACGCTCGATCGCGGCAATCCGAATGCAACGGCAGTGGCCATCAAGGATGGCCTGTTCCTGGAAGTGGGAAGCGATGCCGAGGTCATGGCCCTTGCCGGGCCGGATACGAAGATCGTCGACCTGAAGGGCAAGCGGGTTCTGCCCGGCCTGATCGACAATCATACCCACGTCGTGCGCGGCGGCCTGAACTTCAACATGGAACTGCGCTGGGATGGCGTGCGCTCGCTTGCCGATGCCATGGACATGCTGAAGCGTCAGGTGGCTATTACCCCGGCCCCGCAATGGGTGCGGGTCGTGGGCGGTTTCACCGAGCATCAATTCGTTGAAAAGCGCCTGCCGACCATCGAGGAAATCAATGCGGTGGCGCCGGATACGCCGGTCTTCCTGCTGCATCTCTACGACCGGGCGCTGCTGAACGGCGCAGCGCTTCGTGCCGTCGGTTACACCAAGGATACGCCGAACCCGCCCGGCGGCGAGATCACCCGCGATGCGAACGGCAATCCGACCGGCCTGCTGCTCGCCAAGCCGAATGCCGGCATCCTCTATTCGACGCTCGCCAAGGGGCCGAAGCTGCCTCTCGATTATCAGGTCAATTCCACCCGCCACTTCATGCGCGAGCTGAACAGGCTGGGTGTGACCGGCGTGATCGACGCGGGCGGCGGCTTCCAGAATTACCCTGATGATTACGAAGTGATCCAGAAGCTGTCGGATGAGAACCAGATGACGGTTCGGCTGGCCTACAACCTCTTCACCCAGAAGCCGAAGCAGGAGAAGGAGGACTTCCTCAACTGGACGTCATCGGTCAAATACAAGCAGGGTAACGACTACTTCCGGCACAATGGTGCAGGCGAAATGCTGGTCTTTTCCGCTGCCGATTTCGAGGATTTCCGCCAGCCACGGCCGGACATGCCGCCGGAAATGGAAGGCGAGCTTGAAGACGTTGTCCGGATTCTGGCGGAAAACCGCTGGCCCTGGCGTCTGCACGCCACCTATGACGAGACCATTTCGCGGGCGCTGGATGTCTTCGAAAAGGTCAACCGGGATATCCCGCTCGAAGGGTTGAACTGGTTTTTCGATCATGCCGAAACCATCTCCGACCGCTCGATCGACCGCATCGCCGCGCTTGGCGGCGGCATCGCAACCCAGCACCGCATGGCCTATCAGGGCGAATATTTCGTTGAACGGTATGGCCAGGGCGTGGCGGAGGCCACACCGCCGATTGCGCGGATGCTGGAAAAGGGCGTGAACGTTTCGGCCGGTACGGATGCAACACGCGTCGCCTCCTATAATCCGTGGGTGTCGCTGTTCTGGATGGTGACGGGCAAGACGGTGGGCGGCATGCAGCTTTATCCGCGCGCCAACTGCCTCGACCGCGAGACGGCGCTGCGCATGTGGACCGAAAAAGTCACCTGGTTCTCCAACGAGGAAGGCAAGAAGGGCCGCATCGAAAAAGGCCAGTTCGCCGATCTCGTGGTGCCGGACAAGGATTATTTCTCCTGCGCGGAGGATGAAATCTCCTTCCTTACCTCCGAACTGACCATGGTCGGCGGCAAGATCGTCTATGGCGCCGGCGACTTCAGGACGCTTGATGAAAGCAATATTCCGCCGGCGATGCCCGACTGGTCGCCTGTGCGAACCTTCGGCGGTTATGCCGCCTGGGGTGAGCCGCAGGGTGCCGGAAAGAACTCGCTCAGACGGGCGGCGATCTCGTCCTGCGGCTGTGCCAGTGATTGCGGTGTGCATGGTCACGACCATGCCGGCGCATGGACGTCGAAACTGCCGATTGCCGATCTGAAGGGCTTTTTCGGCGCTCTCGGCTGCTCCTGCTGGGCGGTCTGAGGCTGATTGGCAAGATAAATCCAACGGGCAGTGGATTGCCGCTGCCCGTTGTCTGCGAAAGATCCGGCGATAAAAAGAATATTACAAAATTCGCAATTATATAGAAACTATTGATGCAATTGTTGGCGGTAATCCTTTGCGCCAATATCGCTCCATCACATGAACGCAGCGCCGCTCGAACCGACCGGCCAGATCGCAGGAGCAAAAAATGACCGAGCCATCTTCAACCCTTCGCCTTCGCGGCTTCCTCGCAAATGTCGTTGCCGCCCCCGCCACAAAGACCCTTGCGCTTCTGGCGCTTTGCTCGGCCTATATTCAGGGGCCGCTGACCAAGATCTTCGACTTCCCCGGCGCGATCGCCGAGATGAACCATTTTGGCCTTCAGCCGGCGGCCGCATTCGCCGTCGTCGTCATCCTGTTCGAACTCACCG
The DNA here is from genome assembly GCF_037083425.1 of Agrobacterium sp. CCNWLW32. Taxonomy (NCBI): domain Bacteria; kingdom Pseudomonadati; phylum Pseudomonadota; class Alphaproteobacteria; order Hyphomicrobiales; family Rhizobiaceae; genus Agrobacterium; species Agrobacterium sp. CCNWLW32. The sequence continues at coordinate 50,161 of NZ_JBAOJM010000007.1, forward strand.
CCTCCGCATTGGTGGTGTCGGGCTTCCTGCGTTGGGCCGGTGCTCTGGCACTTGCGGGCTTCACGCTTCTGGCCACCTTCATCGCTCTTCGCTTCTGGGAAATGGCGCCCGGCATGGACCGCATGATGGCCACCAACGCCTTCTTCGAGCATCTTGGCCTTGCCGGCGCCTTCATCATCGTCGCCGCAATCGATCTCACGAAAGGAACAGGCAAATGAGTGCCGCAAAATCCTCGGCGAGCAGCTTTGCTCCTCTTGCGCAACCAGTTTTCGCCGTCCTCTGGGCCGCGACGGTGCTCGGCAATACCGGCAGTTTCATGCGTGATGTCGCCAGTTCATGGCTGATGACCGATCTTTCGGCCTCGCCGGCGGCCGTCGCCATGGTTCAGGCGGCAGGGACGCTGCCGATCTTTCTTCTGGCAATTCCGGCCGGCGTGCTGACCGATATTCTCGACCGCCGCAAATTCCTGATCGCCGTGCAGCTGTTGCTGGCCTCCGTCAGCGTCACCCTCATGGTTCTGGCCCAAACCGGCCTGTTGTCCGTCAGCGCGCTGATCGGTCTCACCTTCCTCGGCGGCATCGGCGCCGCGCTGATGGGCCCGACCTGGCAGGCCATCGTGCCGGAGCTGGTGAAACGTGAGGATATCAAGAGCGCCGTGGCGCTGAACTCGCTCGGCATCAACATCGCCCGTTCCATCGGCCCGGCCGCCGGCGGCATCCTGCTCGCGGCCTTCGGGGCGGCCTTTACCTATGGCGCTGATGTCGCCAGCTATTTCGTGGTTATCGCCGCCCTTCTGTGGTGGCCACGGGCAAAGAACGCCAATGATGCACTGGCGGAAGGTTTCTTCGGCGCATTCCGGGCGGGCCTTCGTTATACCCGCGCCAGCAAGCCGCTGCATGTCGTCCTGCTGCGGGCAGCGATCTTCTTTGCATTCGCCAGTGCTGTCTGGGCACTGCTCCCTCTGGTCGCCCGGCAACTGCTCGGTGGAGATGCGAGCTTCTACGGTATCCTGCTCGGTGCCGTCGGTGCCGGCGCCATCTGCGGCGCGCTGGTCATGCCGAAGCTGCGCGAACGTTTCGATGCCGATGCCCTGTTGCTGGGTGCGGCTCTCACGACTGCGCTCGTCATGGCTGGACTGTCCTTCGCACCGCCAAAGTGGCTTGCCATCATCATCCTGCTGTTCCTCGGTGGCGCATGGATCACGGCGCTGACGACGCTGAATGGCGCAGCCCAGGCAGTTCTGCCGAACTGGGTGCGTGGCCGTGGCCTTGCCGTTTATCTCACCGTCTTCAATGGCGCGATGACGGCCGGCAGCCTTGGCTGGGGTGCTGTTGGTGAAGCCACAGGCGTGCCGGGTGCGTTGCTGATCGGCGCTGCGGGATTGCTGGTTGCGGGCCTCGTCATGCACCGTCTGAAACTGCCTGCGGGCGATGCGGATATGGTGCCGTCCAACCATTGGCCCGAACCGCTCGTTGCCGAGCCGGTGGCTCATGATCGCGGCCCGGTTCTGATCCTGATCGAATATAATGTCGAAAAGCATCACCGTTCCGATTTCCTGCATGCGCTGGACGAACTCTCCCAGGAACGTCGCCGCGATGGCGCCTATGGCTGGGGCGTGACGGAAGACTCCGCCGATCCGCAGAAGATTGTCGAATGGTTCATGGTGGAATCCTGGGCTGAACATCTGCGCCAGCACAAGCGGGTTTCCCATGCCGACGCGGATTTGCAGGGCAAGGTGCTGGCTTACCATTCCGGACTGGAAAAGCCTGTCGTGCGGCACTTCCTAACAATCAACCGTCCGGGGAAGGCATAAGACAGAAAGGGGCCGAAAGGCCCCTTTTTTGTTGTTGCCGTTGCACCTGTCCGGCTATTGCGTAATCCGCTCCAGCACGCGGCTCAATGCGTCTTTCAGCGCCCCTGAGCCGCCCTTGCCGTCGAAGTCCAGCAGCACCTGCTCGTTGAGGCCGCCTTTTGTCGCGAATTCACGGCTGATCCCGTTGAAATCCGCCTTGCTTCCAGCAAGCACCGCCACCTCGGAGAGGCCGGCGAAGAGGGGGGCAAGATAAGCGCGCGCCTTTTCTTCCGGCAGACCATTCTCGGCCAGCCATTCGGTCGTGGTCTGCATGATGCCGAAATAGGTGGCCATCAGAGCGCTGGCCGCGGCCAGAAGGTCGTATTCCGCCTTGGTCTCGCATTCCACCGCATTGCCGAGCACGTTGAAGATTGCGGCAGTATCTGTATCGGCGGGATAGATGGCGGTGACGCCCTTGCGCCGGGCGACGAAGGGTAGCGGGATCGCCTGGGTGAGACGCACATCCGCGCCGATCCAGTCCAGGAGCGACTCGCGGCTGGTTGCCGCCACGACGCTGATGACCTTCTGCCCGTCGCGGAACCGGAGAGGCCGGATGACCTCTTCGGCGATCTGCGGACGGATCGCGAGCATGACGGTATCGCAGCCATCGACGATCGCCTGATTGTCGCCGGAGATGATCACCTGCGGAAAATCGACTGCAAGCCTGGCCGAGATATCCGCGCTGCGCTGGGACACCATGACATGCGGCAAGGCGGTAGGCCTGGCGAGCAGGCCGCGCACCATCGCATCCGTGATGGCACCCGTTCCGATAAAGCCGATTTTCTGGGGAAGGGACATGAGGGGACTCCACTGCAGCGATTGGACCGAGAGAGACATCGGCCGGGTCATTTTCGCCCGATGCTAGATTTTCCGCCGGTAGTTGTCGACAAGCGGACGGTGTCAATCTGCGTGATCATGGTCACGATCCCGGCCGATGCTCGCGAAAGGCGGCGGCGAGCGTGCGTAACGCCTCCCGGGATCTGCTGTCCGTCAGGGTCGAGAACATGATGATTTCGGTAGAGGGCAGGGGTGGCAGGCCAAAACGCTGGCTGACCTCCACCGTGCCGGGTGGTGCAAGACGGGAGGAGAAGGCGGAAACCGCAAGCCCGGCCGAGACGGCTGCCGTCACCATCGACGATGTGCCGCCAAGAAACACCTCCGTCCACGCAATCGCCGCCGCATCCAGGGCGCGGGTGGCTATGTCACGCACACCACAGGCGGGTGAGAGCGCCGCCAGCCGCAGCGGTTCACCCTGACGGTGTTCGAATTGCGGGGTTGCATACCAGCCGAAATGTTCCGGTCCCAGCACCTCGCCGTCGCGCCGGTCGTCCTCGCGGCGGATGATTGCCGCATCGATCTCTCCGCGGTCGAAGGCATCTAGCAGGGATCGGGAATGATCCATCCGCACTTCAATCGTAAGCCCGGGGTCGTGGTCGTTGAGACGTGCAAGAAGGGTCGGAACCTCCGGTCCCGCCACATGGGCGGCAATACCAAGGCCGAAACGGCGGCGCGGCGAGGAAAGCCCTGCAAGAGCCCGATCATGCGCGGCGAGAAACTCGCGGGCGGGTGCCAGAAATACCGCACCCTGTGCGGATAGCCGCACGGAGCGGGGTGTGCGTTCGAGCAGCCGCTGGCCGAGCCTGTCCTCCAGCCGTTTGAGCTTGACGCTGATGGCGCCCTGGGTGGTGCCGAGCGCTTCGGCAGCGCGGGTGAAGCTCTGCATATCAGCGATGGTGACGAAGGCCTCGACGGCCTCAACATCCAGCGTGCTCATGTCGATTATTCCGATTTGTTGTCTCTGAAATAGCCAATCATCCAATTCAGTTATGGTCAAGCTTTGTCTAGCCTGCCTCCTCCACAGATCGGTTTTCGCCATTGCGCGCCGACCCATGAAAGGCTGAAGAATGACCCTTGCCGTTACCGCACCAGCGGGCAGCAGAAGCGCCACGGCGCTCGCTGCCGTCTGTCTCTCCGCCCTGATGTTCGGACTGGAAATTTCCAGCGTTCCGGCGATCCTGCCAACACTCGAACAGGTGCTGCACGCGGATTTCCGGCAGCTTCAGTGGATCATGAATGCCTATACGATCGGCGTGACGATGGTGCTGATGGCGACGGGCGCGCTGGCCGATCGCTTCGGCCGCAAACGTGTCTTCATCGCCAGCATCGCCGCTTTCTCGCTGTCCTCTCTCGCCTGCGGAATGACGGAAAACGTCTCGGTGCTGATCGGCGCGCGTTTCCTGCAGGGACTGAGCGGCGGGGCGATGCTGGTGTGCCAGATCGCCATCCTGTCGCATCAGTTCCGCACGGCCCGTGAACGCGGCATGGCGTTCGGCTGGTGGGGCATCGTCTCGGGCGTGGGGCTGGGTTTCGGCCCGATCATCGGCGGCGCCATCGTTGCGCTGTGGAGCTGGGAATGGGTGTTCCTCGTTCACGTCGCGCTTGGCGTGGGAACATGGCTGCTCGCCGCCGGTGGTGTGGGAGAATCGCGAGATCCGGAAGCGGCGCGTCTCGATATTGCCGGCATGGTCACGCTCTCGGTTGCCGTTTTTTGCCTTGCCTTTTTCATCACGCAGGGACCCGAACTCGGTTTTGTGGGCCCGGCGGCGCTTCTGATCCTTGGCGTCTCGGTTGCGAGCTTCATCGCCTTCGTGTTCGCTGAAAAGCTCAACACGCGACCGATGTTCGACTTCTCCGTCTTCCGCATCCGGCCTTTTTCCGGGGCGATCATCGGTTCGGCGGCGATGAACATCAGCTTCTGGCCGTTCATGATCTATCTGCCGATCTGGTTTCAGGCAGGCCTCGGTTATGACAGCGTCACCGCCGGCCTCGGCCTGCTTGCCTATACGCTGCCGGCGCTGGTGGTGCCGCCTTTGGCGGAGCGCCTGTCGTTGCGTTACCAGCCGCGCCTCGTCATACCGGCCGGACTGTTCATCATCGGCCTCGGTTTCATGTTGATGAAATTGGGAAGCGGCATCGAAAATGCGAGCTGGCTCACCATGCTGCCCGGCTGCATCCTTGCCGGTATCGGGCTCGGACTGACCAATACGCCTGTTACCAACACCACCACAGGGGCGGTTTCCCCCGCCCGTTCCGGCATGGCTTCGGGTATCGACATGAGCGCGCGCATGATCTCGCTCGCCATCAACATCCCGATCATGGGCTTTATTCTGGTCGAGGGCGTCCGGGCTTCGCTTCGGGCAAACCTGCCAACAGGTGCTGACATCAATGCGTTGCAGTCGCTTGCGGAAAAGATCGCGGCGGGCACCGCCGGCGCGGCGCAGGGTGTTTCGGAAGAGCTCATCCATCAGGCGCTTGCGGACGGTTTTGGTCTGGTCATGCTTTATGCCGGCATCAGCGTCTGGCTCCTTGCCGCCATCAGTTTCATGATCTTCGGTCCGGCGCGAAAACCTGCCCATGGTTAGCGCGAAGTCCCAGGCAACCTGGGACGAGCCTCAGCCGCTTTCGTTTACTCCGGCCTCGGCAAGACGTTTGCCGAGGCTGAAAAAAGAGGACTTCATTTGGCTGCGTTTATCTCCACCCTCAAGGTTGGAGAAGGGCACCTTGAAACCGAATATTTCATCCGGCTCGCCAGAGCGTTCCCGCCAGAATGCATCGATGTCCGAAACCATCATTTTTTGCCGTCGGGCGCGCCGGTAACGGATGGGGTGTCTGGAGTGGGCGACAGCGAAATAGTCATGTGCATCCTCACCGGCGAGACCTTGCAGAACCATCAGTGCAGCCTCCTTGGGACGAAGTCCCGAGAGATCGCGCGTCATCGACACCATTTGTTCCTTCGCGGCGCGCGGACCCTGCATGCCGCCAACGACAATCGTGTGGTTCTGTGTTTCGCACCCTTCCACGAAAGTAAACGTTGCCGTCCACAGAACGGTGTTGTCATGGCTATCCATGAGTCTGATGGAAAACGCACCCTCGTGTCGGCCGCCGCAACAATCCGCCAAGGCCAGTATGCATCGATATTCATCGTTCCGGCCGCAAACGGTGCCCATATCAATGGTTTTTCCCGCCCACAGCCCGGCCATCACGCTCCTGGAAAAATGCCGGTCCGCAATTGCGAAATTATCCATGAGAAAAGCCAGCCGTCTCTTCTGGGAAACTTTATTGATAAGAAGTTTCGACAGGGGTTTCTGGAGAAGGTCGTCATGCGGGAGCGGTAATTTTCGCTCTGTTGAAAAATCCGCCAGAAACCGCCACCACCGAAAGGTGACCAATGGATTGATCGCAAAACGCAGCCAGAAAAGGACCGCCCGCTTCCAGTAGGCGCGTCGGGCAAAGGTCATAATTCTCCAGAGCAACAAAAAACGGGGTGTTTCCGAAACTGTCTCGGCCACATCATCCGTGACCGGGAGTTTCTCTGCCAGAACGGCAGCATCTTGAATGCGCGACATAAATGGGCTTCCGGCAGAACATGGTGTTCAGCCGGGGCATGCGCCGGAATTGTCAAGATTCTGTCGAGAAACAGCCTGTCCCATGTGAAGACCGGTTCGTCGCCTCAGCGCAAAAACAAGCAACCGCAAAGAGACGGTTGGCCGGGATATTTTAGGAGGCTTCCCCGAAGACAATCGTCACGATAGTTCCGCCATCCGGCCGCGCCTTTATCTGGAGATCGCTGTCATGCGCCCGTGCGATTGCGCGGGCAATCGACAGGCCGAGACCTGTGCCACCGGTTTTGCGCGCGCGCGACGGTTCCGTCCGCCAGAAGAGTTCGATGCCGTGCGCCTCGACGCCAGCGGGAAAGCCCGGCCCCTTATCCTCGATCGCGACAAAGGCGCGCCCGTCCTGAACCCCGGTCGAACAACGCAGAAACCCGCCGCTCGCCGCGTAGCGGCGCACATTATCCATCAGAATCAGCAGAAGCTGCCGAAGGCGTTGTCGATCGCCGCAAACGGGTGCGGGCTCCAGCGACATATTGAGATCAATGCCGACCTCATCCATCAGTGGCCGGGCCGCTTCAGCCACCGCCGCGCATTCGGCGGCAAGATCAAGCGGTTCGGTGTCTTTGACGAGACTGTTGGTTTCCGCCAGCGAAAGTGTGCGCAAATCGTCAACAAGACGCGCCAGTCCCTCAACATGGACGATGAGGTGGCGAATGGCTTGCTTGTCGAGGGGAAAGACATCATCCGCGATGCCGTGCAAACGGCCCCGCAGGATCGTGAGTGGGGTGCGCAGCTCGTGGGCCACTGCCATCGTGTTGAACTTCAGCCGGCGTTCCATCATCTGAAGTTCCCGCGTCAGAGTCTCGAAACTGTCGACCAGAAATGCGACTTCGGTGATGGGGCTCGCCTTGATCTTTGCGCCGCCGCTGAAGTTGCCGGTCGCCATGCGCCGCGCGGCATCAGCAAGTTCGCCGAGAGGTGCGGCAATGCGCCGAGATATGAAATAACCAAGCAAGCTGCACAGGAAGACACCGAGCAATCCGAAGACGAACACCGATTTGATAAGCTCGTTATCTGCCTGATCTTCCAGGCCCGGCAAAACCTCGACAAGGGCTTGAAGTTGGCGTTGATCCGGCATCATGCCCAGGTCGATATCCGAGAAGGCCTTGGCGGCATCGGGCGACAGCTGGGCGATGATGCGCTCCTCAATGTTGTCCGCATACCAGGAAACGCCGAAATAGACCAAAGCAACGGCAAAGATGAGCATCGTGGTGATGGTGATCGCCGTCATCGTGCGCAGGCGGAGTCGCCAGGGCTTCATGGTTTTTGCTCCCCGGCCAGCCGATAACCGACGCTGCGCACCGAGACCAGATAACCGCAGGCGCCATGATCCGTCAGTTTCTTGCGCAGATTGGCGATATGTGTGTCGATGGTGCGCGCCAGCGCATCGCTTTCCGGCAGGCAGGCGTCGAGAATGTCGGCGCGCTGAAAGGCGTGGGTGGGACGGCGCGTCATATGGGCGAGGATCCGGAACTCGCTCAGCGTCAGGGGCAGAACGGCCCGCTCTCCACCATGGCAGACGGCCGCAACATAAGCTTCGGTGTCCACTTCGATGGCCCCGAAGCGCAAAACCCCGCCGGAGCCTGGCTGTCGCGTGCGTTTCAGCACGGCATTCACCCGGGCGATCAACTCATGCGGGTTGAAAGGTTTGACGATGTAATCGTCAGCGCCGAGGCGAAGGCCGGTCAGCTTGTCCATATCCTCCGCAAGAGAGGTGACCATGATGACGGGCGTTTCCCGTTCCCGCCGGATGCGGTTCAGCACCTCGATGCCATCGAATTTCGGCAGGCGGATGTCGAGGAGAACCAGATCCGGCCTCAACATGGAGAAATGGGTCAGCGCCGTTTCTCCATCGCTGGCTCTGACGGTTCTGTATCCTTCGCGAATGAGATAGGCGTCCAGAATCTGAATGATATCAGGGTCGTCTTCGACGATCAGAATAAGCCCTTTGTCCATGCTGAACCCGCAAATTTATTCATATATAGGCTGTGGTGGTGGCGGGACGCTAAGCGGATGCGAAACGTCGGGCAAGAGCCTCTATCCTCTAATAAAGCCAATGCGCACCGCTTTCCTTGCAGTCTTGTGTCTTTCTCCGCAATGCCTTGACATTTCTGCGGAAGAGAACTGGTCATGCACCAGTCTCTCGCCAGTAAAACCCACCAAAAGAAGCGGAATTGGACCCGGCGGTCGAAATTTCGCGCAAACGCCGTCTTTGTCGTCCGTCAGGCATTTGCGAGTGCTTCCGGCAGCCCCTCTCTGCAGGCTCTGCTGGTCGCCTTTGCGATGATGATCGTCTTTACGATCAGGCCGGATATCGATCTTGAAGTGAGCCGGCAATTCTGGGCGGGCGGTTTCACCCTCGGTGAGGACGAGTTCCTGATTGCCGTCCGTGATCTGAACCGCATGCTTCCGGCGGTCTTGTTATCAGGACTTGCGGGCATGCTTTTCGCCATGCCATTTTCGCGCGGCTTGCCGCGGCTTTTGCCGCCACATAAGCTACTGTTTATTATGGTATTTTTTGCTATTGGACCAGGAGCCACGGTGCATGCCCTGAAAAACCTGTTCGGCAGGGCAAGGCCGCGGCATCTCGCAGAGTTCGGGGGAGAGCTGGTTTTTACGCCGGTTCTTTCCCTCAATGGCAGCTGCGCCCGAAACTGCTCTTTTCCTTCCGGTGAAAGTGCTTCCGCAGTCGCCCTCCTGGCCTTCATCATCCTCCTGCCAGAGAAATTTCGCCTGATAGGCACCGCAATACTGGCGCCGTTTATCGTGATTGTCTCCCTGAACAGGGTGGCGATGGGGGCTCACTTCCTCTCCGATGTCCTGATTGCATGGCCCTTGATGCTCGTGGTGTTCCTTCTGCTCCAACGGCCGTTCATGAACAATCGGCAGGCGATAGACGCGGCCTTCTCGCCCAAGGTCGGCGGGTCGCGGCCCGCCGTAGGACCAAGGCCATTTGCCGAACACTAGAGTTCGCAGGACGTCCTGACACCAATACAGAAAGGGCAGCGGAAAACCGCTGCCCTTTCTGTTTCTTTTGGACCGGCTGCTGAGGCCTTATTTCACCTGTGCGACGACAAGCTTGCCTTCGGCGCGTTCTGCAATGAACTCGATATTGGCGCCTTCCTTGAGCCTGGCGAGGAGCGCATCGTCCTTGACGCGGAACACCATCGTCATGGCCGGCATGTCGAGGTTCTTCAGTTCTTCATGGATGATGGTGACCTTTTTGGCCGCAGCATCAACCTTCTTGACCGTTCCCTTGGTGAATTCCTCTGCGAATGCACTGAGGGGAGCGGTGAGCAGGAGTGCTGCTGCGACGGTGATTTTAACGATGGTCTTCATGGTCATATTCCTTTGTTGCTGGATTATTTTGCAGAAACTTTGAGATCGCCGCGCATGCCGGCCTCGTAATGTCCGGGTTTCAGGCAGGCGAATTCGAACATGCCGTCATTGGTGAATTTCCAGACGATTTCGCCGCTCTCGCCCGGCGCGAGGCTGATCGCGTTCGGATTGTCGTGTTCCATCTCCGGCGCCTTCTCCATGGCGGCCTTGTGCTCCAGATTGGCCTTCTGTTCATCGAGAATGAATTCATGGTCCAGTTCGCCGACATTCTTCACGACAAAGCGAACCGTCTTACCCTTCTTGAATTCGAACTTGGCGGGCGTGAACAGCATCTTGCCGTCGGGCGTTTCCTTCATCGTCACCTGAATGGTCTGGGTCACCTTGGCCTTGTCGCCGGGTTCGCCGATCGCCATCGCTGCATGGCCGCCGCCGTGGGTGCCCGATGCCAGGGCAGGCGTGGCGAGAGCGGTGAGAAGCAGTGCAAGTTTCAATTTGGTCATTCTGTATGTTCCTTGATTTTGATGGGGTCGTTGGTCTGCGCAATCAGCCGTGTTTCATCGGTTGCGGCGTGATCTGCGTTTTGGGGTCGGTGTTTTTCTGTGTATCCGGCAACTCGCCGGTCCATTCCCAGGCCTGGGTTCCGGGCGGGTTTTCGTACCAGCCGGGATCGGCGTAATCGCCCGCGGAGATGCCTTCACGAACCTTCACCACGGAGAACATGCCGCCCATCTCGATGGGGCCGTGCGGACCCCATCCCGTCATCATCGGAACGGTGTTCTCAGGGATCTCCATTTCCATCGCGCCCATATCGGCCATGCCGGCGGTGCCCATCGGCATATATTCCGGCCGGACCTTGCGGATCTTTTCGGTGACGGTCTTCTTGTCGACGCCGATGAAGGTCGGGACGTCATGGCCCATCGCGTTCATCGTGTGGTGCGACTTGTGGCAATGGATTGCCCAGTCACCGACATATTTGGCGTCGAATTCATAGGCGCGCATCGCACCCACGGGGATGTCGATGCTGACCTCCGGCCATCGCGCCTCGGGCCGCACCCAGCCGCCATCCGTGCAGGTCACTTCGAAATCGTAACCGTGCATGTGGATCGGGTGGTTGGTCATGGTCAGGTTGCCGACGCGCACGCGCACCCGGTCGTCCTTGGAAACCACCAGTGGATCGATGCCCGGAAACACCCGGCTGTTCCATGACCACAGATTGAAGTCGGTCATGGTCATGATCTTCGGCACATAGGAGCCGGGATCGATGTCGAAGGCATTGATGAGGAACACGAAGTCGCGATCCACGGGCATGAATGCCGGGTCCTTCGGGTGGATCACGAAAAAGCCCATCATGCCCATCGCCATCTGCACCATCTCGTCCGAATGCGGGTGGTACATGAAGGTGCCCGACTTCACGAGATCGAACTCGTAGACGAAGGTCTTGCCGACAGGGATATGCGGCTGCGACAGGCCGCCGACGCCGTCCATGCCCGACGGCAGGATCATGCCGTGCCAGTGGATCGTTGTATGTTCCGGCAGCTTGTTGGTGACGAAAATACGCACCCGGTCGCCTTCGACGGCTTCGATGGTCGGGCCCGGCGACTGGCCGTTATAGCCCCACAGCCGGGCGGTCATGCCCTCCGCCATTTCGCGCTCCACCGGCTCGGCGACAAGGTGGAATTCCTTGACGCCATTGTTCATCCGGAAGGGCAGGGTCCAGCCGTTGAGGGTAACGACCGGGTTGTAATCGGGGCCGGTGGTGGGCTTGACCGGAGCCTGGGTCGCGGCCGTTTCCATCACGGCTGCTTCCGGCAGGCTGCTATTCGATGTTTTCGCCCAGGCCGCCGTGGAGACCATAGCGGCGCCGACACCCAGAAAGTTTCTTCTATTGAACATGGTGATTTCCTTTCTCAATGTCCGCCACCGCCGCCAGCGGCGGCAACCTCGGTCTCCGCACCTGCCGCAGCACCTGTACCTCCGCCGTAGATGGCGGGAGCGAGGCCGGCCTCCGCGAGCCAGAAGTCGCGTTTGGCATTGATGGCCAGCAGGCTTGAATTGACCTTTTCCCGGCTGTCGGCGAGCAGTTCGAAGGTGTTGGTGATCATGCCGTTATAGGTCAGCAGCGACTGCTCCTCGATCTTGGTGCGCAGCGGCACCACGCTGTTGCGATAGTGCCGGGCGATGTCGTAATTCGAGCGATAGGCCTGATAGGCCGAGCGGGCTTCCGAGCGGACATTGACCGCCTTTTCCGCCAGCAGGTTTGCCGCGCGCATATAGGCAAGTTCGGATTCCCGCATGCGCGCCTGACCGGAATCGAAGATCGGAATGACGAATTCCAGCTCGGCATTGCCGGTCGTCTGTTTGTGTTTTTCGCCGTCTTCCAGCTCGCGTTCGGTCTCGAAGCCCGAGCGGATTTCGAGATCGGTCACGTATCGGGTGGCCTCGGTGAGCTTGAACGATCGTGCGGTGGCCTCCAGATCGAGCCTGGCCATTTGTAGGTCCACACGGCGCTGCAGCGCCTCGGCCTCGATCATGTCCCGTTTGTTAAGCGCCTTCGGAAGCGGGGGCAGGCGGTTGGGAATGGTGTATTCGATATCCGCTCCCCACAGTCCCATCAGCCGCGTCAGTTCCTCCTTGGCAAGACGGGCCTCAAGTCGCGCCTTGGCGATCTGACCGGTCAGTTCGGCATAAAAGACCTGCTCGCGGGCCTGACCTTCCTTGTTGAGCGAGCCGGCTTCTCCAAGCTTGACGGCAAGTTCCGAGGCGGCATCCGCCGCGGTCTGCGCCTGCGCCAGCTGGCCGACATTTTCCCATGCTGCCACTGCGGTGATCCAGGCGCGGCGGGTATCCGACGCCAGTTGCAGCGTCTTCAGCGCGGCCGCGAGCTGCGCCTTGCGGAAACCGGTATCGGCGATCTCGACATTTTCCTTGAGGGTAGCGAGCGCCAGAATATTGGTGACGACGACACCTTCGATCGCCTTGTAGGCCCTGAGCCCCGGGGTGCCGATCCCCGTCAGCCCAATGCCGACCCGCGGATTGACCAGCATGGTGGATTGCCATGCGGTGGCGGCGGATTCGCCGAGATCGGCATAGGCCGCCTGAAGGCCCTTGTTGTTCAGGAGCGCAACCTGCACCGCCGTCTCGACATCAAGGGTCTTGCTGGTTGTCATCAGCGATTTGACGCGGGCCTGCGTCGCCTGCGCCTCGGCCCGGTTCTGCACCCAGACCGCCTGCTTGCCTGTTGCTTCGGATGTTCGGGCCGAAACATTGGTGAAACCGGCGTCGCGCGACGCATATTGGGCGGCTGTGACGCAGCCGCCGAGAAGAAACGGCAGGCAAAGGGTGGCCGCGAGTTTAGCGCCGAGCTTGAATGTGCGTGATGTCATGATGCATCTCCTTTCGGAGCCTGTGCATCGTTCTGGTTACGCCAGGGCTTCGGGTCCACCGGCGCGCGGTGCGTGTAACCCGCAACCGGGGTTTGATAGCGGATGGGCCCCGCGCCAAGCGTCGGGTTTGCCGCATCGTCATAGGAGGCGGCGTCGTTCATCAGGGATGTGGCTGTGCAGCCGCCCAGAAGCAGGGGCGCTGCAACCACAATATAAATCGGGTTCATGGATATTTTCCGAACAGGAGATGCAACGGCGCGACGGCGCTAAAGCCGCTCACGCACGGTCATTGCCCAAAGGCGGGCTTTGCCTGTTCAGATATTCGGGGGGCGGTGAAGCAGCGGGGTCTGGCCGAGCGCCTTGCTGTCGTCAAGGAAGGAACGGATGCTGTTGACGACGGGTCTGCCAGTGGTGTCGTGGCTGATCAGGACCGCCATGCCGAGACAGAAATCGCCGCAGCATTGGGGCTTTGCGGTTTTTTGGGTGCCGCTATCATGCTCGGCGGCCATATCTTTGTGATCATGACTGTCGGACATCATGGCTGAACCGCCGTGATCCATCATGGCGGACTGATCGTGCTGCATTCCACCGGCTTCGGCAGGATGCATTGCGGCATTGACAGTGGAAACGCTATAGCCCGCCAGTGACAGGATCATCACCAGTCTGAACAACAGGGCCATCAATTTCGATGCTCGCAACATCTCACGCATGCTGGATAGAAAAGCTGCAGTCCTGTGATTTGTCAATGGATATCCCTCATAACCATCAACGAAAGCCTTTATGTCGCGCTTGATGCGGAGCCAAACCTTCCAGTCGAATGGCAGGGCGTGCAGTTTGTCCGCAGCTCACACGACGTCGATGAAGGCATCATCGAGAATGAGAAGCTTGCGGGCCTGTGTGCGGGCATATTCCTCGTAAAAGCCCTGCGAGATCCAGAGCGCGGAACGGCCGCGCCGTCCGCTCCAGCCTATGCCGCCGATCAGTTCGGCCGCTGCAAGCTTGCGGCCGACATGGATGCGTGACACGGAGAGGGAGGTCGCCAGCTGTGTCACGGTTTCCACATCGGTCACACGTTTGCCCTGTTCGGGCGGTCTTTCCCAGTCGATCCCGGCGATAAGGCGGTCCATCAGCAGGCCGCCCGCATCGAACCAGTTGAAAATGATGGAAAGCGGGCCGGGGCAGCGCACCTCCGGATGTGACAGAAACGCCTGTGATACACGGGGGTGGATATGGGGAAGCAGGGCTTCCGATCGCCTGATGAAGCGCGATGCCCTGAAGCCCTCATCGAGCAGGTCCAGCGCCTGAAAATGCACGTCGTACCATTGCGCGAGCATCGCCAGCGCCGGGGCTGAAGGCGCCACCCCATTGCCCGGCCCGTTGCCGGATTGGTCGACCGGGCGTGTCATTCCGCGTTTCAGCGCCGCTTTGAAGAAGGAATAGGCAACGCTGTGGCTGGCGAGCCCGTGCCGGAGCGCCAGATGGCCGAAATCTTCCCGCGTCAGGGCTGCTTCTCCCGTTGCCGTTTCACAGTCCCCGCATTTCTGAAAATAGAGCGCCAGAAGCGCATGGCAAAGAAGCCGGTTCTGGCGTGTTGCGAAGAGCGCGGTCATCTCGGGCGAGCCTTCGTAGAGGGCGATAAAGCTACCCGATAGAAGCCGCAGCGCGGCCGCGAAGGGCTCTTTCTGCAGCATCGCCTCTATTTCGCAGGGTGCCGGACCGCGGCCATCGGCGACGACGGCCGGTAGTCGGGAAATCGCAAAGTCGAAAAAATTGGTCATGGGCCGCGCTCCGGAATGGGATGGTCTAGCGGCCTTACAGGAGCTGAAATGGCGCGTCTTCTCATTGCGCGCAGAGGTGAAATTTTAAGCCGACGGCATATCCGCAGCGCGGGCGTCACCGGGCGTCATGCCATAGGTGCCGGCGAACACACGGTAAAATGTTGCAAGGCTGTCGAAGCCGCAGCCATAGGCGATCTGTGTGACCGGCAGAGCGGGGAATGCCAGCAGCAACCGCTTCGCTTCCTCGATCCGCATGGAGGAGAGCGTGCGGGAAAACGACAGTTCCGCACCCTCGAAAACCACATGCAATTGCCGAAGCGAAATGCCCAGTTCCTTCGCGACTGCGGCAGGGGTGAGGTTCTGCCGGGATTTTTTTCGTATCATGATGTCCTGGGCCGCATAACAGAGCCCGGTCCTGAGCGCGGCGCGCACCTCCGGCATGGCGGGCGAAAGCCGTCCGCGCGCCGTCATGGCAAGCCGGGCGATATGCGTGACATCGCGTGCGGGATCGATGAGCCTGCCGGGGGCAGCGTTCAGCGCGTTGAAAAGGGCCCGGAAGGGCAGGGCGAAACTATTGTTTTCCGCATAACGCGTCGCAAACAGGTCATCGGTGGCCTGACCGAGCATGACCTCGTAGTCCACGGGGATTTTTAGCATCTTGTAGTGAAAATCGGCCTCGTTTCCCGGTATCGCGTCATAGGGCAAGTCGGAATAGTTGATGGTGATATCGCCGCCGCCGACGGCGTGAACCTGATCCCTGCCGGCATGCAGAAACCCCGAACCCTTGACCTGCAGGCCGATGCAGAGGCTGTTGCCGGCAATGCGGGCAATATCGGCTTCCGTGCGGTTTACCCGGTAAGACGAAGCGCGCATTTCTGTTGCCACGGCGCCGGCGACGGCGCGCGCCTGAAACGAACCCTTGAAACTGTGGCGAAGATCCCGTGCAAGCTCGATCGTCACGCCAAACAGGCTTTTGCCGCGCACTTCGCGCCATTGGTCGAAGCGGTGTTCGGGCAAAAAATCGTCGGTTGCGAAGCGGACTATGGTGTTCGTGGCTTGATCCTCCCCGACGATCCCGGCGGCCTATTTTTCCGTTGCGCGAAATCGAAGATGAACGAGTGGATAGGGTCGCCCCTGTCCGTCCAGATCGGAGCGTCCGGTCGGTTCGAATCCCAGCCGACGATAAAAACCCATGGCCTCGCCGTTCTGTTCGTTGACGTCAGTGGTCAGCGCGGGATGAAGCGCAAGCGCCCTCTGCACCAGTGCCTTGCCGATGCCCTGGCCATGATGGTCCGGATCGATGAAAAGCGCCTCCATATGCCCTTCATGCAGAAACATGAAACCGAGGACATGGTCAGAAGCATCGACGGCCAGCGTCAGCGGCGCCTGTGGCAGGAAAGCGTCGACTTCCTCCCCGATCGCGGCGCGATCCGCCGGCAGGAGGAACTGGTGGGTGGCGTCGACTGCTTTGCTCCATATGTCGAGGATGCGGACAGCGTCGCGGCTCTCGGAGGGACGAAGTGCGATCATGTCTCACCCTTAGCAAGTGCGGAGTTTTCACGCCATTGGCCGATCCGATCTTTTCCGTGAGTGCGTGCGTATTCAATGAATTTCAGCATTGAAACCCGGCGATTCTGATCCCGCATGTGCCGCCCATCTCTCCTCTCGGAAATTTTTCTCGAAAAAGTGCTTGCAAAAAGCAGCCCGAAAAAAATAGATAAAAAGAACTTCTATCTATTTATTTTGAGGGAGAGATCGACAGATGGACCAGATCGTCACGCAAATCGACAGAAACCCAGCTCCGATTCTAGATATTGGCAGCAGCTTGTCACTCGAAGAAGCAAAAATTATCTATAATTTGCCGTTTAACGATCTCCTGTTCCGCGCCCAGCAGGTGCATCGCTGTCATTTCGATCCCAATGCCATCCAGATGAGCCGGCTTTTATCCATCAAGACCGGCGGCTGCCCGGAGGATTGTGGTTATTGCAGCCAGTCCGCCCGCAACCCCACCGGCCTCAAGGCCTCCAAACTGATGGAAGTGGAGCGGGTGCTGACTGAGGCGCGCAAGGCGAAGGAAGGCGGGGCGACGCGCTATTGCATGGGGGCTGCCTGGCGTAATCCCAAGGAGCGCGACATGGAGGCGGTGGTGGCCATGGTCGAGGGCGTGAAGGCGCTCGGCATGGAAACCTGCATGACTCTCGGCATGCTGACCCCGGAACAATCCGAACGGCTGGCCGATGCCGGTCTCGACTACTACAATCACAACGTCGACACGTCCGAGCGGTTTTATTCGCAGATCATTACCACCCGTACCTTCGAGGACCGGCTGGAAACGCTTGCCAATGTCCGCGATGCCGGCATCAAGGTCTGCGCCGGCGGTATTCTCGGCATGGGGGAAACGGTGGAAGACCGGATTTCGATGCTGGTGACGCTCGCCAACCTGCCGGTTCCGCCGGAAAGCGTGCCGATAAACATGCTGATCCCGATCCCCGGCTCGAAGCTCGCCAATGCCGATCCCGTTGATCCCATCGATTTCATCCGCACCATCGCGCTGGCGCGTATCCTGATGCCGCGTTCGCATGTGCGGCTTTCGGCCGGGCGTACGGAGATGAGCGATGAGACACAGGCGCTCTGTTTCCTGGCCGGTGCCAATTCCATCTTCATCGGTGAGACACTGCTGACGGCGGATAATCCGGGTGAGGACCACGATACGGCGCTTTTCCGCCGGCTGGGCCTGAAGCCGATGGAACTGCAGCCCACGGAATTGCAGTCTGGGGAGACGGGAGGGTGCCGGTGAATCTCACGGCGCTCTTCCCCTATGAGGCAAAGCTCGCCGGCCTGCAGCGCAAGTCGCGGCTGCGCGTGCTCGCTCCCCAGGAGGGGATCGATTTCACCTCCAACGACTATCTTGGCCTTGCCGATTCACCCCGGCTGAAGGAGGCATTTGCCGATGCCATCGGAAGGGGCGTGCCGGCAGGGGCCGGCGGCTCGCGGCTGCTGCGCGGCAACCACCGCGAACATGAGGCGCTGGAAGCGGAAGCAGCGGGGCTGTTCGGGGCTGAAAAAGCAATCTATTTCGGCAGCGGTTTTGCCGCCAATGTCGCGCTGTTCTCCACATTGCCGCTGCGGGAAGACCTCGTCCTTCACGACGCCCTCATCCATGCCAGCGTCCATGATGGTATTGCCGCCGGCAAGGCGAAGGTGATCGCCGTGCCGCATAATCAGGTCGAGGCATTCGAACGGGAAATAATCCGCTGGCGGCGGGAGGGTGGCCGGGGCCGCCCGTGGATCGCTGTCGAAAGCCTTTATTCCATGGATGGGGACCGTGCCCCGCTTGCGGCCCTGGCTGATCTTGCCGGGAAACATGAGGGCTTCCTTGTCGTCGACGAGGCGCATGCGACCGGCGTGTTCGGCCCCGGCGGGCGCGGCCTTGCCGCGGAGCTGGAAGGCCACGGCAATGTGGTGGCGTTGCACACCTGCGGCAAGGCGCTCGGCCTTTCCGGCGCGCTTTTGAGCCTGCCGGCGGTTCTTGCCGATTATCTCGTCAACCGCGCCCGCGGTTTCATCTATTCGACCGCGCCTTCGCCGCTGATGGCGGCGGCCGTGCGGGAAGCCCTGCGTATCATCGTCGATGAGCCGTGGCGGCGTTTGCGGCTGGCGGAGCTGGTAAACTTTGCCGGCGAAGAGCTTCGCTCCCGGCTTGGCGTTGCCCCCGGCGGCTCGCAGATATTACCGGTGATGATCGGTGACAATGCCCGTTCGCTTCGTATCGCCGCGCATCTGCGGGAAGGCGGTTTCGATGTGCGCGCGATCCGCCCGCCGACGGTGCCGGAAGGCACGGCGCGCCTGCGCATCGCCATCACGCTCAACGTGGATGAGAGACAGATCGCCGATATGGTAGGGCTGCTTGCCGTTTCGCTGGCGGAGGAGCGGAAATGAGCCCTCGTTTCGTCATTTCAGGCACCGACACGGGCATCGGCAAGACGGTTTTTTCCGCGGCGCTGACCCACGCCCTGCAGGCATATTACTGGAAGCCCGTGCAATCCGGGCTGGAGGAAGAAACAGACAGTGAGACGGTGGAACGGCTGGGGGGTGTGCCGCAGGCCCGTATCGTGCCGGAGGCCTATCGCCTGAAAATGCCGGCCTCGCCACATCTGTCGGCCCACCTTGAGAATGTAACGATCGATCCCGCGCTTCTGATGCCGCCGCAAACGGATGGACCTCTTGTCATCGAGGGGGCGGGCGGGCTTCTGGTGCCGCTGACAGACACATTGCTGTTCGCCGATATTTTCGCCCGCTGGCAAATTCCGCTTGTGCTGTGCGCAAGGACCTCGCTTGGCACCATCAACCACACGCTGCTCTCGCTTGAGGCGTTGCGGCGTCGCGCCATTCCGGTGCAGGGCGTGGTCTTCATCGGCGACGAGAACCGGGAAAATGAGTGCGTCATCGCCAATGTCGGCGCTGTTCGCCTGCTTGGCCGTCTGCCGCGCCTGCCGGAGATGACATCAGAGGCGCTGCATCAGGCATTTGCCCGACACTTCAATCTCGCTGATTTTCTGGAGGCGCCTGCATGAGCCGTTCCCCTGTCTGGCATCCTTTCACCCAGCACGGGCTGGAACCGCCGATGAAACGCGTCGTATCAGCGGAAGGCGCATTTCTCGTCGATGAGGACGGCAATCGCCTGTTCGACGGCATTTCCTCCTGGTGGGTCATCACCCACGGGCACCGGCATCCCGGGATCATGGCGGCCATCCGCGCCGCGACAGAAGCCTTCGACCAGGTCATTTTCGCCGAGTTCTCCCATGAACCCGCAGAAACGCTGGCGCGCGGGCTGATCGAACTTGCACCCAACGGGTTAAGCCACGTGTTCTATTCCGATAGCGGCTCGACTGCGGTTGAGGTGGCGCTGAAAATGGCGCTCGGCTATTTCCACAATCGCGGGGAAAAGCGCGACCGTATCGTGGTGATGGAGCATGGTTATCACGGCGATACGATCGGCACCATGTCGACAGGTGAGCGCGGCGTGTTCAATGCCGCTTACGAGCCGTTGCTCTTCGGTGTCGACCGGCTGGCTTTTCCGCAAGCGGGCGGTGAACAGCAGACATTGGACATGTTCGAGAGCTTCTGCCGTTCGGGCCGCATCGCCGCCTTGCTGATCGAGCCGCTGGTGCTCGGAGCCGGCGGAATGAAGATGTACGGTGCGGATATACTGGCCGGGCTGAAACAGATCGCCGAGCGCCATGGCTGTCTCGTCATCGCAGACGAAGTGATGACGGGCTGGGGCAGAACGGGAACCCTGTTCGCCTGCGAACAGGCAGGTATTTCGCCGGATATTCTGTGCACATCCAAAGGGCTTACGGGCGGCTCGCTGCCGCTCGCCGCAACGCTGTGCAGCGTGGAAATCTTCGATGCGCATTTTTCAACAGATCGCCGCAAGACTTTTTTCCATTCCAGTTCCTATACGGCCAATCCGATTGCCTGTGCTGCCGCTGTCGCCAATCTTCAGGTCTGGCGGGATGAGCCCGTGCTTCAGCGCATTGGGCAATTGCAACAGATGTTGCGCGACAATCTCCGGCGATTTGCGGATGACCGGCGTTTCACCGGCATCCGGCAAATGGGGACCATCGCGGCGCTCGACCTCGTGGTGCCTGCCGGTGGTTATCTCGCCGAGGCGGGCCCGCGCATGCGGCAATTGTTCCGCGAGCGCGGGTTCGTCATCCGCCCGCTCGGCAATGTGCTTTATCTGATGCCGCCCTATTGTTCGACGGGGGAAGATCTGACCAGCGCCTTTGACGCCATCGACGAGGTGGCCGGGATCGTCACCGAAACCGCATCGTTAAAATCGCGTGCGGCCGGCATCGCGTGAAAACAGCGTACGGCCGTGTTCAGCCTGTTCCAGAACCGTCTCCGAAAGCCCTGACAATGCAGACCCGTTCTTCCCGCATGGCCGGTTTTGGTCATGCCGTTCCGTCAAGATGTGTCGATAATGCCGAGATAGAGGCCAGCCTCGGGCTGGAGGCCGGCTGGATCGAGAGGCGCACCGGCATCCGCACGCGTTATTGGGCGCAAGAGGGTGACACGTTGAGCGGCCTTGCCGCAAGAGCCGGCCGCATGGCGCTGGAAGATGCGGAAATTGGCTCCGCCGAGATCGCGCTGACGCTGCTTGCAACTTCTACACCGGATCATCTTCTGCCACCCTCGGCGCCGCTGCTCGCACACCGGCTGGGCCTCGTCCGATCCGGCGCGATCGATCTCGCTGGGGCCTGTTCCGGCTTTCTTTATGCGCTCACCCTTGCCGATGGCTTTGTCCGCACCCACGGCCGCGCCGTGCTCGTCGTTGCCGCCAATATATTGAGCCGCCGTATCAATCCGGTGGAAAGGGCAAGCGCGGTCCTGTTCGCTGATGCCGCCGGCGCCGTTGTACTCAAGCCCTGCAAAGAGGCGCAGCGTGGGCTTTTGTCAGCCGATCTTGTTGCGGATGGCGGCGGTTATGATCTGATCCAGATAGCGGCGGGAGGCAGTAGCCAGCCGTTCTCTGCCGATACATCCGCCGAAGAGGTGCTAATGACAATGCGCGATGGCCGCGAGGTCTTCTCCCGCGCCGTGATGCTGATGACAGAGACCTCGAAAAGGGTGCTGAACGAGGCCGGAATGACGGCAGCCGACATCGACCGTTTCGTACCCCATCAGGCCAATGCCCGCATGTTTGACGCCGTCTGCGGCAATCTCGGTATCAACAGGCAAAAGACGGTTCGCACGATAGAAAGCTTCGGCAATTCCTCCGCCGCAACCATTCCGCTTTCGCTGTCCGTCGCCAATGCCGAAAGGCCTTTCGCGGAAGGCGAAACCCTGCTTTTAACAGCGGCTGGCGCGGGCATGTCTGGTGGAGCGGTCGTTTATCGCGTTTGAACGGGGCATCGCGATGACGCGGACCATTCCAAACTCAAGAAGCTGATTTTATTTGGAGATATTTGGCTGGGGAACCTGGATTCGAACCAAGATTAACGGAGTCAGAGTCCGTCGTTCTACCATTGAACTATTCCCCAAAAGCCTGAAGCACGTTGCCGCGTTCGCTTTGGTGGGTCGTCATATAGATGATTTATTGCGGGGCGCAAGTCGAAAAAATCGAAAAATGCGTTTTATCCCTGTTTTGCGTTTCGTCTCAGGGGTCAGAGCCGTGCGCGGGTGGAGCGCGGGGTGGAGAGCAGGAGGCTGGTCTCGCTGCCGGTGATGCCGGGCACCAGGCGGATGCGGCGGAGCACCGCGTCGAAATCGCTGAGTGTGGCGGCGTTGAGTTCCACGATCAGGTCCCAGCGGCCGTTGGTGCTGTGGATTTCGGATATTTCCGGAAAACCGCCAAGGGTGCGGATGACACGATCAGTCACATGGCCTTCAATCTCGATCATCATGATGCCGCGGATCGCCGCCTCCACCGCGTCGGCGCGTAGAATGACGGTGTAACCGATGATGGTGCCGTCGTTCTCCATTCTTTCGATGCGCGAGCGCACCGTCGCGCGCGAGGTTTCCGTCTCGATTGCGAGATCAGAAATGCTGCGCCTGCCATTATGCCGCAAAAGGGTGATGAGCCGTTCGTCGAGATTATCCATGATGACCAGTTTGATAAATTAATTCTAGCAGATCGATAGCTTATTTCGATAATATTGCCAATATTTGATGTTCATTTCGCCAGGTCATTGTGTTGAACTGGGTGTGTTGGCAGGAAAGCGAGGACGGGAATGGAAATCAGGTTGATCGGTGCGCCGCTGCAGATCGGGGCCGGGCAATTGGGATGCGAGATGGGCCCCAGCGCCTATCGCGTCGCAGGGCTGGCACACGCTCTCGAAGAACTGGGGCATCGGGTCGTCGATACCGGCAATGTGACGCCCGCGCCGTTGCGAGAATTTTGCCATCCCAACCCGGCGGTGCATCATCTGGCTGAAACCGTGGCCTGGACGGAGGCGCTGACGGAGGCTGCCTATCGTGAAAGCGCCGGCGCTGTGCCGATCTTCCTCGGCGGCGATCATGCGATTTCTGCGGGGACGGTCGCCGGCATGGCGCGCCGGGTGGCAGAGAGCGGTCGGCCATTCTTCGTGCTCTGGCTCGATGCCCATACCGATTACCACACGCTGGAAACGACGCGCAGCGGCAATCTGCACGGCACGCCGGTTGCCTATTTCAGCGGGCGAAAGGGGTTTGAGGGTTATTTCCCGCCGCTTTCCCATGCGGTTCCTGAAGACAATATCGGCATGATCGGCATCCGCAGCGTTGATCCGGCCGAAAGGGCCGCACTGGAAGAGAGCGGCATCACCGTTCACGACATGCGTTCGATAGACGAACACGGCGTTGCCGTTCTCCTGCGTCAATTTTTGGCGCGGGTTCAGGCGGCAAACGGGCTTTTGCATGTCAGTCTCGATGTCGATTTTCTTGAGCCGTCCATCGCGCCGGCCGTCGGCACCACGGTTCCGGGTGGCGCGACGTTCCGCGAGGCGCATCTCGTCATGGAAATGCTGCATGATAGCGGGCTGGTCTGCAGTCTTGATCTCGTGGAGCTCAACCCGTTTCTCGACGAGCGCGGCAGAACCGCGACCCTGATGGTCGATCTTGCCGCCAGCCTGCTGGGCAAGCGGGTCATGGACCGCCCGACACGGGCCGGCTGAAAGGGGTGATGTGATGACCGTGATACCGAACCTCAATATCGTGCCCTTCGTCAGCGTCGATCAGATGATGAAACTCGTGCTGCGCGTGGGTATCGATACGTTCCTGCGCGAGCTTGCCGATGTGGTGGAAGAGGATTTCCGCCGCTGGGAAAGCTTCGACAAGACGCCGCGCATCGCCTCGCATTCGAAGGAAGGTGTCATCGAACTGATGCCGACCAGCGATGGCACGCTTTACGGCTTCAAATATGTCAACGGCCATCCGAAGAACATGAGAGAAGGCCGCCAGACCGTGACGGCCTTCGGCGTGCTTTCCGATGTCGGCAATGGTTATCCGCTGCTTCTGACCGAGATGACGATCCTGACGGCGCTGCGCACCGCCGCAACATCAGCCGTCGCGGCGAAATATCTCGCCCGCAAAAATTCCCGCTCCATGGCCATCATCGGCAATGGCGCGCAGAGCGAATTCCAGGCGCGCGCTTTCAAGGCGATTCTTGGCATCGACACGTTGCGCCTTTTCGATATCGACCGGTCCGCCAGTGAAAAATGCGCCAGTAATCTCGCCGGGCAGGGTTTTGCCATCAAGATCTGCGAGAGCGCGCAGGAAGCGGTCGAAGGGGCTGACATCATCACAACAGTTACCGCTGACAAGCAATATGCGACGATCCTGACCGACAACATGGTCGGGCCCGGCATTCACATCAACGCCGTCGGCGGCGATTGCCCCGGCAAGACGGAATTGCATCGGGACATCCTTTTGCGATCGGATATTTTCGTGGAATATCCACCGCAGACGCGCATTGAAGGTGAAATCCAGCAATTGCCGGCGGATTATCCCATTACCGAGCTCTGGCAGGTCATTGCCGGCGCAAGGGAGGGACGGGCAAGCGACAGGCAGATCACGCTGTTCGACAGCGTTGGTTTCGCGACCGAAGATTTTTCGGCTTTGCGTTACGTGCGTTCAAAACTGCCATCCACGGGCCTTTATACGGAGCTTGATCTGCTGGCCGATCCGGATGAGCCGCGTGATCTGTTTGGGATGCTTCTGCGTTGTGAGGCGGCTCTCGTCTGATCGATCTCGCCGGGCGTGAGGCTCAGGCTTGGCGGCGGCTCCTCCTGGCAACCACATGTTCCCGCCAGATGGTGAAAAGGCCGGCGGCAATAACGATCGCCGCACCGATCACCATGTTTGATGTCACGACCTCGCCATAGATGGTGACGCCGATGATGGAGACGAGCACCAGCTGGTAATAGGAAAAGGGTTGCACCGAGGCGGCATCCGCCAGTTCGAATGCTTTTATCAGGCAATAATGGCCGCTCATGCCGGTAATGCAGAGCGCCAGCATCCATCCCCAATCCTGCGGAGCGAGGTTGACCCAATAAAACGGGCCGACCAGCGTCAGCGCCGCCGCACCGGCCACGCCGGTATAGAAGAAGCTGGTCATCGCTGAATCGCTCTTGCTGCCGAGGCGGGTCAGGACACTGTAGAGCGCCAGCATGAAGGCGGCCACGAAGGTGATGATCAGCTTGTTGTCGAAGCCTTCGCCATCCGGCTTGAGGATGACGAGAACGCCGATGAAGCCGACAAAAATGGCGCACCAGCGTCGCCAGCCCACATGTTCTCCCAGCAACGGCGTGGACAATGCCGCAACGATCAGCGGCGCGGAGGCGAGGATGGAATGGCTGTGCGCCAGCCCGACGACGGCGAAGGAGAAGATGGAAAAAACGATCTGCACGGCAAGAAGCACACCGCGGCCGATTTGCAGCCAGGGACGGTTGGCCATGACGGCGCCCCTGATGCCGCCGGCGGATTTTGCAGCCATCAGCAGAACAAAAACGGCAAAGGCCCAGTATCGCAGCATGGCCACGAAGACCGGCGGATAGGCGCTGCCCAGATGCTTCGAAATGCCATCCTGCGCCGCAAAGATCGTGAAAGCGACAAGCGCATAAACAAAGCCGGTCCTGGGTGATGGCATGAAAAAACCGCTATCCGACTGCCGCCGGCAAAAGAGTATTCGGGGTGAATGAGGTGGGTAACAGCCATATGTTATGGCCGTACCTTGTCAGACAACCTTATTTTCCGAATAGCTGCCATGCAAGTCCGGAAGCTGCCTTCTCAAAGGTCAATTGCTGGAATGTAATTTTGCGATGCTCTCCCCCTCATCCCTGTGCTTGTCACAGGGATCCAGCCAGTCCAAGTCCTTGGACTGAAAGCGGTCCTCCCGCCGCGCAGACGCGCGTCGGCTGGTTCCTGTGACGAGCACAGGAATGAGGGCGGTGGGTGCGCCAGCCTATTGTGATATCTGAGAGGTGCGACGCGCTGCAGGTTGACGTGGAGCTTGGATGATGTGGGCCTGCTGCCGAAGGCCTTGGGACAGGCACGGCTGTCCGCCGTCAACAATTGCGCGGCGGACAGAGGGTTCAGCAAGACGCACAGCGTCCCGATTGTGGCTTCAGCCGATCTTTACGGCCGCCTTCGAGGCGGTGGATTTCAGCGCGGCGTCGGCCAGCTTCAGCGCGACCAGCCCGTCCTTGATGGAAGGCGAGGGCGCGACATTGTTTTCGATGCTGTCGATGAAGGCGGTGATTTCCGCAGCATAGGCCGCCGTGTAACGCGTCATGAAGAAGTCATGCAGCGGCGGGCGGGTGTAACCTTCCGCATTGGCGATTTCGATGGAAACCGGGCGCTGGTTTTCGGCCGCTGCCGAACCGAGCGAGCCGTGCACTTCGATGCGCTGGTCGTAACCATAGGTCGCGCGGCGAGAGTTCGAAATGACCGCCTGCCTGCCGCTTTTCGTCGTCAGGATGATGCTGGCGCTGTCAAAATCACCCAGCGCACCGATCTCCGGATTGACGAGAACCGAACCGGTTGCAAACACGCTTTCCACTTCCTCGCCGAGCAGGAAGCGGGCCATATCGAAATCATGAATGGTCATGTCGCGGAAGATACCGCCGGAGACCTTGATATATTCGGCCGGCGGCGGGCCGGGGTCGCGGCTGGTGATGGTCACCATTTCCACCTTGCCGATGCGGCCATCTTCGATGACCTTGTGAACGGCCTGGAAATGCGGGTCGAAACGGCGGTTGAAACCGAGCATCACCTTCGCACCGGTTTCCTCAACCACCTTCGCGCAGGCTTCCGCGCGGGCAACATCGAGATCGACGGGCTTTTCGCAGAAGATCGCCTTGCCGGCCCGGGCGAAACGCTCGATCAGGTCGGCATGGGTGTTGGTCGGCGTGCAGATGATGACGGCATCGATCGTCTTGTCGGCCAGAACCTCATCGATCGTGCTGACCTTGCACTGCGCTTCGCGGGCGATTGCTTCCGCAGCACCGGCCATGGCGTCCACAACGGCCACCAGCTGCGCACGGCTGTCGGTGGTGATCGCCTTGGCGTGGACCTTGCCGATCCGTCCAGCGCCGAGCAGTGCCAATTTCGTAACCATCTTTCCTCCGGTTTCTCACACCCGTCCCTCACTCCCGGAAAGACAGAATATGAATGCAAGCAATGTTTCGATATGGAATATATGTTCTATTTTGCTAGATCGACATCGCAGATGTGTCAAGCGTTTTGAGAGGGGACGGAACAGCGGAAACGGCATCGCCGAAAAGGCGCCCGCAACAAAGCGTCACCTCCGTCAGAAGGAGCCGTGCGGGGTGGAGCAAGGTGGGTGAAGGCGACCCGTTCAGTCGGAGATTATGTTCGTCTCTGGCGGAAGCGCGTAAACCTCGACCGGGGTTTCCAGTCCGCGCAGCAGCCATGGGCCGAGATTTTCGAGCTTTTCCTGATGTCCTGCCATGCGGACGAATTCTTCGGAGAAAAGCACGTTGCGCCCGGTCTCCTTGGTCAGTGTTTCCAGCCGCGAGGCGATGTTGACGGCGGGGCCGATGACGGTGAAATCGAGGCGGGTTTTCGAACCGATATTGCCGTACATGACATCACCGACATGCACGCCGATGCCGTAACCCAGGGAATCGTGGCCCTTCCGGCGATTGATTTCATTGAGCGCAACGAGGCTCTTCTGCGCGCTGGCGATGGCTTTCAACAGGTTTTCGCAGGCCTTGGGATCGCTGAGCGGGAAAATCGCCAGCAGCCCGTCGCCCATGAATTTCAGAATTTCGCCGCCGAATTCCTCGATGGGATCGCACATGGCGTCGAAATAACCGTTCAGAAGCTCGATGACATCGTCGCGCGGCCAGAGGTCGGAAATATGGGTGAAATTGCGCAGGTCGCAGATCAGGATCGCCGCGCCCACCGTCATGCCGCTGCCGCGTGTCGTTGCGCCATTGAGGATCTTTTCACCCGCATGCGGCCCTACATAGGTCTCCAGCAGGGTGCGCGTCATGCGGTTTTTCAGGCGTATTTCGCTGACCAGCGCGAGCGCCGGTAGCAGGTTTTTCAAGGCGAGGATTTCACTGTCGGAAAAACCGCCGGGCCGGTCACTGGAGAATGTGGCGACATGGCGCTTGCCAAAGGTGTGTTCGATCGGCCAGGCGCAATAATCCGTCAGCCCTTCGGCCCGCAGATCTTCGTAGATCGTATAGCCGGGTTCATCGATCTCCTCTCCGTTCAGCCGGTGGCGAACTTCGGTGGCGCCCTGATGAATGTCGTTGATGGGGCTGTTGAGATATTCGGGCGTATTTTCAGACCCATAGCCATAGGTGGCGATCTCGGCGGAGGACAGGCCGGCTTTCCACAGGATGCGCGCGCCAAGCCATTGCGGATGGCGAATGCGGAAAGCGAGCACGCCCCGCGCCACGGAAATTCCGCTCGCCCGCAGCCTGCTGCAGAGCTCGACGAATATCTCGTCGATAAAGCGTTCGTCCTTGGTGCCGGTGATGAGCCAGTCGAGAATTTCCGTCTTTTCCGCTGGCCACAATTCATCCAGTGCTGAAGAAACGCGTTCTTCGGTGTCGAGACTTAGTGTCATGGCAGGATTCCGGAGGTTGTTGCTGCTCTCGCACGGGCAGGGCACATGTCGAACTCGGCCGAACATGGTCGCTCGTGAACCCCATGTGGTGCCGGATAACGAAAATGTTAAGAGAGGGGCGTGGAAAATGTTCCGGAAGGGATTGGCGGCATCAGGCCACGCGCGCCGCCCGGATGTTCCCGGGAACATTGTCCCCCGGCGGCGCTGAGATTTTTGGTGATCGCTAGAAGGATCAGATAACGGTTTCGACGGGAATATGCAGTGCGGCGGCAACGCGCCTGATGCGCAGCGGATCGCTGTCCGTGCCGTCTTCCAGGGCGCGTATTTCGCTGGTGGTCAGGCCGCAGGTCACGGCAAGCTGTTCGACCGTATATCCGGCGAGATTGCGAGCGGTGAGGACTTTTTTGGCGAAAGGAGCATCGGTTTCGTGATCGGAATCGGGTTGTGAGACTGAAATTGTCATTTGCATCTCCCTGATGGTGGACACTTAAATGCGGGCGGCAAAGAAAAGTTGCCGGGCCGAATGCGACCGCGTTGCCGGAGAAGAAATCGGTGTTGCAACGCAGCGAGGAACATAGCGGCTTCATCCACCTACGCAATAGTTAAATTTTGTTAAGATTCGTGATCGCTGCATTCCTGCGGCGCGTCTTGCCGGGAAAAGGCCGAAAAAATGCCGTTTTTCGGGGTTTCCGCGGGGGTTAGGGCGGCTTTCGCTACAGCATGCCCCAGGCGCGAAACCGGCCACGACCCGTCACTTCCCGTAATTCCAGCTGGTTGGCGAGGCCGATCGCGCCCTGCGGCGTGGTGCCGAGTTCCTTGACGATCATCGCCGCCGAGACCACCGGCCGGGAGACGACAAGCTCCACGAGTTCAGGCAAACGCGAGGAGGAACGCCGGCCGGCCAGCTTGCGCATCATGCGCTCGCGCGCGTGGGTCAGCCGGTCATGTTCCTTCATGCCGGCCTGTGCCGCTTCGTAGAAGCTGTCGAGAAGGGCGATAAGGCGCTGCGTCTGGTGTCTCGCGTGCCGGCGCTCGCGTGGGATCGCGCGAAGACCGGCGCTCAGCGCCGGCAGGTGATCGGGCGTGACGGCGCCGTCGCGCAGAAAAGCGGAGGCCAGAAGCCGGCCGAGCCAGGGGCTGCGTTGCAGCACCTCGATCATGTTCCAGGCGTCGAGCAGGATGGCGGTGCGAAGAATTGCGGGTAATTCCTCTGTGCGTGCATGCACCTCCCACCATTCTTTCAGTCTTTCATCCTCGTCCCAGTCGGGTTCGTTGATGATCGCATGGCTTTCCTCCCGGTGCATCGTCGGAAGCGCGTTGCCGGTGGTAATCGCATCGAGCGTTGCGGCGCTGCGCGCCAGAAGCGCGTCCAGCTCGGAAAAAGCGCCATCCAGCGATGTTTCCCCCTCCACGTCGGCTTCTTCATCAAGGGAGTGATCGAGCGTTTGTCCGGGGGGCGCTGCCTCTTCGGCAAGCGCGGCCCTGCCGCGGAGCCTCGAAAGACCCGGTGCGGTAAAGGCCCAGCCGGCGGCATTGGAAAAGATCAGCCGCCTTGAACGGAGAATCCGGTGTGCCGCCGTCATTTCATGGGTCGGTGCGCGCACATCCATATGCGCGTCATGCAGCACCAGATCTTCCATATGGACGAGTTCGCCGTCCACCCACATAGAGGAAATGGCGTCGGTGAAATCCTGCCTTTCGATGAAGCCGTGTTTCATCGGTGACCGGGCGATCCGCTCGTCCAGCCGCGCCAGCGCCTCGCCGGCACGGGCGGCGGCAATGAGGAGCTTTTCGATCTGGATGTCCGATATATCGTAAATCATTGATATTTTTTAGTTTGAGCGCGGGCGGCTTACAAGGCGGATCACAGTCGCGGCGCTTTTTACTTTCTCGGTGTCTACCCAAAATCCCGACGAGAAGACCGGTGGTTAAAGGTCGGGAGCCACGAGGGTCTTGGAAGCCCTGACTGTTTCCTCGGCAATATTGCGATGCGGTATAAACTTGCGCACTGCAATATGACGGGTATATACCCCCACCGAGAGCGACAAATTATCACACCTTCCGTTCGCCCTTCCATCTCCAGACGAAGATGAATTGGAGTTTACCCGTGAATATTATGGCAAATGGTCCTGCCACGGCACCGGACCAGAAAACCCGTTTGAAATCCATTATCGGCGGATCGGCGGGCAACCTCGTCGAATGGTACGACTGGTACGTCTATTCGGCCTTCACCCTTTATTTCGCGCCGGTGTTTTTCCCTTCCGGAAACCAGACCGCCGAACTCCTGAGTGCGGCCGCCGTTTTTGCTGTCGGATTTCTGATGCGGCCCATCGGGGCCTGGTTCATGGGCACCTATGCCGACCGCAAGGGCCGCAAGGCCGGCCTGACACTGTCAGTCACGCTGATGTGTCTCGGCTCGCTGCTGATCGCAATCACGCCCGGCCATGAGACGATCGGCATTGCCGCACCGGCCATTCTGGTTTTCGCCCGCCTTCTGCAGGGTATCAGCGTTGGTGGCGAATATGGCGCGAGCGCGACCTATCTCAGCGAAATGGCCGGAAAGAACCGCCGCGGTTTCTTCTCCAGTTTCCAGTATGTGACACTGATTTCCGGTCAGCTTCTGGCGCTGGCGGTGCTTTTGGTGCTGCAGCGGGCCTTGACACCGGAGCAGCTTGGCTCCTGGGGCTGGCGCATTCCCTTCTTCATCGGCGGCATCCTGGCGATCGCGGTGTTCTATATCCGCCGTGGCCTTGCCGAGACGCAGTCCTTCGAAAACGCCAAGAGCGGAGCCGCCGACAAGCCGAAATCCAGCGGATGGGCGCTGTTCAAGCACTATCCGAGGGAAGCGCTGATGGTGATGGCGCTGACATCAGGCGGCACGCTCGCCTTTTATGCCTATACGACCTATCTGCAGAAGTTCCTCGTCAACACGTCAGGTTTCAGCAAGGAAAGCGCCACCGAAATTACCACGGCTGCGCTCTTCGTCTTCATGCTGTGCCAGCCGATTGCCGGCGCGCTTTCGGACAAGATCGGCCGCAAGCCGCTGATGGTGGGCTTCGGCATTCTTGGCACGCTGTTCACCTACGCAATCTTCAGCACGCTTTCGACGACGACCGATCCGATCATGGCTTTCGCCCTCGTGCTGGTCGGTCTGTTGATCGTTACCGGCTACACTTCCATCAATGCGGTGGTGAAGGCGGAAATGTTCCCCGCCCATATCCGCGCGCTTGGCGTGGCTCTGCCCTATGCGCTGGCAAACACCATATTCGGCGGAACGGCGGAATTCGTGGCCCTGAAGTTCAAGCAGATCGGCCACGAAAACTGGTTCTTCTGGTATGTGACGATCATGATCGCGTTGTCGCTGGTGGTTTATGTGAAGATGCGCGATACGCGCGATCACAGCCATATCCACGAGGATTGAGCCCCTCCGCTCTATCCGAACCGATAAAAGCTCCGCCTTCCCGGCGGGGTTTTTGTTTTCAGCGCATTCAGGCGGCTTCGACCGGAAGAACGATGCGGGCCTCAAAACCGTCCTGCCGGCCCGGCGCCGGAGAGGAAAGCACCAGCTCTCCGCCGGTCTGCTCCACCAGGCTTTTGACGATGGCAAGGCCGAGCCCGGTGCCATCAGCCGAGGTCTGGCCTCGGGTAAAACGCGTCGTCAGCTTGGGTAGGAGCGCCCCGTCGATTGCCGGGCCGGAATTCACGACGCGGATCGTGCCGTCTGTTTCGGCGACGACCTGCACGGGGCTTTCCGGCGGGCTGTGGATCAGCGCGTTTTCGAGGAGGTTGCGGATGATGATGCCGAAGGCATCCGCGCCTATCTTGCAGGATAGGCCGCCTTCACAGCGATTGGTGAAGCGGATGCGGGATGAGCCGATTGCCGTTCTCATCATATCGTCGATGACGAGTTCGAGAACGGGAATGAGATCGTTCGCCTTGTCGGTAACCCCGATCCTTGCTTCCGCCCGCGACATCTGAAGCAGTTTTTCGGCGAGATGGCCGAGATGCTGCAGGGATTTTTCGATATTTTCCACGCGCGGCGCCAGTTCCGGCGGGATGTCGGCATGGAGCCGCTGCGCCTGCGCCAAGGCACCGGCAATCGGCGTGCGCAATTCATGGGCGCTGTTGGCGGTGAATTCCCGTTCCGCCTCGATTGCCGATCGCAACCGCCCGAGCAGCAGATTGACCGAACGGGCGATGGGATGAAGTTCGGCCGGAAAGGGCTGTGTTGGCAGCGGTGCGAGATTGCCTCCATCCTTCTTGCCGATGTCGTCGCGCAGGGTCTGTATCGGTCGCAATGTCCTGCGCACCACGACGATGACGGCGAAAATGCTGGCGGGAATGAGGATGAGAACGGGAAGCAGCAGCGCGGTGCCCGCCTCTTCGATCGCCTCGCGGCGATTGGCGAAGGCATCGGCGACCTGCAGGAAATAATTGCCGTCCGGTGTCGCAACCGTAAAGATGCGCTGGGTCGCGGTTTCGGAAAAACCGGGTTCGAGCGAGACCTCGAAAGGCTCCGTCGAACTGTCATGCGAATGCAGCACCACCTGTCCTTCCCGGTCGCGAACCTGATAGGTCAGATACTCCGCCCGTTCCGACGTCTGGTTGAGCTTTTGCGCGGCAGGCGCGGTATTGTTTTCCCTGAGGTCGTCCACCAGCAGGGGCAGCAGCCTTTCGGCGGTTTCCTTAACACCGGCGTCGAAAATCTCGGCGAATTCGTCCTGCATCACCATGACGCCCAATCCGCAGGCGAGAAGCCAGGATATGGCGACAACGCTCGTCAGCGCTGTGACGAGTTTGCGGGTCATGCTGGTCGGTCTGGCCATATCTGCCTGCCTGCCGTTCTTACCTGATGGTGTAGCCGACGCCGCGCACGGTCTCGACGCGGTCATGGCCGATTTTCTTGCGCAGCCGGCTGATATAGACCTCGACCGTGTTGCTTTCTATTTCCGCGCCGAATTCGTAAAGCGTGTCGTGCAATTGCGCTTTCGAGACGACCGCGCCGGGATGTTCGACGAGTTTTTCGAGCACGGCCCATTCCCGGGCGCTCAGCGTCTGCGCCGTTCCGTCAACGGTGATATTGCGCGCCACCTGGTTGATCTCGATGCCGGGCAGGCGGATGACGGGGGCCGAGCGCCCTTCGTAACGGCGCGAGACCGCCAGCATGCGCGCTGAAAGCTCGTTGAGATCGAAGGGCTTGACCAGATAGTCGTCGGCCCCGGCATTCAGCCCGGCAATCCGGTCGGAGACCTGATCATGGGCCGTCAGAATGATGACAGGTGTCGCGTCGTCGCGCCTGCGCAGGGTTTGCAGAAGGGTGATGCCTTCGCCATCCGGCAGGCGCATGTCGAGCAGGATCAGGCCATAACCCATGGTCAGCGTCGCCGCCATGGCGTCACCCAGCGTCTTGAACCAGTCGACAGCGTGACCCGCCGCGGCGACATGGTCTCGCAGCGCTTCCCCCAGCACATGATCGTCTTCAACAAGCAGAACCCGCAAGACAGCTCCCTCTATCGCTTCGTCCTGCGTATCTCTTTCTCCGGATAAGCGTCAAGCACGGTGTTTCAGCTGTTCTGGCGCTTGGTGCAGCCGCCGAATACATCGAGCGAGGGATCGTAGACCGAAGTGGAGACGTTCATCATTCCAAGGATGCTGTGGAAATAATTGTCGTGCGAGCGCCCGCCCTCTGCCGCGCTTTTTGCCAGGCAGGCTTTATCCAGCCCCATGGATCTGGCGAAATCGTCATCGAACCAGACGAGAAACGGCACATGGGTCTGCTGGTCGGGCGCAAGCAGATAGGGCGCACCATGCAGGTAGACGCCGTTTTCGCCAAGCGATTCGCCGTGGTCGGACGCATAGATCATGCCCGTCGCCAGCCTGTCGGAACGGGCCTTCAGCTTGTCGATCACGGTCGAAAGGAAGTGGTCGGTATAAAGAAGCGTGTTGTCGTAGGAGTTGACAATCTCCGCATCGGAGCAGTTGCCAAGCTCGGCCGTGCGGCAATCCGGGGTGAATTTGCGGAACTCGTCGGTGTAGCGCAGATAATAGGTCGGCCCATGGCTGCCCATCTGGTGCAGCACGATGACGCTGTCCTTGGTGACGTTGTTGAGCCAGGCGTCGAGCTTGTCGAAGAAGATGTCGTCGCGGCATTCCCCGCCAGTGCAGAAGCGGCTGTCATTGGTCGAGGGCAGATCGAAATAAGGGATGCGGTCGGCCACGTTCTTGCTGCCGGTATTGTTATCCAGCCATGTCGCGCTGACCCCGGCATGGACGAGAACATCCATGACGTTTTCATTGGCGAGCGCCTTGTTGTGACTATATTGCGAACGCGGGAACTTCGAGAACATGCAGGGAATGGAAATTGCCGTCGCAGTGCCGCAACTGGTCGTGTTCGGAAAATAGATCACGCCGCGTTTTGCGAGTTCGGGATTGGTATCGCGCCCATAACCGTTCAGGGAAAAGTTCGCGGCCCGCGCCGTCTCACCCGCCACGATGACGGTGATGCGGGGTTTGCGGACGCCGCCCAATGAAGGCAGAATTTTCGCATCCCTGCCGACCGGGCTGACCTGAATATCGACTTCCTTGCCGGCCAGCGTGAAATAATGAATGGCCGACATGATCGGCGACAGGGGATTGACGCTTTTGACGATATCCTTGTGCTGGCGCACGGCCGTGGTGAAGGTCTTGGAATTGGCGAAGCTGATGATGCCGGCGATGGAAAGACAGATCAGGATGCTGATCGTGTTCCACAAAAGCTTGTCGAGGATCTGCCGGTGTCTGATGCGGACGGCGATGATGACGAGGGACGGCACCAGTCCGTAAATCGCCATATGCCAGAGAAAGCCGGGCGTGATGAGATTGCCTGCCTCCGCCTGTGTCGTCTCCATGGCGTTGCGGATCATGTCGCTGTCGATGACGATGCCGTAACGATCCATGAACCAGGAAGCGGCCGCCGCGGCGAAGACCAGGACGATCAAAAACGGCTTGATGGTATATTTGGCGGAAAAAATGATGATCAGCGCGCTGAGAAGGGCGGCCATGGCGACATAAAGCGCGACGATGGCAACCGGATAGGCGGAAAGATAGGTGTGAACCTTCGACCAGAATGTCCGGTTCGTGAAAAACAGCAGATAGGCCGCCGTCAGCAGGCTGAGCGGCACGCTGCCGATCTCCGGACGATACGTTATTGTTCCCGTCGCTTTCGCGGTAAAAAGAGCCACTGCCAGATCCACCAGATTTCCGATAGGCCGGCGGCAACGAAAAAGGGGCGGGAACGCCGCTGTCCAAGCTGCCGCATGGGCCGATCAATGGCGGATGCTTCATTTTGCTGACATCAACCTGAAAGCTTGTCATGAAAGTGTCACACTCCTTGGTGGATGTCTGGCGGGGGCCGCGTTTCAGATCGATGATCGGCTGGCGATGGAGCGCTCAATTGAGCCCCAGAATGCCTGTGGCGGTGGTGCGGGTTGCAAATATGCGGGTGGCCCTGACCGGCAGCAGGCTGCCTGCGGGCAGGTTCTGGAAGGTCACCGTCGCGCCGGAAAGCAGGGTCAGGCAGAGATGACCACCATTGCCCACATAGATGGCCCGCGTGGGGGAAGGAAGCGGGTTCGTATCATCAGGAACAACCTCGAAAGCATGGGATGCCGGGGATTCGAGGCCTGCGGCGTGGTGTTCGTAAGTCTCAGCCATTGCTGTCTCCCGTAAATCGAAATCTGCCGCGATTATGCGGTACGCCGCGGCCGCGGGGAAAAGCGGGAACAGAAAATGTCCGTACGGGATTTAGGCCTTGCTTCCGGTTTGCCGAAAAGAGCGCCATTCTTTCCGCAATCTCATGTAGTTGCATCGCCCGGCCTGTTGCCGCCGATGCTGCGTAAACGGACGATGACGGGTTTTTTCGTCCACGGGTACTGTCGCGTCAATTGCGGGTATGGAGAATGAAGGCCCTGACGGCGGGAGAGGCTTCCGTTTTCCGGTGGGCGATGGCGAGGTCCGAAGTCGTGGCGCTCGCTGCAAGCGGCACGTAGCGCACGCCCGGCAACCGCAGACAATCGAGCGAGCGCGGCACCAGCGCCACACCGAGGCCGATCGCCACCATGCTGGTAATGGTGGTGTAATCCCGGCCTTCCGGGCTGATCGTCGGCTGGAACCCGGCCTCATTGCAGGCTTCTATCGTATTGTAATGAAAGCCGACATCCGGCGGCTGCCGCGGCGTGATGAAGGTCTCGTCGGCAAGATTCTTGAGATCGAGCTGCAGCGCAAAGGCCAGCGGATGGTTTTCAGGAAGTGCGGCCACCAGCGGTTCGCGCAGAACCACATGGGTTGTGACGCCTTCCGGAACGGGCGCAGGCGGGCGGATGAAGGCGAAATCCAGGTTGCCGTCGGCGATCTTGGCGAGCTGCAGCCGCATTTCCATCTCGATGAGCTGCAATTCCACGTCGGGATGGGAGGCGCGGAAACTGGCGATGGACTGGATCATCAGGCCGGAATAGGCGGCCGAAGCGACATAACCGATTGAGATGCGGCCCGTCTCGCCGCGATCGACGCGTTTGAGCGCCGCAAGTGTCGCCTCGGCATTGGCGAGAATTTTGCGGGCGTCCTCATAAAGAAGCTGGCCGGGCGTGGTGAGCTTCACCGATCGCCTTGTCCGGTCAAGCAACGGCATGCCGACGATCTGCTCGAGCGCCATGATCTGCTGGCTCAAACCCGGCTGGGCAATGCCGAGGCGGGCGGCGGCGCGCTCGAAATTTCGCTCATCCACCAGCGTGGTGAAATAGCGCAGGTGCCGCAGCTCGAACGCGTCCGCCCGGTTTGCCGGTTTCCTGCCCATCATCACGGCCTTTCCTGACGGATTTGAATAATTCCAAGCTATTATCCGTGAGAATTTTCATAATCAGTAGTTCTGAAAAAATCCAGTTTCACTTATTGGATCACAATCCGCTCCTTGCGTAATAAGATGACTTAAATTCTCCAGAAAAATAACCGTCTCATGGCGGCGCGGTTGATGAAGGGTCTTGGCGTGCAGGGAAAATCTAAACACATTTCCATTCTGGCGGGCGGTTGCGCTGCCATCGCCTATGTGGCGTTCGTGACCTCCGGCGTTGCCCTTGCGCAGGAAGCCGGAACGACGGTGCTGCAGACCATCACCGTGGACGGCGCGAAAAATCAGGACCCCAAGGCGCCGGTGAAGGGCTATGTGGCAAAAACCAGCGCCAGCGCCACCAAGACGGGGCGATCCCTCATCGAGACGCCGCAATCGGTTTCCGTCATCACCAGGGATCAGATGGATGCGCAGAATATCCGTAATCTCAGCGAGGCGCTGAATTATGTGCCTGGCGTCGTCGCGCAGCCGTTTGGGGCGGATCCACGTTTCGATGCGCCGCGCATTCGCGGCTTTCAGGGTAACCAGCTGCAGTTCCTCAACAGTCTGCGGCTGATGCGCACGGCCGGTGCGCCGTCTTATGAGGTCTACGGTCTGGAGCGGGTGGAAGTCATTCGCGGGCCGGCCTCGGTGCTTTACGGTCAGGGTAATCCCGGCGGTCTCATCAATCTCATCAGCAAGCGGCCGACTTTCGAGCGTTTCGGCGAAGTCGGAGCGCAGATCGGCAGCTTCGATTATTACCAGTCGATGTTCGATATTGGTGGGCCGGTCGCGGATAGCGACAGTTTTGCCTATCGCCTCACCGGCCTTGCCCGCAACGCCCATCTTCAGACGGACAATCTGCAGAATGACCGTTATTTCATCGCCCCGGCGCTGACATGGCAGCCCGACGAGGATACGAAACTGACGGTTCTCGCCTCCTATCAGCACGACAATCCGAGTTCACCGTCTGGTCTGCCGCCGGCGCTGACCTATCTGAGACCAGGCAACATGCTGGATCGCAGCTTTTATGTCGGCGATCCCTCTTTCGATACCTCAAGCCGCAAGTTCACCAATATCGGCTATGAGTTCGAGCACCGTTTCGACGAGACCTTCACCTTCCGGCAGAATGCGCGTTATTCCAATTTCGACTGGTCCTACCGGGCGCTCGGCATGTCTTCGACCAGCGGCGGCATGATCGGCAATCTCATCCGCCGCAATGCGACGTTCCAGGATGAATTGCTGAACACCTTCAACATCGACAACAGCCTGCAGGCGGAGTTCTCCACGGGACCAGTCGACCACACCCTGCTTGTCGGGCTGGATTACCGCTATTTCGACAATAACGTCAAAACCGAATTCTGGGCCGCAACGCCGCTCAATCCCGTCAATCCTGTTTATGGCGGGCCAATTAGTCTCACCTCGCGCACGCTTTATGCCGATGTGAAGACGGATATTTCCCAGATCGGTCTTTATGCGCAGGACGAGATGGCCTTTGAGAACTGGCGGGTCACCGCCGGTCTGCGGCAGGATTGGGCAAGCACCGGCGGCACGACGTTCAACGGAACGACCTACCGCACTCTCGACAAGGACGACCATAAGCTGACGGGCCGTGTCGGGGTCAGCTATCTCTTCGATGGCGGCATCGCGCCGTATGTCAGCTACGCGACCTCCTTCGAGCCGGTGCCGCAGCCGGCTGTCGGTGATGCGCCGAAACCGACCACGGGCGAACAATGGGAAGCGGGCATCAAATATCAGCCAGAGGGCTTTGACGGTTTCTTTTCCGCGGCGATCTACGATCTGAAACAAAAGAACGTCACGACGACGGTGGGCGGGGTAACGCAGCAGATGGACGAGGCGCATGTGAGGGGCCTCGAACTGGAAGGCGTCGCAAGCCTTGCAGACGGGCTCGACCTGCGGGCGGCCTATACCTACATGGACAGCGAGGTCTCCGGCCGTGTGAACAACGGCAAGGAACTGGATAGCACGCCCCGGCACGCCGCCAGCCTCTGGCTCGACTACACCTTCCCGGAAGATACGGCGCTTGAAGGTTTCGGCATCGGCGGCGGTGTCCGTTATGTCGGAAAACGTTATGGCGATGCGGCCAATGCCTTCGAAATGAAGGGCCTCGCCCTGCTCGATCTCGGCGTGCATTACGAGAAGAACGGCTACCGCGCCTCGCTTCTGGTGCAAAACTTGACTGATAAAGAATATATTTCTAGTTGCTCCACTTTCGGATGCTATTACGGTGACGGCAGGACCGTTATGGGCAAGCTGACCTACCGTTGGTAACGCCATATCAAAGTGAAGCAGCAGGGGCATGACGCGTAAGGATCGATGGATTTCCCCCCTCTGGGGGCGGCGGGAATTTTTAAGCCTGCTCGCCGCCTCGGCTCTTGCGGGCAAGGCGCGGGCAGCAGTGACGCCGCGCATCGCCGCCATCGACTGGGCCATGCTGGAAACATCTGTGGCGCTCGGCGTCATGCCGGTGGCGGCGACGGAACTCATCCAGTTCCGGGCCGGCGCGGTCGAGCCTGATATCCCTGAAACTGTCGCCGATCTCGGCCTGCGCGGCGCTCCGAATTTCGAGCTTCTGCAGCTCACCCGGCCAGAGCTCATTCTGATTTCGCCTTTCTACACACGTTATACCGGCAGGCTGGAAGCGATCGCCCCCGTCTTTTCGCTGCCCTTTTACGTGAAGGGCGAGCCGCCTTTCGAAAAGGCGCTGGCGGCGGTCACCGCGCTTGGTGAAAAGCTCGGGCGGGCCGAAGAGGCGCGCAAGGTTCTGGGTGAAACGGAAGCGGCACTGCAAGCCATGCGGACCCGTCTTGCCGGTTTTTCCGCACGGCCGACCTATGTCATCAACATAGGCGACGCCCGGCATTTTCGTGCCTTTGGTGCGGATAGCATGTTCGGGGATGTTCTTGGCCGTCTGGGGCTGACCAATGCCTGGGTGGATCGGTCGCAATTCACCTTCGCGGCCCCGGTGCCGCTTGAAAACCTCGCCGCCTCATCCGATGCGCGCATCGTCATCGTCTCCGATATTCCGGTGGAGGCGCGGGAAACTCTGCGCAACAGCGCCATCTGGCGCGCGCTGCCTGCCGTGCGCGAAAATCGGGTGGTGACGCTTGCCAATGTCGGCCCCTATGGCGGCATCACCGCCGGCATGCGTTTCGCGAGGCTTCTGACCGAAGCGCTCTCGGCACGGGGAGAAGCCCTGTGATGGTGCGGCCTCTCCCGCTTTTCTTCGGGCTTTTGTTCATTCTGGCCTGCGGTCTTTCCCTGCATGCCGGGTTGCTGCGGCTGCCTTTCGGTGCGTGGCCCGGCCTGCCTTTTGATGCCGCCGCCATGTCGATGGATCAGGTCATCCTCGCTTTCAGCCTGATGCCGCGTGTGGCGGTCGCCATTCTGGCGGGCGCGATGCTGGGTCTCTCGGGCGCGCTTTTTCAGCAATTGCTGCGCAACCCGATCGCTGATCCCTCGACGCTCGGCATCTCGGCTGGCGCGCAACTGGCCATCGTCATCGCCACGCTGTTCTTTCCCTCGGTGCTGGATGGCAACCGCGCACTGGTGGCGCTTGCCGGCGCTGCCGCTGCCGCCGGTATTGTCTTCCTGCTTGGCTGGCGACGCTCCTTCGAACCGGTAACCATGGTGGTGGCAGGGCTCCTGGTCGGCATTACCGCCGCATCCGTTTCCGCGGCGCTGACGCTCGCGCAGGGCGAATATCTGATGTCGCTCGTGGTCTGGAATGGCGGCTCGCTCAGTCAGCAGGATTGGTCGAACGCCCTGTCTCTCACCTTTCAGCTTCTCGTGGGGCTTGTCCTGACGGGCCTGCTGGTTAGGCCGCTGACGGTTCTCGGTCTCGGCGATTCCGGCGCGCGATCGCTCGGCGTATCGCTGTTTTCGATCAGGCTCGCCGTCGCCGCCGTCGCCGTCATGCTGGCCGCCTTCGTCGCTTCGGCGGTTGGCCTCGTCAGCTTCATCGGCCTTGCGGCACCCGCGCTCACCCGGGCGCTTGGCGTGCGGCGCTCCTCTTCGGTGCTCTTCGTTTCCCCGCTTCTGGGCGGCCTGCTGCTCTGGTTCTGCGACGGTATCGTGCAACTTCTGGCAAACAAGACGGCGGAAGTTTTCCCGACCGGCGCGGTGACGGCCCTGATCGGCGGCCCGCTGCTTCTCTGGCTGCTGCCGAAAATCCGGCCGACCGACGTGCATCGCGGCGAAGGCGTCGATCTCGCGACAAGACGCGGGTTTACGGCCCTGCTGCCGATGCTCATCGTCATGGCCGCGCTGATCTTTGCAGCACTCGCCATCGGCAGGGGGCCTCAGGGCTGGACAATGCTGGGGGCGGGTGACCTGCAAAGCCTTCTGCCCTTCCGCTGGCCCCGGCTGATGGCGGCCATCGCCGCCGGCGGTCTTCTCGCCATGGCGGGTGCTCTTTTGCAGCGGCTCACCGGCAATCCGATGGCAAGCCCGGAGGTCATCGGCGTCAGCGGCGGCGCAGGCCTCGGTTTTGCCGCCGCCATCACGATTTTTCCGGCGGCCGGTCTGTTCGAGCTGTTTTGCGGCGCCGGCATCGGCTCGGCGGGCGTCATGATCCTCGTCCTGTTCTTTTCCGTGCGCCGGCATCTGGCGCCAGAAAAAATCCTGCTCGCCGGCATTGCTATCAGTTCGCTCTGCTCGGCGGTGCTTTCGGCGCTGCTTGCGATTGGTGACCAGCGGGCATGGCAGATTCTCGCCTGGCTCAGCGGCTCTGGTTCGACCGCGACACCGGCTTCGGCAATCTTTCTCGCCATTCTTTCCATCGTGCTTCTGGCGACTGCCCTGTCGGTGACGCGCTGGTTGACGATCCTGCCGCTTGGCCGGGATGTGCCGCTCTCGCTCGGGCTGCCGCTCGGCCTGGCGCGTATCGCCGTCATCGCGGTGGCGGGTATCGCCACGGGGGCCGCCTCGCTGCTCGTCGGTCCCTTGAGTTTCGTCGGGCTGATGGCGCCGCACATTGCGCTTCGCGCCGGCTTCACCACGCCGCGCGATCATCTGTTGGCTTCTTTCCTGTTCGGCGCGGTGCTGATGGCGCTTTCCGATCTCGGGGCGCGAACGGTGACCTTTCCCTATGAACTGCCGCTCGGGCTTTTTGCGGCTCTGGCCGGCGCGCCCTATCTGATCTGGCTTTCAGGCAGGCGCCAATGATTTATTTGAACATTTACGGAGATGAGAACCATGGGTGAGGCAGCACTTGCCGTCGATTACGACGATATCCCGCTTTTTTCTCTTGATGGCGTCACGATGGAAGTGCCGGGCAGGACATTGCTGCACCCACTGACGGCAAGTTTTGCGACCGGCAAGACCATCGGTCTGATCGGTCATAACGGTTCGGGAAAATCGACGCTGCTCAAGATTCTCGCACGCATTCAGGA
Organism: Agrobacterium sp. CCNWLW32; assembly: GCF_037083425.1. NCBI lineage: Bacteria > Pseudomonadati > Pseudomonadota > Alphaproteobacteria > Hyphomicrobiales > Rhizobiaceae > Agrobacterium > Agrobacterium sp. CCNWLW32. The sequence continues at coordinate 92,826 of NZ_JBAOJM010000007.1, forward strand.
ACCGACGGCGGGCAAGGTCTCGTTCGAGGGAAAATCACTCGGCGCCTGGGGCAATCGCGAATTTGCGCGAAAGCTCGCCTATCTGCCGCAATATACGCCGGCTGCTTCCGGCATGCTGGCCAAGGAGCTGGTGGCGCTCGGCCGTTATCCCTGGCACGGGGCGCTCGGGCAATTTAGCAAGGCGGATCAGGAGAAGGTGGACGAGGCGATCGAGCTTACCGATACCATCGCCTTCCGCGACCGGCTGGTCGATACGCTTTCCGGCGGCGAGCGCCAGCGCGTGTGGCTTGCCATGCTGGTGGCCCAGAACGCTGAAAGCCTGCTTCTCGATGAACCCATCTCCGCACTCGACATGGCGCACCAGATCGAAGTGCTTTCGCTGGTTCAGAGACTGTCGCGCGAAAAGGGTCTTGGCGTCATCGTGGTGCTGCATGACGTCAACATGGCAGCACGCTTCTGCGATGAGATCGTTGCGCTTCATTCCGGCCAGCTTATCGCACGGGGAACGCCGCAGGAGATCATGACGCCGGAGACGTTGCAGCGCATCTATGGCGTTCGCATGGATGTCATGACCCATGCCGCCACCGGCTTTCCCGTCGCTCTGCCGCTTTGAGTTGTTGCAGCAAAACAACGGCCGGCAACGCTGGCTGTTGATGGCGATTCCGCACGCATTTCCCGCCCTAACAATGTCTTAATGGCATCCTACCGCCATCAGACACTGTTAACCGTTCCGCTTTCATCGCCTCCAATTAAGTTGTTTTGGATCGATTTCAGGGAACAAACGTTAACAGTGCGGAATTCAATATCCGGAGAGGGCAAGAAGGGCTGCTGCGGGTAGGAATAAAACAGGAGAAAATCAGATGAAAAAGGCTGTTGCCGTAACTTTTGCCGCATTGACGATGGGCCTTGGCGGAACCGCATCCGCCCTCGCTGCCGACCTTGCAAGATATGAGCCGGCTCCGCAGGAGCAGGACGATCGCAACGGCGTCAAGATCGGTTACCTAACCTGCGATATCGGCGGCGGCGTCGGTTACGTTCTCGGCTCGGCCAAGGAACTGGATTGCACTTTCCAGTCCACCATGGGCGCCCGTCGCACCGACCATTACTCCGGCGCCATCCGCAAGATGGGTGTCGACCTCGGTTTCACCACGCAGGGCCGTCTGGTCTGGGCCGTTTTCGCCCCGACCGCCGGTTACCACCGCGGTTCGCTGGGTGGCCTTTATCAGGGCGCTACGGCTGAAGTCACCGTCGGTCTCGGCGTCGGCACCAACGTTCTCGTTGGCGGCACTTCCGGCTCCATCCAGCTGCAGACGGTCAGCGTGACCGGCCAGGTTGGTCTCAACCTCGCTGCCACCGGTACGTCCGTGACGCTGACGGCCACGAACTGATCGGCGAAATGCCCGGTGTTTTGACCGGGCATTCTGTCGCATGTCAAAAACGCCCTCTTCGTTGTCAGACGGAGAGGGCGTTGTATTATCCGGACCATGATTTTCATGTCCCAACAAGCTGCAGCGGCGACCGCGTTCTTCCTCCTGTTTGCGTCGAGCGCCTTTGCCGAGGGCGATGCGGCCCATGGCGAGAAGGTCTTCAGCCGCTGCTCCACCTGCCACAGCGTTGACACGCCGCGCACCCGCATGGGGCCGCATCTGATGGGCGTGGTGGGCAGGCCGATGGCTTCCGTGGCTGATTACGGCCATTATTCGCAGGCGCTGAAGGATGCCGGTGCGGCTGACCGGGTATGGTCTGAGGAGGAACTGCAAAAATTCCTTTCCAGCCCGAAGAAGGCTATCCCGGGAAATGCGATGCGCTTTTTCGGCCTCTGGAGCGAAACGGATATAGCCGATCTGATCGCCTATCTGAAAACCCATCCCATGCCGCAATAGGTGTCAGAGCGGTGCTTCGGCGATAATCTCCTCGGCCTCCTCCGCCGTCATCGCCATCACTCTTGCGCCGATTTCAAAACTGAAGCCGTTGCGGGCGAAGGCGGAGAATTCCTTGGCCTTACGTTTTTCATCCAGCTCGACCCGGCGAAAAGGCCCGAAGGCGCGCTTGCGTGCAAAGATGACGGCGGCGACCAGATCATTGGTTTCCTGCAGCGCGACTGCAGCCGTTTCCCGGGCGACGCCCTTGATCTGAAGTTTTTGCGCAAGCCCGCGTTTCGACTTGCCGCTGCGCTGGCCGCTCCGCACGGCAATTTCCGCATAGGCGGTGTCGTCGAGCGCCTTGATGCCATAAGCAAAAGTGACGGCAAATTCGCCGAGCGCCTTCACCTGCGCCGGGGTGATATCCTCGAATTTTTCCCGCGCCTTGCGCATGATGGCGTCGCGCAGCTGCTTTTCCGTCATCATGCGCTGTTCCAGCCGGTAGAGAGCGGAATTGCGCGCCCAGGACTGCATGCGGCTGGTGGGCTCAACGGCCGGCGTTTCACCATCCAGGGCCATATCGTCGGTCAGGAAAGGGCTGGAATCATCGTTCATTCCGCTTTTATAGCGCGGTGAAGCCGTCTTGCCAGTTCCCTCCCGGCCCGTGTCCTCCGGTTTTTCACCACCTCAAGGCGTTTGCGCGCCGGTTGCGGCGACATAGACGGAGTAGAGCGATTTTGTTGCGGTGATGAAGAGGCGGTTCTTTTTCGGGCCGCCGAAGGTGAGGTTCGCGACTGTCTGCGGCACCTTGATCTTGCCGATGAGCGTACCATCAGGCGCAAAGCAGTGGACGCCATCACCGGCGCTGGTCCAGAGGTTTCCAGCCGTATCCAGACGGAAACCGTCCGGCAGGCCGCTGTCGAGATTGCAGAATTCCCGGCCATTGGCGAGCTTCACGCCATCCACCACGTCGAAAACGCGGATATGGCGCGGGCGGGAGACATCATGGCTGTAGGAGCTGTCGGCAACATAGAGCTTCGTTTCATCAGGTGAAAACGCGAGACCGTTCGGTTGCACGAAGTCGTCAATGGCGATGTCGATCTTTCCGGTTGCGGGATCGAGCCGGTAGACATTGCGCGTCTTCTGTTCTGGCTCTGCCTTGTATCCCTCATAGTCGGAAAGAATGCCGTAGGTGGGGTCGGTGAACCAGACACTGCCATCGGATTTGACCACCACGTCATTGGGGGAGTTTAGCCGCTTGCCGCCGTAGCTGTCGGCGAGAACGGTGATCGAGCCGTCGACTTCGGTGCGGGTGACGCGACGGCCGCCATGTTCGCAGGAGACAAGTCGCCCCTGCCGGTCGCGTGTGTTGCCATTGGTGAAGTTGGAAGGCTGGCGGAACACCGAGATCCCGCCATCCGGCACCCAGCGCAACATACGCTCATTGGGAATATCGCTGAACAGCAGGCAGTTCAGATCGGCAACCCACACCGGTCCTTCGGCCCAGCGGCAGCCGGAATAAAGCTCTTCCAGTTCCGCGTTGCCGACGATCAGATGGCGGAAGCGGTCATCGTGGATTTCGTAAGGGGAGGTCTTGTCTGTGGTCATGAGCGTCGTCCGCTTGAGGGCTTGTCGTTCGGGGTTCAGCGCGTGGCCTTGGGGCCGCTTGCCAGAAGGATGACTGATATGATGATGAGGCCGGTGAGGATGAGGCGGATACCCGCGCCGAAACCATAGGTATTCAGCATCGATACCACCAGGAACATGAAGAGCGAAGCGCCCCAGATGCCGGGAACATTGGAATCGCCGCCCGCCACCGCCGTGCCGCCGATGACAACGACGGCGATGGACATCAGCAGGTATTCCGATCCCATGTTGAGTGCTGCGCCGCCGGAAAAACTGGCGAGCAGATAACCGGCAATCGCCGCCAGCACCGCGCAGAGCACATAGGTGACGAAGCGGGTTCCATCCACCGGAATGCCTGTCATGCGGGCGGCGAAGGTGCTCTGGCCGATCGCGGAAATCCAGCGTCCGTAAAATGTGCGGTCGAGCAGCAGCCAGGCGGTGACCGAGAGCAGCAGCGCGACGAGCGCCACGTTCGGAATGCCGAAAGAACTGGACGTGGCGAAAGTGGCCAGTGTTTCCGGCGGTTTGATGCGCAGGCCGCGGTTGGACCAGATGGCGATGGACTGCACGATGAAGCTCATGGACAGCGTCGCAATGATCGGCGGAATGCGCAGGAGCTTGATCAGCGTGTAATTGCCGATGCCGATGGCGATGCCGATCAGGATGGCGATCAGCAATCCCGGCAGGATGAGACCATCGGACACATCCATGAATTTGAGGGCCAGCGTGCCTGATAGCGTCATCGTTGCAGGAACGCAGAGGTCGATATTACCAGGTCCGAGCGTGATGACGAACATCTGGCCGATGCCGACGATGACGGAAAAGGCCGCGAATGTCAGCGCTGCGTGCGACAGGCCGAAGGAGCTTGCACCGCCGGTGAAGAGCACCGTGATAATCCAGACGACAGCCGTTGCGGCAAAGGACCATATCCACGGTTTTTTGGAGAAGGACGAAAGCCCGTTCATTGGTTTTTCTCCCGCTTTTCGAGACGGTTGAGCAGGATGCGCAGCGCAAGCACGATGATGAGGATCGCCCCTTGAGCGCCGATCTGCCAGTCTGGCGAAATGCGCATGAAGGACAGGAAGGAGCCGGCGAGCGTCAGCGTCAGCGCGCCGATGACGGCGCCGATGGGTGAAACCCGGCCGCCGACGAATTCGCCGCCGCCTAAAATGACGCCTGCAATCGACAGCAGCGTGTAGCGAAGCGCGATATTGGCATCAGCCGATGTCGTCAGCCCGACAAGTGCGATGCCCGACAGCACCGCGAAGAAACCGGCCAGCGCAAAGGTGGCGGCGCGGATGCCGACGACCGACCAGCCGGAGCGTTCGACCGAGCGGAAATTGCCGCCGACGCCGCGCATCAGCACGCCGAAGGAGGAGCGCATGACGATGTAATGGGCGACGACCGCAATCACGATGCTGGCGACAATGGCAATCGGCACGAGCGGCGGTTTTGCCGTCATCAGTGCGCGGATGAAGGCGGGTGCCTGGCCGCCGGGCGAGGGGAGGATGAGAACGGCAAGGCCGCCCCAGACGAAACTCATGCCAAGCGTGACAACGATGGAGGGCAGGGCGCGGATATGGATGATGGCGCCCAACAGGGCATAAACCGCAATCGCACCGGCAAAGATCGCAATACCAAGCAGCGGCGTGGTTTGCAGGAAGGTGGCGGTGACGCAGGCGCAGAAACTGACGAAGGTGCCCATCGACAGATCGAGATCGTTGACGGACATGATCAGCATCTGCGCAATGGTGGCAAGCGCGATCGGCACCGCCAGATTGAACAGCAGGTTGAGGCCGGTATAGCTCATGGCGCGCGGCTGCATGTAGAAGACGGCGGCGAGCAGGAAGGCGAGCGAGGCGGCGGGAATGATGAGGCGAAGGGCGCTGGCGGAGAGTTTCATGCGTGATCTTCTCCGGAAAAGGAGGCGGCCAGCACATTCTGCTCGGTGATGTCCTCGCCCACCAGTTCGGCCTGAATGGCGCCGTCGCGGAAAACATAGACCCGGTCACAAAGGCGGATTTCGTCCATTTCGGTGGAATACCAGATGAAGGTGCGGCCGTGGGAGGCTTCGGTTCTCAAGATATCGTAGACCTCCTGTTTGGTGCCGATATCGACGCCACGCATCGGGTCGTCCATCAAAACGGTGCTGGCTGTAGTGGCGAGGGCGCGGGCGAACAGAACCTTCTGCTGGTTGCCGCCGGACAGCGAAAGAATTTTGTTGCCCATGTCGGGCGTGCGGATTTCGATGCGCTTTTTCCATTGCGCGCCGAGTTCGGTTTCCTTGCCCCTGTCCACCATGCCCGCGGATGAAATATCCCTGAGCGAAGCGATGGAAAGGTTCTTCAGGATGCTCCACAGCGGGAAGGTCCCGTTCAGGCTGCGGTCCCCCGCCACGAAGGCGATATCGGTCTTGCGCGCGGGCAGCCAGCTGCTGTTACGGGCAAGGTAAAGTTCGAGAAGCGCTTCGGTCTGGCCATGGCCGCCGAGACCGGCGAGGCCGATGATCTCGCCGCGAAATGCCTCGAAGGCAAGGCCTTCACCCCGACGCGGCGGCATGGAAAGTACTTTTTCGCCCGCCTTGCGGTTTTCGCTTTTTTGCCTGTCCTGTTCCTTGACGACGCTGCCCATGGCTTCCACCAGCGTGCGTGTCGTGAATTCGCCCGCCGGCCGATTGGCGACCACACGGCCGTCCTTCATCACCACGATGCGGGTGGCCGTCGAAAGAATTTCGCCGAGAATATGCGAGATCAGCAGAACGGAGCCGCCGGTGCGCACGAAACGGCGGACATAATCCATCAATTGCTCGCCAAGACCGGCATCGAGCGAGGACGTCGGCTCATCGAGAATGACAAGTCTCGGTGCATCAGGGGTTCGGCAGAAATTGATGGCGATTTCCACCATCTGCCGCTCGGCGATGGAAAGTTCGGCAATCGTCAGCTCGCAATCAATGCCGTGGCCGGGAAAAATCTCGTCCAGCGTCTGCCGGATCATGATGAGCGCGCGCCCGCGCCAGTTCCGCCCGCTGATTGCGGCATGCATGATGCGGACATTTTCGCTGATTGTGAGGTTGGGGCAGAGCGACAATTCCTGAAACACGCAGCGCACGCCGCTGGCGCGGGCGGCCGCGATGCCGTGGCGACCTTGCTCGCCGCGATAGGAAATGGAACCCTCATGCGGCGTCAGCCCGCCATTGATGACGTTGACGATGGTGGATTTGCCCGCGCCATTGTGGCCCACGAGCCCGAGGCATTCTCCCGTGCGGATGACGAGATCGGCCCCATCAAGCGCCCTTACCGCGCCGAACACGACCTTCACGCCGCGCGCGGCGACGACTTCTTCCGCCTCGATGATGTCATTCATGAGCAATTACGCCAGTGATCTGAAAATCGGATAATATCGGTGGCTATTGCGGTGCCCGTTCCGGGAGCGCCGCAATATTCAGGCTCTAAGCCGATCCGGCCTATTTGGCCGATGCGATGGCCTTCTGCGCGTCTTCCTGCGAATATTCGACATTCGCGACGCCGCCTTTCTGGGTCGTCTTGAGATTTTCCTCAAGGTTGCCCTGGTCGATGCGCAGGAAAGGCACGGTCAGGTCCTTCTTCACGTCCTTGCCGTCGAGGATCTGCTGCGCCACCCAGAAAGCGAGTGTCGAGACGCCGGGAGCGATGGAGACGGACATGGTCTCGTAGCCGCTTGCGTCCTTCTGCTGTTTCCACCATTGCAGTTCGTCTTCACGGTTGCCCATCACAATGGTGGGTGTCGGGCGCTTGGCGGCGGCGAAAGCCTGTGCCGCGCCGTAACCATCGCCGCCCTGCGTCACGACGGCCGCGACTTCGGGAAGGCTCGGCAGAATGCCGGCGACGGCGCGCTGCGCGACGTCCTGCGCCCAGTCGCCATTGACGGAGCCGACGATCTTGAACTGCGGATTCTTTGCGACGGCGTCGACGATGCCGGCATGGATTTCGTCATCGACCGAAACGCCGGCCAGACCGCGGATTTCGAGTAGGTTGCCGCCCTTCGGCATGGCCTTGGCGAGATAGTCGATCTGGCTTGCGCCCATCGCCTTGAAATCAACAGCGATGCGCCAGGCGCAGGGCTCGGTGACGATGCCGTCGAAGGACACGACGGTGATGCCGGCGTCACAGGCTTCCTTCACCGCGCCGTTGAGGGCTGTAGGCGAAGCGGCGTTGATGACGATGGCGTCATAACCTTGAAGAATGAGGTTCTGGATCTGCGCCGCCTGTTCGGTTGCCTGGTTTTCGGCGGTCGTGAAGGCGTCTGCGGCGGCAACCTGTTTGTCGGCAACCGCCTGTTTGGTGATCTTGTCCCAGCTGGTCAGCATCGCCTGACGCCAGGAATTGCCAGCGTAATTGTTTGAAAGCGCGATTTTTTTGGCCGACGTGTCGGCATGAGCGGTGATCGGCAGAGCTGCGCATGCGACAGCGGCCGATGCCAAAAGCATCTTCCTGAAAGCCATTTGATTTCCTCCCTCGTGGCTTGCCCTTTTCGAGCCCGGAATCCTTGCGCGCCGCAAATCTCCTCGGCGGCAGGCGGAATTCCTTTGCACTGGAGCTCCTTTCCCCAGTAGAAGCGAGAATGACCAAGAAGATTTGGCTTGTATAGGCGGATCGCGGCAATCTTCCTGCGGGTTTCCGCAGAAAGCTTGCGGGAACCCGCAGGACGAAACGCCACTGCCGGGCGCAGAATGAATGATGCGGCACCCAATGGGTTCAAACTTCGCCGCAGAGGTCGAAGGCAGACGCTTGGGAGGGCGTCCGCACATGCTGGATACGCCGAAAAGCGCTCTTTTTCACCATTATATGGGCATTTCGCGGCTGCTTGCCGGGCAGCTGGAATTTAATGCCATCATTCAGGCGGTCGCCACGGAGATCAGCCATATCATCCCGCATGACCATATGGATGTCTGCATCAAGCAGCTGGATGACAAATATCATATCGCCTATGAGAGCGGTCTCGTCAGCGCCTGGAGCCGGCAGCCGCCCGCCCTTCTCACCGGAAGCCCGATCCGTTCGCTGCTGTCAGGCGAGGTCGAGCACCTGTTAAGCGGTGACGCCTGCTCCGATCCGCGCTTCCACTTCGAAGGGGCGTTTTCCAGCCCGATCATCGAACTTAATCTGCATAGCCGCCTGCATGTGCCGATGAAGGTGCATGGCGACATCATTGGCGCGCTCAGTTGCTCGTCGCACCAGTCGAACGCCTATACGATGGAGGATGTGACGAATGCCCGCGCGGTTGCGGATCTGCTGGCGCCCTATTTCTACGCCATCCGTGCCGCCGAGCAGGCCAAACGCTCGGCCATTGAAGAGGCGCGCGCCAATGCCCGCGAGGAGGGTTTGAGGCTGGGCGCCTTGCAATTGACCGAGGCTCTGGAGGCCGAGCGGCAGCGTATCGGCATGGACCTGCATGACCAGACGCTGGCGGACCTGACCCGGCTGGCGCGGCGCATCGAACGCATGAGCCATACCCCGGACGTTTCGGGCGAAATGCTCGAGCCGGTGGTGCGCAGCCTGCAGCATTGCATGCAGGATCTGCGTGAAATCATCGAGGAGGCGAAACCCTCCATCCTGCAATTGTTCGGCGTTGTCGAGGCCATCGAGACCTATGTAGACCGCTCCGTGCGCGATAGCGGGTCGGCAATCGACTGGTCGGTGAGCGATGAGACGGAAGGGCTGGTGGAAAGGCTCGACAAGACGGTGGCGATATCGCTGTTCCGCATCGTACAGGAGGCAGTGAACAATGCCATTCGCCATGCCCAGCCGGAAACCATTGCCGTAACGCTTGTCGCCATCGATGGAGGCTTGCGGGTGACGGTGAGTGATGACGGCAGCGGCGGCGGCGAAGGCGGGGCGTCCGGCGGCCTCGGCATCGGCAACATGAAGACGCGGGCGCGGCTGATTTCAGCCAGGTTCGATATTGGCGGCAACGGCAAGGGGGCGGGAACCCGCATCACAGTGACCTTGCCGGCGGATGCTTTCGACCGGCGGGAGGATTTATGACATGGACGTGCTGATCGTTGAGGACGATGCGCTGCACCGCGCCTATCTGAACGAGGCGGTGCGTGCCGCCCTGCCGGAATGCGACAATGTGCTGGAGGCGGCCAACGGCAGAACCGGCGAAAAGCTGGCGCGGGAAAATCGCGCCGCCCACATCGTCATGGATTTGCAGATGAACGAGCGCAACGGCATAGAGGCGGCGCGCACCATCTGGAAGGAGCGGCCGGACACCCGCATCCTGTTCTGGTCCAACTATTCCGACGAGGCCTATGTGCGTGGTGTCTCCCGCATCGTGCCAGAGGGCGCCGCTTACGGTTACGTGCTGAAATCGGCATCCGATGACCGTCTGCGGCTGGCCTTGCGCAGCATCTTTATCGAGGCGCAATGCGTGATCGACCGGGAAGTGCGCGGGCTGCAGGAAAAGAGCCTCGGCAAGGCGCATGGCTTTACCGATTCCGAATACGAAATCCTTGTCGATGTCGCGCTCGGCCTCACCGACAAGGCGATTGCGCGCCGCCGCAACCTGTCGCTGCGCAGCGTGCAGAACCGCCTGCAAAGCCTGTATGAGAAACTGAACGTGCATCAGGCGGCTGGCGATGACGACGCGGAAGGGCGGTATAATCTTCGAACCCGCGCTGTCACTGTCGCCTTCCTGCGCAAGCTTTTGAATTACAGCGCGCTGGAAAGGGCCGAGCGCGAACTGGCGGAATGGGCGGGAAACCGCTGACCCTCAGGGCAGGAAGGCAAGCAGCCGTCTTTCATCCGCCCTCAGGCCGGAGACGGGCTTTGCCCCGACCTTCAAGATGCGGCCGAGTTTTTTCTGGGCTTTTTCCTCAGCCGCTATGTCGAGAACGGCGGGATGCACATAGCTCTTGCGGCAGATGGCGGGCGTATTGGAAAGCTCCGCCGCAGCCGCCTGGCACATGCCCTTTATGCTCGGTTTTTCACCTGATGCCACATGCTCCATTGCGTTGCAGAAGGCCGCGAGCGTTCCACCCCAGGTGCGGAAGGTCTTGGCGGAAATGCCGGTGCCGCCGATGCGCGAGAGGTAGGCATTGAGATCGCTGGGATCGACCGAATGCACCCGGTTTTCGCTATCCTGCCAGACGAAGAGTTCCTTGCCGGGCAGATCGGCGATCTCCTCGAGGATTTTTTGCAGGCGCGGGTGGCGCAATTGCCGTCTTACCTTTTGCCCGCCCTTGGCGGCGAAGCGCAGTTCAATTGTTTCGCCGAAGGAAACGTGGCGCTTGAGCAATGTCGTTGCGCCATAGGTGCCGTTGGTTTCGAGATAGGAGCGATTGCCGACGCGCAGATAGGCGGCATCGAGCAGCAACGTGAGCGCGGCAAGCGTCATCTCCTGCCCGTGATCCTGTTTTTCGATATCGGCGATGGCGCGGCGGCGGATGGCGGGCAGCGCCTTGCCGAAGCTTTTGAGCTGAAAGAACTTCGTTTCGCCCCTGAGCGCGTGCCAGTCGGGGTGATAGCGATACTGTTTTCGCCCGCGTGCATCAAAGCCGGTTGCCTGCAAATGCCCTGATGGGTCGATGCAGATCCAGACGTCCCTATAGGCGGGCGGCACACCGAGCGATTTGATGCGTTTCAGTTCGACGCTGTCGGAGAGAAGCTCGCCGCCCGGCAGGCGGTAACAGAAACCGCGCCCGCGTTTTTCGCGGGAAATACCCGGTTCCTGATCGTTGACATAGGCAAGTCCGATTTTTGCAAGAAGGCGGGTGGCTGGTTGTGGCATCGTTTTTTCCGGCAGGTTTCACGCTGCGGCAAACGAAAAACAGGCCGCCTTCGTTCCGGCGGCCTGTCGTTCCGGTCGTTAGTTTTCTCAGCCGGCCTTGGCGATCCGCACAATCTGCGATTCACCACCGCCGCGCTCCTCGGTCACGGCATAAACCGCGCCGTCAGGCCCGACCTTCACGTCGCGGATACGCGCCTCAAGGGGAAGACGGCTTTCGGTCGCAACCTTGTCGCCGTCGATGTGCAGGATGACGAGGCCCTGGCTCACCAGACCGCCGACGATGAAGGCGCCCTTCCATTCGGGAATAAGGTCGCCATCATAATAGGCCATGCCGGAGGGACCGATGACCGGGTCCCAATAATAGACCGGCTGCTCCATGCCTTCTTTGGCGGTAGCGCCTTCGCCAACCGAGCGGCCGCTATATTCGACGCCGTAGGTGATGACCGGCCAGCCGTAGTTCAGGCCCGCTTTGGGCAGGTTCAGCTCATCGCCGCCCTTTGGCCCGTGTTCCACGGTCCAGAGCCTGCCCTGGCCATCAAGTGCCGCGGCCTGCAGGTTGCGGTGGCCATAGCTCCATATTTCAGGAAGGGCGTTCTGCTGGCCGGCGAAGGGGTTGCCTTCAAAGGCCTTGCCTTCAGCATTGATGCGGAAGACCTTGCCGAGCCCGCTCGACAGATCCTGCGCCTGCACGCGCGGCTTTGAATCCGAACGCTCGCCGACGGTGACATAAAGCTCGTTGTCAGGTCCGAAGACGAGGCGCGAGCCGAAATGCTTGTCGCCGTCATAGGTCGGCATCTGGCGGAAAATCACCGAGACATTTTCCAGTTTCGCCGCGCCGCCATCTTCGGTCAGCTTGGCCGACGCGACGGAGGTGCCGTTGCCGCCATCGCGCGGTTCGGAAAAGGAGAAGAAGATGGTGCGCGATGTTTCGAAATCGGGCGCGAGCGCGATGTCGAGAAGTCCGCCCTGTCCGTCGGACGCCACCTCCGGTACGCCGGCAATCGCCGGGCCTGCCTTGCCGTCGGCGACGATATGCATGGCCCCTTCCTTGGCGGCGACAAGCATGCGGCCATCCGGCAGGAATTCCATGGACCACAGGTGCGGCAGCCCCTCGGCGACGATGGTTTTTTCGACATTCGGCTGGGAGGCGGCCTGCGGCGCGCGTGTCTGGCCCTCAAAAGCCGGCTTCTGATCCGGCGCATTCGGCCGTTTCGTTTCGGCAGCCGGGGCGGTCTGGGCGTGTGCAGCGCCGGCAAAGGGCAGGGCGAGCAGCGCACACAGGATCGTCGAACTCAGAAATCGGTTGTTGTGGAACATGGGTCTCCCTTCCATCGTTACATCAGGCAGAGAACCATTTGGGGAGGATTTCGTTTCCTGCGATAGTTTCAAGAAAACTTGATCGGTCCGTGTGCAGGCTGCACGCTCTTTTCTCATCCATGCGAATTCATAGGGAACCGCAAGGCGTGAGCGACGTTTGGCCTCTGTTATGAGGAGGGCGCCATGCAGATCATCGACAACAAGACCATAGACGGCAACAGAACCAAACCGATCCTGAACGTTGCGGAATTCTGCCGGCGTTACCGGCTGGACAAGGCGGAGGAGACCCGGCTCAGAAAGCTGTTCGGCGAGTTCGCCTCGCGGCACGAGCTTTTGATGAATGCGCAGCGCAAGCCGAGCTTCCGCTGATTATTCTTCCTCGTCGAGAGATTTTCCGAAGATCATGAAGACATCATAACGGGTGTTCTTGCCCATTATCTGATGCGAAGGCTTGCGAATGCCCGGCATCGGCTCGGCGCGCAGGGGCCATTTCAGGACCACCCGCTTTGTCGCATTCTCCAGTGCAGCCTCCATCAACTCCACCTGGTCCGGGTCGGCGCCAACCAGTTCTCTCAGCACCCGCATTTCCTTTTTTACCAGCGCCGTGTTGTGGCGTGGCGGATGCATGGGGTCGACAATCACCACCTCGGGTGAAAGCTCTTTCAGCAGATAGCGTGAATCGCCGTTGAGCAGCGTCATGCGCGCTGCCGCCTCGGCGTAGGCGCCGCCCGCTTCCAGGGCGCGGCGAATGCCATCGGCGAGATGGGCATGCATTTCCGCTGAGCGTTCGATGAGGGTGACGTCAGCCCCGAGGGATGCGAGCAGGAAGGCATCGCGCCCCAACCCGGCCGTGGCATCGACGATTTTTGGCGTTCGGCCTTTGGTGAAACCCGCGGCCTTGGGCAGAGCCTGTCCGCGCCCTTCGCCGGAGCGGAAACGGTGGCCCACCGCACCGCCGACAAAATCCACCACGAAGCTTTCTTTTTGTTCCTTCATCTGCGACCTCAGAACGGGCAGGGCACGGTATAGGTGACGTCACGCCCATCCGGATGGCGGAAGCCAACCTCCTGCGCATGCAGCATCAGGCGCGGTGCGGCGGCGAGCGCCTTACCCTCGGCATAAAACTCATCGCCGAGAATGGGGTGGCCAAGCGCCTTCATATGCACCCGCAATTGGTGGGTGCGGCCGGTGAGGGGTGTCAGCGCCAGCCGCGTTGCCGGAAGCGGTAATCGTTCCAGCACCCGCCAAAGGCTTTGTGCCGGCTTGCCGTTTTCGTGGTCGACCCGGTGGCGGGGCTTGTTTTCGGGATCGATGGCGAGTGGCAGGTCCACTTCTCCCGACTCTCCGGCAACCTCTCCCCAGACAATGGCGACATAGGATTTGCGCGTCTGGCGGTTTTCAAACTGCGACGCAATCGCCGCATGCGCCTTGCGGTTCAGGGACATCAGCACGATGCCTGACGTGTCCTTATCCAGCCGGTTGATCATCAGTGCTTTCGGGAACTGCTTCTGCACACGCGTCATCAGGCTGTCGGAAAGCGCCGGATCGCGCCCCGGCACGGAGAGAAGTCCGCTCGGCTTGTCCAGCACCAGCAGGTCGTCGTCGCGGTGCACGATGGTGAGCCAGGGGTCGAGTGGCGGATTATAGACGGGGTTGGAAAGCTCGGATGACATGTCGCTTCCTTAGCACGAATTGCACATTCGGACAGGCCGCTAGTCGGGAATATGGAGATTGACGCGCCCGCTGGTCAGGTCGCTCAGAAGCCGGGTGAGCCGTTCGGCTTCCTCGACCGGAACCGAGAGCAGCATATCCGCGCCGGTGCCGGTGAAATCTTCCCTTTCCATCCGCAGGTTCTGGGTGGCGGACAGGCGTGATTTCACCAGCGCCAGATCGGAGAAGGGGCAGCTCAGCGTGGCGCTGACATAAGCGATGACCGGTGACGTCTCGCCTAACCGCAGGCAGGCCGCCGCCGTGCCGCCATAGGCGCGCATGAGCCCGCCGCTGCCGAGGAGAATGCCGCCGAACCAGCGGATGACGAGAACCGCGACATTATCCAGCGCCTGGCCGTCGACGGCCTGAAGGATCGGTTTCCCGGCCGTTCCCGAGGGTTCGCCGTCATCGCTGAAACGATAGGTCTGGCCGCTTCGCCATGCCCAGCAATTATGGTTCGCGTCGGGATCGGAATGCGCCGCGAGGAAGTTCTTCGCGTCCTCTTCGCCCGTCACCGGTGCGGCAAAGGCGATGAAGCGGCTTTTCTTGATATCCTGCGAAAAGGTGACGGGGCGGTCGAGCGTGAACATGGGCGTTTCAATAACGCATATATTCGCATGCGGAAATCGGTATAAGGCTCGGAATGGCGAAGATGGCGATGGAGAAGGTTTTGAGCAAGGCGAGGCAGGTTGCTGTTATCGGCGGCGGGCCGGCGGGACTGATGGCGGCCGAGGTGCTTTCGGCCGCGGGCCATGCCGTGACGGTGTTCGAAGCGATGCCGACCGTGGCGCGCAAATTGCTGATGGCCGGAAAATCCGGCCTCAACATCACCCATGCCGAAGACTACGACAGTTTCCGTCAGCGGTTTGGCGAGGCGGAACCACGGCTGCGTGCCGCCCTCGATGATTTCACCCCCGATATGTTGCGCGACTGGGCGCAGGGGCTGGGGCAGGAGACCTTTGTCGGCACCTCGGGCCGGGTGTTTCCCACAGTCATGAAAGCCTCGCCGCTGCTGCGGGCATGGCTCGCCCGGCTGGAGGCGCAGGGCGTAACCATCAGAACGCGGCATCGATGGACGGGTTTTTCCGGAGAGCACCTGGTTTTTTCGACCCCGGAGGGCGAGATCACTATCAAAGCTGATGCCGTGCTGCTGGCGCTGGGCGGCGCAAGCTGGCCGCGTCTCGGCTCCGATGCCGCATGGGTTCCGGCGCTTGCGGCCAGAAGCGTCGAGTTCTCCCCGTTCCGCCCGGCCAATTGCGGTTTCGACGTTGACTGGAGTGATGTCTTCCGTGAGCGTTTTGCGGGTGAAGCGGTGAAATCCACGGTCACCATTTCGCCGGCAGGAGCCTTTCAGGGCGAATTCGTGATAACAAAGCATGGCATTGAGGGCAGCGTGATCTATGCCCATTCCGCCGCCCTGCGCGACCGGCTGGAACAGGCGGGCAAAGTATCGCTCGCGATTGATCTTGCACCGGCACGTACGGTGGAACGTCTCAGCCTCGATCTGGGGAAGCTCGGCCGGAAGGAGAGTTTTGCAAACCGTATGCGCAAGGCGGCCGGCTTATCGGCTGTGAAGGTCGGGCTTCTGCGGGAAATATTTCCCGATATCGCCGCCATGCCGGACGAGTTTGTCGCCGCGAGAATAAAACATGCGGAGATACCGCTTTTGCAGGCCAGACCGATTGCCGAGGCGATTTCGTCGGCCGGCGGTATTGCCTGGAGCGGCCTTGATGAAAGCTACATGCTGGAAAGGCTCCCCGGCATATTCGCTGCCGGGGAAATGCTGGATTGGGAAGCGCCGACCGGCGGTTATCTGCTCACCGCCTGTTTCGCCACCGGCAAGGCCGCCGCGAAGGGCATGGCCGGGTGGCTTGAAGGCTCAGCCTGAGAGCCGTTCTGCCGCGCCCGCTTCTTCACCCGAGGCGGTCCTGACGAGGCAGCGCATGATGGCGTCGGTGGTGACGGCGCCGAGCGCCTTACCATTTTCTCCAACGACCGTGGCGCTGCTGACATTTTCCCGGACGAGCGCGCGCAGGCCCTCTTCAACCGTCATATCCGCATCGAGCTGAAGCCGCGACTGGCCGGAAAACTCCGGCTGCACGATGGCGCCGAGGCGAATGACCCTGCCGCGATTGACCTCCTCGACGAAGGCCTCGATATAACTGTCGGCCGGCGACATGACGATTTCGGCTGCCGTGCCCTGCTGGATGATTTCGCCATCGCGCAGAATGGCGATCTTGTCGCCCAGCCGCAGCGCCTCGTCGAGATCGTGGGTGATGAAGACCACGGTCTTTTTCAATTCCTTCTGCAGTTCCAGAAGCACCGTCTGCATGTCGACGCGGATGAGCGGATCGAGCGCAGAATAGGCTTCGTCCATCAAAAGGATTTCGGCATTATTGGTGAGCGCCCGCGCCAGACCCACACGCTGCTGCATGCCGCCGGAAAGCTGGTTGGGATAATGGTTGGAGAAGCCTTCCAGCCCCACGCGCCTGATCCAGACTTCCGCCCTTTCCTCCCGCTCGCGCTTGTCGACGCCCTGCACTTCAAGGCCATAGACGACATTCTGCAGCACGTTGCGGTGCGGCAAGAGGCCGAATTTCTGGAACACCATCGCCGTCTTGTGGCGGCGAAATTCCAGCAGGTCCGCTTCGTTGAGGCGACAGACATCGGTGCCGCCATAGAGGATTTCGCCGGCGGTCGGGTCGATCAGCCGGTTGACGTGGCGGATCAGCGTCGATTTGCCGGAGCCGGAAAGGCCCATGATAACGGTGATCTGCCCGCCCGGCATGGTGATGTTGATATCACGCAGGCCGAGCACGTGGCCATGTTTGGCATTGAGATCCGCCTTGGACATGCCGGCCTTGACGGGGTCGACATAGTCGGCCGCCTTGGGGCCGAAAATCTTGTAGAGGCTGCGAATTTCGATCGATTGACTAGCCATGCGCCACTTCCCGGTGTTTTTGCAGGCGAAGGCCATAGGCCTGGCTGATGCGGTCGAAGATGATGGCGATGCCGACGATGGCAAGCCCGTTGAATACGCCGAGCGTGAAATACTGGTTGGCGATGGCCTTCAGCACCGGCTGGCCAAGACCCTGCACGCCGATCATCGAGGCAATGACGACCATGGCGAGCGCCATCATGATGGTCTGGTTGATGCCGGCCATGATGGTGGGGAGTGCGAGCGGCAGCTGCACCTTGAAAAGCTTCTGGCGCTTCGAGGAGCCGAAGGCATCGGCAGCCTCCAGCAC
The DNA here is from genome assembly GCF_037083425.1 of Agrobacterium sp. CCNWLW32. Taxonomy (NCBI): domain Bacteria; kingdom Pseudomonadati; phylum Pseudomonadota; class Alphaproteobacteria; order Hyphomicrobiales; family Rhizobiaceae; genus Agrobacterium; species Agrobacterium sp. CCNWLW32. The sequence goes on from NZ_JBAOJM010000007.1 coordinate 110,353, forward strand.
GTCGTGGTCGACCATGCGGATGCCGAGATTGGTGAGCCGGATCATCGGCGGAATGGCATAGATGACGACGGCGATGACGCCAGGCACGCGGCCGATGCCGAGCAGCATGACGACGGGAATGAGATAGACGAAACTCGGCATCGTCTGCATCACGTCGAGAACGGGATTGACCACGCTCTGCAGGCGGTTGGAGCGCGCCATGGCGATGCCGATAGGCAGGCCGACGACGATGGACAGCACCGCACAGACGAAGATCATCGAGACCGTCTTCATCGTGTCTTCCCACATGCCGAACCAGCCGATGGCGAAGAGAATGCCGCAACACAGCGAAACAATGGTGGCGCTGCGGCTGCCGAACCAGGCGAGCGCGGCGACAATAAGAATAACGACCGGCCAGGGTGCGCCGATCAAAAGCCTTTCCGCCCAGATGAGGAAGCTCTGAAGGGGGGTAAACAGCCCCTCGATTGCGCCGCCATAGGTTCGGGTAAAAGCCCGGAACCCCTCGTCGATGACTTTTTTCAGCGCGCGCAGAGCATCGTCATTCATGGTCGGAAATTTGAAAAGCCATTCCATATCCTGTTCTCCATGACGAACCGGAGGCGGGGATCGATGTCCTCCGCGCTCCGGGAGCAAAATCGCCAGAGCGCCGCGCATCCTTCAGGACGCAAGGCGGAACGCTCTGTTGAACCGGCGCATCGCCACCGAAAGCCTTGGGCATTTCGGAGCCGGTGCGGGCGCGGCGTTGCCGCTGGCGAACGCCGGTTGCCGGGCAGATATGTAAGGACCGGCTTTTAAAGGGCGGCCTTGACCTTTTCCGCGACCTCCGGAGAAACCCAGCCCGTCCAGAGAGCTTCGTTTTCCTTCAGGAACTGCTTGGCGCCATCTTCGCCGGTCGCCTGGTTATCCGTCATCCAGGCGATCAGCTTGTTGACGGTCGCGTTGGTCCAGGCGCGTTTGTTGAGATAGTCCATGGCGGGGCCGGCACGATCGGCAAAGGACTTGCTGACCAGCGTCTGCACGTCGTCCACCTGCCATGCGTTCGGCTTCGGGTCCGGACAATCGGCAACCGAGGTGCAGCGCTTCCATTCTGCCGCATCATAGTCCGTGCCGAATTCGAGCTTTACCATCTCATATTTGCCGAGCAGCGAGGTGGGCGCCCAATAATAGCCGACCCATGGCTGCTTGGCTTCGTAAGCCTTGGCGATGGAACCGTCGAGACCTGCGGCGGAGCCGGTGTCAACGAGGGTGAAGCCGGCCTTTTCACCGCCGAAAGCCTTGAACAGCTGCGCGGTGACGACAGTGCCGCCCCAGCCCTGCGGGCCGTTGAACACGGCGCCCTTCGACTTGTCTTCCGGCGACGGGAAGAGCTCGGGATGTTTGAAGAGGTCCGGAATGGTCTTGAGATCGGGATTGGCATCTGCGAGGTATTTCGGGATCCACCAGCCCTGAACAGCGCCATCGGAAAGAATTTTTGCGGCCGCGACCACTTTGCCGCCTTCCAGACCCTGCTTGACGATTTCCGGCTGCAGGCTGACCCATGCCTCGGGGGCAATATCCGGCTGGCCTTTTTCGGCCATGGAGGTCAGTGTCGGCACGGTGTCGCCGGTCACGATTTCGGCGGAGCATCCATAGCCCTTTTCAAGAATGAACTTGTCCAGGTTGGCGGCAACTTCGGCGGATTGCCAGTTCATGCTGGCGATTGTCACGTTTCCGCAGTCGGCAGCATAGGCTGCGCCGCCTGAAAAGGCGAAGCCGGCGGAAAGAATTGTGGCACCCAAAAGTATTTTCATTTTTGTTCCCTCTGGTCGCGGTGTGGCGAAGACCCGGGTGCTGACGGCACCGCGACCGCCAGCGCCTTTATTGAGGCTTAATAATTGCTTTCTGGCCGTTCCGTTTGCGGCAGATTCTGGCGTATTGAGGATGGCAATTATCAATCAATTATCCGGTCCCGCGAATGCGAGCCTGAAATCCGTGGTGTGGAGACACCGAATTCGCCGCGCCCCTGCGCTCGCGCATCCCAATATTTCGGAAGAACGGAACTTTTTCAGTATTTGAAGAAACCCGGGGGAACAATAAACGGAAGTTTCTGTTTTCTTGGACTTTTATCTTGTTCTGTATTACGGGAGATTTCCTCTCGGTTTTTGTGGTGATGTTGAATGACCAATCTTCGTGCTGCCCCGGTATGGCCGATCGGTGGTGGTGAAACGGGTGAGCTTGTGCGCCGCTTCGACTGGTCGAAGACATCGCTCGGTCCTATTTGCGAATGGCCGCAAAATCTGAGGCAAAAGGCTAATTCCGTCGTCAATTCCCCCATTCCGCAGGTGCTGATGTGGGGCAGGGATCACGTGATGATCTACAATGACGGCTATGCGGAGATCGCCGGCAATTATCACCCGCGGGCGCTGGGCGGAACGGTGCCCGGCATCTGGCCGGAAATATGGGACTGGAACAGCCGTATTCTGGAAGCCGGTTTTCGCGGTGAGGTCATGGCCTATCGCGACCAGCCGATGACGCTGATGCGACATGGCCTGCCGGAAGAGGTGATCTTCGATCTGTTCTACACGCCGATCTACAATGAGGGCGGCACGGTGGACGGCGTTTTGTGTACCGTGCTCGAAAATACCGACAAGGTGAAGGCCGTGGAGGCGCTGGAGCAGAGCCGCAAGGAACTAAGCCGGCTCACCAATGCCCTGCCCATTCTGGTCGGGTATGTCGATCGTGACTACGTTTATAAATTCGCCAATGACGGCTATCTGGAATGGTTCGGCCGCCGCGCCGAGGAGGTGATCGGCCGCAGCGTTCCCGAAATCGTCGGCGAGGCGTTTTTTGAGGCGCGCAGGGCCTATCTGGATCGTGCGCTCGCCGGCGAGAAGATCGTTTCCGACACCGTGATCCGCAGGCCCGACGGCACCATGCGCGCCGCCGAAATCCGCTATGTGCCGCGCTATATCACGGATGGCTCCATCGATGGCATCTATGTGCTGATCATCGATATCGAGGACCGCAAGCGCTCGGAACAGGAAATCCTCATCAGCAACAACCGTTTCCGTGCGGCGGTGGATGCGGTGCACGGCGTGCTGTGGACCAACAGCGCCGATGGCAGGATGCTGGGCGAGCAGCCTGCCTGGGCGGCGCTGACGGGCCAGACTCCGGAAGAATATCAGGGCTTTGGCTGGGCGGACGCCGTCCACCCGGAGGACAGGCAGGGGTCTGTCGAAAGCTGGAACAGCGCGGTCGCGGAAAAGTCGACCTATGTCTGGGAACACCGCGTGCGCCGTCACGACGGCGTCTACCGCACTTTTTTGATCCGCGGCGTGCCGATTTTCGACAAGTCCAGCGCCATTACCGAATGGGTCGGCGTTCACACTGACATAACCGAGCAGCGGCGGGCCGAAGACACCCTCAAGGAACATGCCAGCAATCTCGAGCGCGAAATTCGCCACCGCATCCGGGCGGAAGAGCAGCTTCGGCAATTGAACGAAAGCCTTGAAGCCCGTGTCGAGGCGGAAATGGCGGAGCGCCGCCAGACCGAAAAGGCCCTGCAGCAGGCGCAGAAGATGGAATCCATCGGCCAGCTGACCGGCGGCGTCGCGCATGATTTCAACAATCTTCTGCAGGTGATTGCTGGCAATCTGCAATTGCTCTCCAAGGATGTGATCGGCAACGAGCGCGCCGAAAGGCGGCTGGAAAATGCGCTGGCCGGCGTCCATCGCGGCGCAAAGCTGGCTAACCAGCTGCTGGCCTTCGGCCGTCGCCAGGCGCTGGAACCGCGCGTCATCAATATTTCCCGTTTCGTGACCGGCATGGACGATCTGCTTCGCCGTTCGCTCGGTGAGGCGATCGAGGTGGAGGTCATCACCTCGGGCGGTCTCTGGAACACCTATGCCGATCCCAACCAGGTGGAGAACGCGCTTCTCAATCTCGCCATAAATGCGCGCGACGCCATGGAAGGGCACGGCAAGCTGACCATTGAAGTGGGCAATGCGGTGCTCGACCGCGATTATGCCCGCAAGCATTCGGAGGTTTCGGCGGGGCAATATGTCATGCTCGCCGTCACCGATACCGGGTCGGGCATGTCGCCGGAGATCCTCGAAAAAGTCTTCGAGCCGTTCTTTTCGACCAAACCGGAGGGCAAAGGCACCGGTCTCGGCCTTTCGATGGTCTATGGTTTTGCAAAACAGTCCAGCGGCCACGTCAACATCTATAGCGAGGTGGGGCAGGGCACGACGGTGAAGATGTATCTGCCGCGCTCCGCCGCCGATGAGGACCGGGAAGTAGTGATGCCGACCGGCCCCGTGGAGGGCGGAACGGAAACCATTCTTGTGGTGGAAGATGACGAGGAAGTGCGCAACACCGTCGTCGAGACGCTGAGCGATCTCGGTTACCGGGTGCTCACCGCCCGTGATGCGCAGGCCGGTTTGACGGTGGTGGAAAGCGGCATTCCGATCGATGTCATCTTCACCGACGTGGTAATGCCCGGGCCTTTGAAAAGCCGGGAAATGGCGCGCCGCGCGCAGGAAAGGCTGCCCAACCTCGCCGTTCTCTTCACCTCGGGTTACACCGAAAACTCCATCGTGCATGGCGGCAAGCTGGATGCCGGGGTGGAGCTTCTCTCCAAGCCCTATACGCGCGAAGCGCTGGCACGGCGCATCCGCCATGTGATTGCCAACCGCAAGCAGGTTTCTTTGGCGAGAGCGCGGCCGGCAGTTGCGCCGGGTTATTCCAAGCCTTCCGAACCGGTGAGGACGGTCGAAAACGAAAACCGGTCCATACGCGTCCTTCTGGTCGAAGATGACGAGCTGATCCGGATGAATTCGACGGAGATGCTGGCGGAGAGCGGCTTTGCCGTCGTCGAGGCCGGAAATGCGGCTCAGGCGCTGAAGGTGATCGAGGCAGACCGCATAGATGTTCTCGTCACCGATCTCGGTCTGCCCGACATGAAGGGCGGCGAGCTGGCGGTGGAGGCTCTGCGCCGCAAGCCGGGGCTTGCCATCGTGTTTGCGACGGGCGACAGCCATTTGCCGGAAGGGGCGCCCGAAAGCGCGGTGCTGCTCACCAAGCCCTATGACGAACAGCAGATCGTTTCGGCGGTCGAACAGGCCCATACGGCAAAGAGCGCGGTGGCGGAATAGTCCGCCCGCCGCTTTGTTGCCGGCTCAGTAACCTCTGATCATGTCAACCGTTTCCGGCAGCCTGCCGGTCTCGCGCCATGCGCGGACATTGCCCGCGACGATCCGGGCCGAACTTTCGCGGCTTGTCGGGGCGGAAATATGCGGCAGGACCGTGACTTGCGGGTGCTGCCAGAATGGCGAAGCCGTGGGCAGCGGCTCCTGTTCGAAGACATCGAGAACGGCATGCGAAAGGCGGCCGTCATCGAGCGTCGCGATCAGGTCGTCGGCGACGATGACCGCGCCACGGGCGAAGTTGATCAGCGCCGCCCCCTGTTTCATTGCGGCGAGACGGCCGGCATCGAGAAGGCCACGCGTCGCGTCGGTGAGCGGGACGAGGCAGACGAGAATGTCGCTTTTTTCCAGCAGAGCTTGCAGCCCGGCATCGCCGGTCAGCGTTTCCACGCCTTCTATCACCTTGGCCGAGCGGCTCCAGCCGACGACGTTGAAGCCCGCATGGGTGAGGCGTTCGGCTGCAGCGGTGCCAAGCGCTCCAAGGCCAAGGAGACCGATGGTCATCTCGCCGGGATGGCGGTAGTCCAGCTCCTGCCAAAGGGCCTTTTGCTGGTTTTCACGATAGGCCGGCATGTCGCGCTGCAGATAGTAGGTCCATGCCAGAACGGCTTCGGCCATCACGCGGGAAAGCTCCGGGTCCTTCAGCCGGACGATGGGGGGAGCCTTGTCGCCCAGCTCCAGCACCAGCCGCTCGACGCCCGCCCACAGGCTGTGAATCCATGTGAGGCCCGGAAGCGCGGCGATATCGGCGGGATCGGGATTAGCGACGATGGCAAAGTCCACTGCCCGTCGCTGTTCGTCCGTCAATTCGGAGAAGGAGAGGATGTCCTCCTGCGGCATGGCGGCGCGTAGCGCCTGTTTCCAGACGGCTTCCGTTTCCGCATTCATCCGTGAAACAAAGGCGATGGGTGATGGCATGGGACTGATCCTGCTTGCGATTTTAGCTTTACGCCATCAATGCGCAATTTCGGGGGGCAATACCATGGGTTTATCGTTCGAATCTTCCACAGAATAAAACGGCCCGGTTTTCACCGGGCCGTTTCACGATTACGCCTCTTCCTTCACCGGCGGCTTCGCATCGCCGTAATAGGCCGAGAATTTCTCGTGATAGTGCTCCGAACCACCGGGGCCGGCATAACGCTGCAGTTCCGTCATGTCGGTCTTGTTCAGCACGATGCCGAGCGTCTTGTTGGCGATCTGCGGCTCGTTGGCCATCAGGTTCTGCACCATCTGGATCGGCGTCTTGCCCCATTCGGTGACGAAGACGAAACCGTCCACCTGCGGTGCAAAGGCCTTGGCATCGATGACGGGGACGACAGGCGCCAGGTCGACGATGATGTAATCGCAGGCCTCGCGCGCCGAGTCGATGAATTTGCGCATGCCGGAGGAGGACAACAACTCGCTCGAATGGGCGAACTGGTTGCTGGTCGAAACCGGCAGGATGCCCATTTTCGTGCGCGTATCGACCTTTACCGCCTGCGTCCACGGAATTTCATCGAGCACAACTTCCACCAGGCCGGCGGATTGCCGCGTCGTCAGCATGCGGCTGAGGCCGGGATTGCGGATATCCGCATCGACGACGAGGGTGCGCTTGCCGGTGGAGGCGATCAGACCGGCGAGATTGAGCGCCACGACCGACTTGCCCTCGTTCGGCAGGCAGGAAATGACGCCGATGACCCGGCATTGACGTTCCTGAATGACGACATCCGCGGTCAGCTTCACGTTGCGCAACGTTTCCGCGAAACTGGAGCGCGGGCTATCGACGGCAAGGCGCAGCATTTTCTGGAACGAGACCTGCCCGCTTTCGTCAAGCGTGGCATGTTCGCCGCCGGGGGTGGCGGCGCTGGTGCCGGCCTTGGCGTTTTCCACGCCTCTTTCCCCGATGAAGGGGAGGTAGCCGAGAAAGCGCATGCGCAGATTGTCGCGCACGTCATTGCCGGTGTGGAAGAAGCGGTCCCGGAACTCGAGAAGCGCCGCGATACCCCCGCCCAGCATCAGGCCGAGAACGACCGAAAGCGCCATGGTCATGGTCTTTTTCGGACTGGAAGGCGATGTCGGCAGGCCCGCTTCGGAGATGATGCGTGCCTTGGCGATCGGCAGTGACTGCTTTTGCGAGGCTTCCTCGAAGCGGCCGAGATAGGACTGATAGAGGGTGCGCAGCGCCGTGGACCGCTGTTCGAGTTCACGCAGCTGCACCATGGTGATGTTGGCTTGAGAATTGCGACCAGCTACCTTGTCGATACTGTCACGCAACGACTGCACGCGCGAATTGGCAACGTCGACCTCGTTCTTGAAGCTGCCGGTCAGCTGCTGCAATTCCTGGAAGATTTGCTGCGAAATCTCTTTTTTCTCGGCGTCGAGCGCGGCCGCCTGCGGATGGTCGGCGCCGAATTGCTGGACGATGCCGCGCTGCCTGTCGGAAATGGTGATGTAGCGCTTGCGCAAATCCTGAATGACCGAGTTGTCGGTATCACGGGCCGACACGACGGCATTGTCGACAGCTGTCTCCGGCCCGCGGTCGATAATCGACTTGTACTGGCTGTAGCGGGCAGAGGCAGTAGCTGCATCCGCCTGTGCGGAAATCAGTTGGCCATTAAGATCGGCAAGCTGGCTTTCCGACATAAGCTCACCGCGTGAGGATACGATATTGTTGTCAGACCTGTATTTCTGAACTGCAAGCTCGGCGGCCTGGGCGCGCTGGTTGAGGTCGGTCATGCGTTCCTGCAACCATACAGAAGCGCGCTCGCTGGCGTCGAAATTGGCGTTCAGCTGTTCGGTGAGGTAAGCCTGCGCATAGGTCTTGGCGATCTGCGCTGCCAGCTGACGGTCGGTCGAGCGGGTGGAAATGGCGATGACGGAGCTGCGGCCGACACGTTCCACCGTCAAGGACTGCTGCAGCACGGCGGCGGCCTTTTCGCGGCGTCCGGCGCGGATTGCGGCTTCGGAGACGGGCGGATCGCCCGGCAGGACGAGATCAAGGATACCACGCACGGAGGTTTTGACGAGTTCGACCGGCGACATCGGCGGATTGACGATGATGTCATTCTCGTCGAACTTGGCCTTGTCGACCACTGTCAGCGCCATTTCCTTGGATTTCAAAATTTCCACGGCGCTGGCGATGCGGTTGTCGACGATCTGGGCGGCGGGCACCGGCGATTCCTCTTCCGCATAACGGGAAAGGCTTTCATCCAGCAGCACCTGCGTCATCGCGGTGTAAACGGGGGTCGCAAGCACCAGATAAAGGCCGGCCAGAACCACGGCGGCAATGACGGAGGCGGCAATGACATTAGCACGACGCACCACGGCGGCCCACAGGCGGTCGAGGTCGATGAACGTGTCGGAATCCTTGCCGGACTCCGGAAAACCGATATTGGATTTAAAGGTCTTGTGGTGCATGGACCTACCTTGTGAATTAAAAATGGTACGCGGGAAGCCGAATAAACTCGCCTTCCCGCCCCCCGTTATTGGTGCGCCGGCCGCCTCCCCCGGCGGCGCGATTAAAGTCAGGCCGCCTGGACGCGGCTTTCGTGGTTCGCCACCAGTTCCTTCACCGAAGCGAGAACCTGGGCTTCCATGTCGGCGCGCAGCAGCGAGAAGGCGACGTTTGCGGCAATGAAGCCCTGCTTGCTGCCGCAGTCGAAGGTGCGACCGCTATATTTCTGCGCATGGAAAGACTGCTTTTCCGCAAGCCGCCTCATGCCGTCGGTCAACTGGATTTCATTGCCCGCGCCGCGCTCCTGCTTGGCGAGAATATCGAAGATTTCCGGCTGCAGGATGTAACGGCCATTCAGGTAATAATTCGAAGGCGCCTTGGATGGTTCCGGCTTTTCGACCATTTCGGTGACCGCAAAGCCGTGATTGACCTTCTGGCCGACGCCGACGACGCCATAGGACGAGACTTCTTCCGGCAGGCATTCCTCGACGCCGAGAATATTGCCGCCGACTTCGTCATAAAGCTCCATCAGCCCGGCAATGCAGCCGCGTGCGCCATAGGACACCATGTCAGGCAGAAGCAGCGCGAAAGGCTCCTTGCCCACCAGTTCGCGTGCACACCAGACGGCGTGGCCGAGACCGAGCGGCACCTGCTGGCGCGTATAGCTGACGGTGCCGGCAACCGGCAGCATCTTTTCCAGCTGCAGTACCTGCACGGTCTTGCCGGAACGGGTGAGGGTATTGATGAGTTCAGGCGCGCTGTCGAAATAGTCTTCGATGGCGGTCTTGTTGCGGCTCGTGACGAAAATGATGTGTTCGATACCGGCCTGCATGGCCTCGTCGACGGCATATTGCACGACCGGTCGATCGACGATCGTCAGCATTTCCTTTGGCATCGCCTTGGTGGCGGGCAAAAACCGCGTGCCGTTGCCGGCTACCGGAATGACGGCTTTTCTGACAGTTTTGTTCAGGTCCATCGCGTTCTCCTTCATCAAGGTTTGATCTGTCCCCAGTCCCCGCGCAGATTTCGTCTACGCGTAAATTTCACGAAATCTGTCTTTTCACCCCTGTATTCGCTCCGGGCGCAAACATGGCGTCCCGCAGCCTCCTCAGCCGCACTGCAATCGGCATTCTTAAGTGCCCCAGCACGGCAGGATCTCGGATTGTGGTCTTCAAGGCGCCCAGTACCGAGCGGCTCTTGATGTTTTCCACCAATGTCAAAAAATTATGCGCCAGCCGCAGGCTGCGGGCTCTCGCCTGCTGCGCATCCATGGCGGCGGGCAGCAGAGTGTAATGGCTCAGGAATTCCTGATCCGCCCGCATCATCGCTTCGACGTGATGAAGTTCAAGCACGCGCGAAATCGAGCCTTCGCGGATATTGTAAATGTAACCCGGCTTCGGTTCGATGACGCAGAGGCCGCCGGCGGCGAGCGCCGAGGCGAGCAGGATATAATCCTCGCCGATGCGGATATCCTCGCGGAAGCGCAGTGCCTCGCTATTGAGGAAATCGCGCCGGAACATCGGTTTCATGTAGCCGAAATTGAAGGTGGAGCGGAACAGGATGTTGGAGGAAATAAAGTCCTCAAGCGTGAGGGCGGATCGTTCCTCCAGAAACTCTTCCGGAAACATCGTCTCCATCGGCCTGCCGTCGGTATAGACCACATCGAGATTATCGACAGCGATGTCAGCATTCGCGGCCTCCGCCCGGCACATCATGCAGGCAGAACGCTCCGGGCGGATGACGTCGTCGGAATCGAGCACGGCGATCCAGCGTCCCGTCGCGGCCTCGATGCCGGCATTGCGTGCACCACCCGGACCGCGGTTTTCTTCGAGCGCAAGCAGGCGGATGCGGGGATCGATGGCGGCAATCGCCTCAACGAAGGGGATGGTATCGTCGGCGGAACGGTCGTCGACGACGATAACCTCCAGCGTCACACCCTGCTGGTCGAGCGCGCTTTGAACGGCGGCTTCGATCGTATCGGCGGCATTATAGGCGGCGATGACGAAGCTGATATCGGGCGGGGAGGTGAGATTTTCCATCAGGTCGCCTCCACCGCGCCATACTGGCGGATTTCGCGCACGCCGAAAGCGCCGCTCATCGAGCCCATATGCAGCGCGCCGCGCAGCGCATAACGGTTGCGGCGCACGGCGTTGAAGCCGTTCAAGGCGGCGAATACGCCACAATACAGCATTTTCGAACCTGCCTTCAGCACCTGAACCACACGGCGTGCACCGGGTTTCTTTTCAGCCAGCACGCGGCCGTGGGTCTGGCCGGAGCGGAAGCGGCGTTTGGCAAGCCACATGAAGCTTGCCCGATTTTCCGGAACCGGCTCCGACAAGACGGCGTCTTCCGCAAAGACGATACGGCCGCCTGCGGCGTGAAGATGCGAGAAGAAATGGGTGTCCTCGCCGCCGCTCTGGCCGAGCGCCAGCGCGAAGCGCCGGCCCTTGACCGAGGGCGCATCCATCTTGAGCAGCGTGTTGCAGGTATAGCCGGTGATGATCTCGCCATTCACCCACACCGGAACTGTCGAGTGGAAATCGCCGCGTTTCATCCAGCCCGGCGCATTGTCCCGGTAAACCGCCGTCACGGGGCCGAGGACGGTTTCCGCACCGGTCTCGTCGGCTTTTTCCAGAAGGGCGGCCAGCCAGTGCGGCGGGGCGGTCTCGTCATCATCGATAAAGGCGAGATAATCCGCGCTGCATTCCGACAGGCAGGCATTGCGGGCAATCGAAATATTCGATTTCGGGCAATGAACATAGGTGATCTCGAAGGGTGCGGTTTCACGCAGGCGATCGACGCTTGCCTTGGCGCTCGGCTCCTCGTCATTATCGGCCACAATCAGGCGAACTTTCACGCCTTCCGGCACGTCCAGCTCGAAGAGTGACAGAAGTGTGGCGACGAGTGCCGGGCGTCTGTAGGTGCAGATGCCGATATCGACGGTCTTGAGATTTTGCGTGCCGGTGACGGTGTTGTCGGTCATGAGACAGCCTTTCTTCCCCGGAATTTCAGGAGTTCCAGCCAGAAGCCGGTGGACCAGGCCAGATGCATCACCATCGCCGAAAAGGCGGCGAGCGGGCCGTATGGGTTTTGCTGACCTATTGCCATCCACAAGCCATAACCCACACATGCGGCGATCCAGAGGCCGAGCGGAATAAGTGCGGCCCAATGCACGAGCGACAGTAGCGCGAGGATGAAAACCGGCAGGACGGCGAGCGGAATCATCTGGCGGATTTTCGGGATCGAGCGATGTTTCAAGAGGTTCTTTGCCCGGCCACGGCCATAGGCGAGATATTGCCTGAACAGCGGCATGACGCTTGCGCGCGGATAATAGGTCATGCGGGTCTTGTCGGTCATCCAGAGGCGGAAACCGGATTTGCGTAGCCGGAAATCCAGTTCGGCATCCTCGTTATGGCTGAAGCTCTCGTCATAACCACCCACCGCATCGAAAGCGGCGATCCGCATCAGCGCGTGGTGGCCATGGTCTATCCAGTGGCCTTTGGCGCCTTCGCGGTGCTTGGAGCCGCCATTGCCGAGCTTGGAATTCTGGGCGATGGCCGTCGCCTTTTGGAACAGGCCGTGGCCGACCGTATCCATGGCGACGACGACGGAATCCGCGCCGGTGCGCTCGGCGTCCTCGATCAGCCTCTGGCAATAATCATCGGGATAATCGCCATGGGCGTCGATGCGGATGAGGTAATCAAAATCCTCGCCGAAGGTGGCGACGGCAAGATTGATGCCGGCGCTCTGGATGCGCTTCGGATTGGCGAGAAGCGTGACGCGATCGTCCTTTGCGGCAAAGGCGGAAACGATATCGCGGGTTCCATCCGTGCTGCCGCCATCTGCGACCACGATGCGGAAGAGACGCCCTTGCATCGCATCGGTAAATTTGACAAGCAGCCCCTCGATCGTCTTCGCCTCATTGAGGCAGGGTATGACGATCAGCGTTCTGATGCCGGAATGACCAAGACCTTCCATGATTTGCCCCCTACGCACTACACGGGTGAAAACTGCGCTTCGCGGGCGTGGCCGGAGGCGGATTTGGCGAGAGAGGACAAGTGCTGGACCAGCTGACGGCAATCGTCGCGGTCGGTCAGCCATTGTTTCCTGTCTGTTGTCGAGAGGGTGTTGAAGGCGTCCGCATAGATTTGCGGGGTCATCTCCGCAAACAGGGCGGCAAGATCGTCAGCGTCGGCATTCTGCAGGACAAAGCCGATACCGCGCTTTTCGATGAAACGCGCAGTTTCCGTGCCGGCAAGTGCAATCGGCAGGGTGCCATAAAGGCAACCCTCATAAAGCCGGTTGGGCAGAAGCCAGCTCGAATTCTGGCCTTCCTCGAAAAAGTCGATAGCCCAGGTGAACTGCACCTCGTTATAGATGGCGGCGAGGTCTTCGGGGTTCTTGTAAGGTCCGTGGAAATGCACATGCGGGGCGGCGGCTACGAAACCGTCGAAATCTGAAAACTCCGAATAGGCCGGCCGGCCGCGCAGGATGATTTCGACCCTGCCTTGCATGCGTCCGGCAAATTCGGCGAGGATCTCAAGTGATTTGCGGCAGCGAAGCGCGCCGAACCAGCCGATTTTCCACGGCTCGCCGGGGGCGGGCGGGCGCGGTTGCGGGGCGGCGGCAACGGCGGTGTCGAGCGCCAGCACCTTGTTTTCCTGCAGCAGGACGGGAAGGTCGAGGCCCGACACGGGCTTGAAATAATGCTCCACGAAGGCCGGAGAACTGGTGATCAGCAGTTTCGCGTCGCGGGCGAAATAACGCTGGGCGGCGTTCAGCATCTGCCCGGGCTTGCCCTTGTTGAGAAGCAGGCGGTGAATGTCGAGACATTCATAAACCAGTGCCGGCTGCCCGGCATAGATCGACATGGCCCGCTTTGCCAAAGCCAGCATTTCCAGGTTTCTGGCAAGAATGACATCGGGCGCGGGGATGTCGTTCAGGGTCTTGCCCAGCGAGAGGCTGGCTTTCGCCACCGCCGCCATGCGCTGCAGAAACTGCCCGTCGGCGGTTTCCCCGAGCACAACGGGCACGACGCCTTCAATCTCCGCCAGCCGGTTCTGCCCGCGCCGGAAACCGGCCAGCGTGACCCGTGCCCCGCCCGCAAGCAAGGTCAGTACCCGCCGACGAATGGCGGGGTCCGACAGATCATGCGCGAGATAAAGAACATGGGTCATGCAGGGTTCCGGTTGGTTTCATGCGTCAGAGACGCCGCAGCTTAGGTTTTGGTGCAAAAAAATCGGAGCGGTTCAAAAATGCGGTCAATTAAGGGCGCAGGCGATGGACTCTGGAAACTGGCATTTGTCACCGAGCGCCGTGAAGGCAAACCGGTCAACGATCATTTGTGATGGTCCCGCATAGGAGAACCGGCCCATCCAGTCCTTCAGCGTGTCGGTGCCCCACAGGCTGAAGAAAATCTTCTGGGCGTTCTGGGGGATTTTCGTCTCGTCCGTCACTTCATGGACGAGCTTGCCGTTGACGTAATAACGCAGGCGCTGCGGCTCCCAGACGAAAGCGTAGTCGTTGAAGCCGGCATCGGCGCCGCCTTCCACAGGCACCAGCTTCTCATTACCGCCCTTGGCGGAAATATACTGGTTCAGCTGCACCTTGCCCGTGTTCTTGCCGAGAACCTCGAAGTCGATTTCATCGTGCGGCTTCTTGTCGGTCGGGCCGATATAGGTGAAGAAGGCGGAGTTCAGGCCGGAGCCGGTGGCGGCCTTCATCCGTGCTTCATAGGTGCCGTAGCGATAACGCCCCTTGGTCTGGATTTCACCGCAGGCGAAGTTGCGATCACCGGCCTTGGCTTCCTCGAAACCGAGTGTGAGCTGGCCGTTTTCCACCGTTGCCAGCTTCTTCGACCAGGTGCAGTTCTGATGCGCGCCGTTGTTCCAGCCGTCGGAAACGTACCAGAAAGATCGGTCCATGGAATCGAAGTTCTCGATGAAGGACGTGCCGTTGCCTTCCTGCGCGTGGATCGGCGTTGCAAAAGCTGCGGCCGAAAGGGCCGTGGCAAGAAGAATGCGTGTCTGAACGCGGGTGACAAATGTTGTCATTGGTTCACCTCTGTCGTTGCGAATAAAGCGTTTCGGATGTGGGCGGGCCGATCATGGAGGCCCGTTTGGTCGCAAAATCGGTCATCGTCTTGCGTTTGCCGTTGCGGCTTCCGGTGAGCACGGAATAGACGGCCGGTAGATATTTCCGCGTCTGTGCGTTGCTGATGATCAGAATGACAAAGGCGGAAAGTGTCGCGGTGATATAGAAGGCGGGATAGAAGTCCGGCCCGCCCTTGTTCCAGACCATCCACATGATGACGAGCAGGGGATAGTGGGCGCAGAATATCCAGAAGCTCAGGCTGCCGGTTTCGGCAAGCCGCTGGCCAAGCCGGCTGCGGATCAACAGCGCGGAGGATGCCCAGAAGCCGAGCGCGCCGAAGACGGCAAGCAGATTGCGCGACATGTTGAGCCAGAAGGTGAATTCCGGCCCGGTGAGATAAAGTCCCGTCGCCAACATGGCCGAGGCGACAAAGGTCAGCGCCATGATCGGCACGGCGTAGGGGTCGAGCGCCTTGACGTCGATACGGTGGAGGGCAAGCGCGATGCCGAGCGAGAAGCTGAAGAGAATGGATTTCTTCTGGACGATGAAGATCGTCAGGTCAGGCATGGCGGTGATGAAGAGCAGGATGGCGAGGGTCGGCAGGGCGAAGCGGCGCATCAGAAAGGCGAGCACCGGCGACAGCAGAATGCAGACGAACAGGTCGCGCAGGAAATAAAGCGGCACATTTACCGGCAGCTCTTCGAGCGCGGTTCCATGGCTGATGATTTCACGCGGGCTGGCATTCCACAGATCGGGGAAATACCCGATGCCGACATCAAAGAGCTGGATCAGCAATACGGCCGCAAACAGCGCGCCATTCCACAGAAGGAAAGGCAGCAGCACGGTTTTTGACTTGGAGCGGATCGTCGCCGGATAATCGAACCCGCTCATGCCGCGGCGAAACAGCAGATAGCCGGAAATGGCGCTGAGACAGGGAACGCCGATGCGAAACAGCGCATCGCCCAGAAAAACCCGCAGCCAGTCGAAGAAGCCGTAAAGGCCAAGAAACGGGCTGGTCTCGGCATCGTGCGGCACATGGACGAACACGATTCCTGATATCAGCAATATGCGCATCAAGTTGATACGGGAGGATAGGTTCTGATCGACAGTCACATCAGTCACCCCTATTGGGCGGCGTCCACCCACGCCGCGTTGCAACCAGAGCGAACGTAAGCCCGCACTGGAAAGTCTGGTTTCGACTTTGGGATAAAATGTGGCGACGCGGGAAAAACACAAGATTAGATTTTGCGGGTGAATGTCTGGCGTCAGCGCCATTTCTTCGCTGAATGGAAGTCAAATAATTGAAATAACTGAAATTTTTACAAACTCACACATCGTTAAAAATCGCTGAAGCGTGTGAATTTGTCATTTGCCGTGATGTTGCGCTGCAAAAAGACGGCTGACTTGACCTCGCCGCGGTGAATGAAAACCTCGCGGCGAGGGCGCTTAACGGCGGAAATGAGGCGCATTTTTCCGCTATATTTCTAACCTTGGGTTGCAGTGTCCCGCATACGCCGCGATTTGACCATGCCTAAGATTTTCCCAAGCAGCGCGCGTTCGGTGAGCAGGATCAGCACCCCGTAGATGACGCCGCCCACGGCTGCGCCGATGAGAACCTGAAGGGTGGCACTGGGAATGCGCTCAGCCAGAACGTGAAGCAGATAACGCACCGCAACGGCCATCACGAGTGCCGCGATCATCGGCCTGCTGCTGACATAAAGGCCGCGGAAGAACGGTGTGTCGCTCGCCTTGAACACCGCCCAGGAATATGCGACCAGCGTTACCGCATTGACGATGCAGAGCCAGACCATGGCGTCGATCAGCGTGCCGTAAAGTGCTGCGAGCCACACTGCCACCGTGGTGACGATGGCGCGGATCGTCGCCGACCAGAACAATACGCGGCCGTAACCTGCACCCTTCAGGTAGGGGATGAAGGTGCTGCATGGTGTCAGAATGGCCTTCGATAGCGCCAGCAGGCCGAGAACCGGCCAGGCATAGGCCCAGTTCTGCCCGAAGATGACAAGCATGGCGGGCTCGGCCACGGCCCAGAGGCCGAACATCATCGGCGCCAAGAGCACGGTCAGAACCTGCGTGCTGAACATCAGTGCATCACGACGGCGCTGCGGATCGTCCATCATGCGGCTGAAGGCGGGAAACAGAACGCCCATGACGGCGGACAGAACCACCTGATTGGGAATGCTGGCGAAACGATTGGAGGCGGAATAGGCGCCGGCATCCGCCAGACCCAGGTGTCGGGCAATGACCACCATCGGTGACTGGAAGGTGACGAAATTGGCGATTTCCGATCCCATCAGCCCCGAACTGAAGCCGAGAAGCGGCACGAGACGGCGCGGTTTCATGACGAAACGCGGGCAATAGCGCGAAACGGCATACAGCCCGACAAGCCGGATGAGGGCGGCGGCGAAAAGCTGGATGATGAGCGCCCAGACGCCGAAGCCGAGAAGGGCGAGCACCACGGCGACAACCGCGGCGATGCTTTCCGACGCCATGCTCCAAAGCGCGTCCTTGCTGAAATTCATGCGCCGGGCGAGCAGCGAATAGGCAACATCGCCAGCAAGCTGCAGCGGAATGAGGAAGGCCATGATGCGCAGCAGATAGGCGCTTTCCACTGCACCTAGCAGCCCGCCGAAAAACTCCGCCCAGATGTAGAGGACGGCAGCCATGGTGCAGGAGATCGCCAGATTGGCCCAGAAGACGGTATGGATCGTTTCCATATCCTCTTCCTTTTCGACGATGAGGGCAGAGGTGAGCCCCGCGCCGGCGATCATGGTCAGAAACTGTACAACCGTTAGTCCTACCGCCACCACCCCGAATTCCTCTGGGGAAAGCAACCGTGCAAGAATGGGGACCGTGACAAATTTAAGCCCGAATGTCCCTGTTTTTGATAAAACGCTCCAGCCGACATTCGTGGTGATGGTCTTTACATTTGGCGCTGGGGGCATACAAGCATCCTGTTTCTGGAGGCCGGCGGGAGGAAGCCGGTTGGGAGTTGCCGATACCATCGGGGCCGCTTTTAGGATCGGGCCCGACACTTCTTGATCAACGCAAGGGGCGAAACAATGGCAAGATTTACTGTCGTCATTCCCTACTACCAAAAGCAGCACGGTATCTTGGGACGTGCACTCGCATCGGTTTTTGCGCAGACTTACCAGGACTTCGATCTTGTCATCGTCGATGACGAATCGCCATACCCGATCGATCAGGAACTTGCGGAAATTTCGCAGGAACAGAAAGACCGGATTATCGTCATTAAACAGTCCAACGGCGGACCGGGCGGCGCCCGCAATACCGGTCTGGACAATATCCCTGATGGCACCGACTATGTCGCCTTTCTGGATTCCGACGATATCTGGACACCTGATCATCTGCGCAATGCTGCCTTCGCGCTTCAGACCTATGGCGGCGAGTGCTACTGGGCCTCAATGCAGGCAAGTGACGAATTTTATTATCATTTCGCCATTTCCGAGCTGGAAAAAAATGAGGGTGCGGCAAGGCTTTCCGAGAAGCCGCTGGTGATCGAACTGCCGGATCTGGCAAGTGTCATGCTGCGCAACTGGAGCTTCCTGCATCTCTCCTGCATGGTGATCGGCCGTCCTCTTTTCGAGAAGATCCGCTTCGACCCGGCGCTGCGTCTGGCGGCGGAAGACGTGCTGTTTTTCTGTGATTCCATCCTCGCATCGAAGCGGACGCTTCTGTGTGATGATGCCGGCGCGATGCGTGGCATGGGCGTCAATATCTTCCACAGCATCGACAATACCTCTCCGGAATTCCTGCGCCAGCAGTTCAATACCTGGGTGGCGCTCGATACGCTGGAGGGCCGTTTTTCACGCCGGCCGGACGATGTCGCCTCCATCGCTTCCTATAAAAACACGGCGCGCAAACAGGCGCTGTGGAGTCAGGCGGGCAATCTGAAACGGCGCAAGGCGCCCGAATTCGGACTGCTTCTGAAATGGGCGATGCGCGATCCCGCACTGCTGCGTGCTGCTTTCGAACTCGGTGCCGGAAAAATCGTCCGCTCGAGATGAGCGAATTCTCGCCCACAAGAATTTATATGTTTTTCACCCAGGAGTGACCTCATGAAACCTTACCACTGGGAATCTCATCACGGCAATTTCGGTGACGATCTCAACCTGTGGCTGTGGGACTTTCTGCTTCCGGGCCTGCGCGATGTGCATGACGATGTCATGCTGGTCGGCGTCGGCACCGTGCTGAACGATGTTCTTTTGCCCGCAAAGCAGCGCAAGCTGGTGATCGGCAGCGGCTATGGTTATGGCGCAGTGCCGGATACCAGCACCGAGTTCTGGGATATTCGCTGTGTGCGCGGCGACAAAACCGCCGCCAAGCTCGGGCTCGCCCCTGAAAAGGGCATTGTCGACCCGGCTGTCATGGTCACCGAGATGCCTGACTTCAAAGGCCTGCCGAAGCTCTACAAGAAGACCTTCGTTCCCCATTGGGAATCGGCGGAATTCGGCATGTGGGAAACGGTCTGCGAACCGGCCGGGCTGACCTATCTCGACCCGCGCGGCGAGGCGAAGGCTGTCATCCGCGCCATCGCGCAGTCGGAATTCATCGTCGCCGAATCCATGCATGGCGCAATCCTTGCCGATGCCTTCCGCGTGCCGTGGGTCGCGGTCAGCACCTCGCCGTCGATCAACAGCTTCAAATGGAGCGACTGGGCCGGCAGCGTGGGTGTCGAATATCAGCCGCGCTACGTGCCGGTTTCAACCCGCGCCGAGGCGGCGAAAAAGGGCTCGCGCTTCTGGGGCATGAGTTTCCCGCCGCCGCCAGGCCCGGTCATTGCCGAAACCGGTTCCGTCTCGGCGCATGGGGGCCCGGCGCATGAGGGCGATGTGCTGGTGCGGCCGCAGGAGAATCAGTCCCGATCGCTGCGCAAACTGGCCAAGCAGGTGCTGGCCGCGCCTTCCACGCTGGCGCTCTGGCAGGCAAGCCGTGCGGAGCCACGCCTCAGCCCGGACGGCCGGCTGGAGGAGCGCAAGGAGCGTTTCGCCGCCGTTCTGGAAACGGTGAAGCGGGACTATCTCTGAGGGTCTAAGATAGTCGGCGGCGGTGCTTCCGCTCGCGCCACGGATAAAGTGCAGCGGCACCTATGCGTTTGGCAAAGCGGAGCATCCGCAGGCCGTCACCCCGGGCTTGATCCGGGGTCCAGCGCGATCAAGTCATTGATCGCGAAAGACTCTTTCACGCGCAGGCGTGCCGTGGCTGGATGCCGGATCAAGTCCGACATGACGGAGGAGGGAACGGCGGACTTGTCGTCGTTCTTGCGCCAGTGGGTTCTACCCTCACGAAACCGGCGTGCCATCCAGCAGATAACGAACATCCCGCACCGGCGGCGGTTTGCGGAAGCGCGCGGTCTTGTCGGTCCAGATGCCGCGCGTGATGGCGGGCAGGGCGGGCAGCCGCGTCAGGGCGTGGCTCAGCGCACCGCCCATGCCCTTCTGATTTTTCGCATCGAGAAAATGACGGAGCTCGAATTTGGCGCGGATATGTTTTTCATGTTCGCGCAGGATCGCCGTTTCCTCTGCCGAGAGCCGGCAACCGGCGAGAATGGCCTTGTCCGCCTCATATAGGCGGCGAAGATCTTCGGTGCGGTGACGGCCGCTCAGCGAGTTGCCGCGCACGATCGCGCCGTAACCGCAATGGCGGATGACCTTGTAACGTGCACCGGCGGCAAGCGCCCGCACGTAAAGTTCGTAGTCTTCGCCAAGCCGCAGGCCGTCGTCATAACGCAATGCATGTTTGTCGAGAAATGCGCGGCGTATCACCGGTTTCAGAAAGCCGGTCTCCCCGCGCTCCACACCGGGCCTGGAAATATTGCCTTCCACAAATTCCGTGAGCGACAGAAACCGGGCCTGCGGTTCGAAACGGACCGGCTGTATGGAGGATGCGCCGGGGACCGATTGCTGGATGAAGGCAATATTGTCGGCCACGAGATCCCAGTCGTCATCGGCCAGCATGGCTGCGAAACGACCCCGGAAAAAGAAGTCGTCCGCATCGAGAATGCTGATCAACGGCGCGGATGAAATCGAGATGGCGTGGTTGCGCGCGGCCGAAGGGCCGCGATTGACATCGAATCGTACGACCCGCAGACGGCCCGTGCCATCATCCGCCGCATGCGCCACATCGCTCGTCGTATCGGTGGAACCGTCGTCGATAACCACGACTTCCCCGACCTCCGGCTCCACAAGGGCGGAGCGGATGGCTATATCGATCGTTTCGGATGCATTTTTCGCAGCGATGATGACGCAAATGGGCTGTGAACCACTCACCATGTGTTGTCCTTCTGCTTTGACCAACCGTCAGGATTTGGCCAGCAGAAAGTGTCAGGCGTGTGGATGCAAGCGATTTTTTTGCGGCGCAATAAAAGAAGCTGCGTAAAAACTCACATATCGGTCAGTTTGGCGCCATGCGGCGGCGGGCTTTTTACGGCGTCCGCCGGTATTGCCTCGGTGCCACGGTCCCCCGCGAAGGTTTCCCGCATGCGCCGTTTTTCCCGGGCGACCAGAACAAGAATCCCAATAAAATAACCGACTTGCAGAATGACCGCACAGATGAGGGTCTGGATGAATGCCGTATAGAAGGAGCCGTGGATGAAATATGTCGCAACCGCAAAGGCAAGCAATGCACCGATCATGCTGAAAAAAACACGAGGTGCATACATGGTGCTCTCCTCCCGAGAACGATTTCTCCATTTTTGACTGCGCTGCGGCATTTTTTTTCTTTGCAAGAAATATACGATGAGACCGGTGCTGTTTCAACACACATATACTTCTTCTAACGGTTGCGGCATGAAATTTCGGTAATCTTGATTGGTAAATTCCTCGGTAATTGCTGACTTCCCCCGATCGGGGCTGCCTTACCATGCGATTCCATGCTTTTGAGAGGCATAAAAGCCTTCTCTTGCGGCCATTGCTCGCTGTCTTACATCCTCTGCAGACTTCGTTAACCATCTCGCCTTTAAAAAGTCGGTATTGATTCCTCAGCAAGAGCAAGGTGCCCGCGTGACAACGAGTTCAGAAGTAATCGCCTTTCCGGCAAAGAACCGTATTGCCGACGTTAAACGATGTGCAACCATGCTCGACCGGCTACATGGTGTGGAGGCGAATGATTTCTGGCGCAGGGAGTGCCGTGAACTGGCCGCCTATCTGACGGAACTCGGTTATGAGGACGCTGCCATGCGGCGTGAAGTCATGGAGTTTCAAAATGCGGTGCAGGCGGAATTGTGGGCGGGTGACGCCACGCCGGAAGCACGCCGCGACAGCCATTGAGGCCTCATCGGTTTCCATAAAAAAGCCGGCGGGTGACAGACCCGCCGGCTTTTTTGTTCGTGCCCGTTTGATCAGGAGGCGCCGGCGCCGCGTGTGCGGGCAACGCCGTCAAGTGCCGGCTTATATTTCGGGTCGAGCCGGGCCGCATGCCCATAGGACTTGGCGGCCTTGGCCATCTCGCCGCGCCGCTCATAGACGAGCGCCTGGTTGGCCCAGGATTCTGCCACATTACCGTCAAGCGAAATGGCGTGGTTGAAATCCGCGAAGGCGTTTTCGTCGTCATTGAGTGCGACGTAAGAAAGACCGCGGCCATTATAGGGCTCCGGCGATGTCGACGACAGCGAGATCGCCTTGGAGAAGTCTTCGATGGCCTGGGCATGCTGGTTGCGCAGCTGGTAGATCAGGCCGCGATTGTGCCAGGCGCGTCCGTCGGTGGTTTCAAGCTCGATGGCGCGGGAGAAATCGTTGAAAGCCTCGTTCACGCGTCCGGACTGGCGGTAAAGATTGCCACGGCCGATCAGCGCCACGTCATAGCTCGGATTGATCTGCAGGGCGGCGTTGTAGTCCTGCAAGGCCTGCTGCTGCTGTCCGCTATTGCGGTAAACCAGCGCGCGGTTGGCATAGGCCTGGTAAAAGCGCGGGTTGAGCTGCAGCGCCTTGTTGAAATCTTCGATGGCGCGGCGCGAATCACCGGCGCGGCCGTAAGCCGAACCACGGACGTTATAGCCTTCGGGATCCTGCGGATTGGCGTTGATGACCGAGGTAAGCGAGGCGATATTTTCCTGCGAACCCTGGGCGCGGTCGATCCTGAACACATCTTCCGTCTGGTTGGAAGTCGCGCAGCCGGAAAGACCGGCAAGGACGGTACAGACGACCAGAGAAGCGCGGAACCCTCTGTTGTTTTTCAATGGCACCCGGCGCGTGGAGGCATCGGAGTTTTTCACAACACAGGCGTCGACAGCGATCATTCGGTGTGGGTTCCCTCGCAGGCCGGTCTCACGATCGTTCTCAAGAACATTCTCCGGCCACAAACACAAAGAGCGGCGGCGAATTGATCGCCCCCGCCCAACAAGCATTCAAAAACGTCCAAAAGACGGCCTATTAACGGCCTGCGCGGGGGCCTGCAACCAGACCTTCGCGCTGTGCACGCTTGCGTGCCAGCTTGCGAACGCGGCGAACGGCTTCAGCCTTTTCGCGGGCGCGCTTCTGGGAGGGCTTTTCGTAATAATCGCGCATTTTCATTTCACGGAAAATGCCTTCGCGCTGCATCTTTTTCTTCAGGGCGCGGAGCGCCTGATCAACGTTATTGTCGCGGACTAGTACCTGCACGTTAAACCCGTTCCTTTAGTTTGGTTATCTTGCTGTGTGAATAAAGGCATTCACACGCAAACAAAAAATGGTTCGTCCGGCTGTCGAGCTGGGCGATTGGTGACGTGCAATAACAGATCATTTGCAGCAAGTCCAGCCGCTAGCGCATAATCAACCAGCAAAATGCGGCCTGCCCGGAATTCCGCCTGCGATGTCGAAACAAAATCATTGCGACGTCGCAAAATGAATATTGCCTCCCATCCCGATTTGCCATGTGTATGATACGGGCCGGAACTATGTTTACGGCCTCTGGCCGGTTCTTGAGGAGCAGACTGCGAATGCGCAAATATTCCGTTTTTGCCGTGGCGCGTGAGGCGTTGCGGGGTCATAAAGGGTGGGATGCGCAATGGGCTTCACCCGAGCCGCGCAAGGATTATGATGTCGTCATCATCGGCGGCGGCGGGCATGGGCTCGGAGCGGCCTATTACCTTGCCAAGGAACACGGCATTACCAATGTCGCAGTTCTGGAAAAAGGCTGGCTCGGCGGCGGCAATACCGGCCGCAACACCACCATCATCCGCTCCAATTATCTCTATGAAGAGAGCATGGATATTTACGAGCATTCCCTGAAACTGTGGGAAGGCTTGAGCCAGGATCTCAATTACAACGTCATGTATTCGGCGCGCGGCGTGATGATGCTGTCGCACAATATCCATGATCGGCAATCCTTCAGCCGCCATATCAATGCCAACCGTCTTTATGGCATCGACAATGAGTGGCTGACGCCGGAGCAGGCGAAAGCCTATTGCCCACCACTCGATATATCCGGCAATGCGCGTTACCCGATCAATGGTGCAGCCCTTCAGCGCCGCGGCGGCACGGCCCGCCACGATGCGGTGGCCTGGGGTTATGCGCGCGCGGCTTCAGACCGTGGCGTGCACATCATCCAGAATTGTGAGGTCACGGGCATTCGCCGCGGGCCTGATGGCGCGGTGACGGGCGTGGAGACCAATCGCGGTTTCATTGGCGCGAAAAAAATCGGCGTTTCCGCCGCCGGTCATTCCTCGGTCATCATGAAGATGGCGGACGTGCGTGTTCCTCTGCATTCCAACCCGCTGCAGGCGCTGGTGTCGGAACCGCTGAAGCCGATCTTCCCCTGTGTCGTCATGTCCAACACGGTGCATGCCTATATTTCGCAGTCCGACAAGGGCGAGCTGGTTATCGGCGCTGGCACGGACCAATATAACTCCTATTCGCAGACCGGCGGCCTGCAGATCATCACCCACACGCTCGACGCCATCTGCGAGCTGTTCCCGATCTTCCGCCGCGTCAAGATGATGCGGCAATGGGGCGGGATCACCGACAACACGCCTGATCGTTCCGCTATCCAGAGCGTGACGCCGGTGCAGAACCTCTTCGTCAATTGCGGCTGGGGCACGGGCGGTTTCAAGGCGACGCCGGGTTCGGCCAATCTCTTCGCGCATCTCATCGCCCGTGGCGAACCGCATCGCCTGGCGGCCGGTTTGACGCTTGACCGCTTCCGCACCGGCCGTCTTATCGACGAGGCTGCCGCTGCCGCGGTGGCGCATTGATGCTGGCGGCGGCGGCTATGCTTGCGCTCAATATATCTGGCGCGGCTGCAGCCGTGCCCGCCGGCAGCGTCATTCCCGAGGCTAAGGATTTCCGCAGCCAGAAGATTGCGAAAATGCAGGGTGAGAAAGACTGGCCCTTCGTGGCGGAAAAGGGCCTGCTTCTCTGCGCGCCGAGCCTTACGACGAAGATGGTTTATTTCGTCGGCGAGCAGGACGACGGTAAGCAGGACTACCCCTTCGCGATCGACACCGACATGATGGCGGTTGCCATCGTCAATATGGGCCGGGCCTCGGCGCTGAGGCCATTCGATAATTTCGAGCAACTTTTAAAGCGGCTTTCTCCGTTCGTTTCGATGGGCAGACGGCTGTGTGACCAACCCGCCGGAACAGCGCTTCCGGAAAATTCTCTCTAGGTGGAGCGACGATGCTTCTGATCCATTGCCCCTATTGCGGGGAAGACCGTTCCGAACTGGAATTCCGCTGGGCGGGCGAAGCCCATATTGCCCGGCCGGAAAACATCGCCGATATTTCCGACGAGGCCTTCGCGGAGTATTTCTTCATCCGCGACAATGACAAGGGCCTCGTTTTCGAGCGCTGGCGTCACATTCACGGCTGCGGCCGCTTCTTCAACGCCGCCCGCGATTCGGTGAGCGACAAATTCCTGATGACCTACAAGGCGGGTGAACCTAAACCCGATGCTGAAACGGTCCTTTCCGCAGAAAAGGGAGCCGGGAAATGAGCGGCGATTATCGTATCAAGGGCGCTGGCCGTCTGACCCCCGCCAGAACCGCACGCTTCACCTTCGACGGCAAGATCTATCCGGCGCTGGAGGGCGACACGGTCGCGTCAGCGCTTCTGGCAAATGGCGTGCATCTGATCGGCCGCTCGTTCAAATATCACCGGCCACGTGGTTTCCTTTCCGCCGGACCGGAAGAGCCGAATGCGCTGATCGATGTCTCACGCGACAGCCTGCGTAAGCAGCCCAATGTTCGCGCCACGGTGCAGGAGGTTTTCGACGGCGCCATCATCGCCTCGCAGAACCGTTTCCCGTCGCTGTCCTTCGATCTGAACGCCATCAACGACGTTCTGTCTCCGATGTTCGCGGCCGGTTTTTATTATAAGACCTTCATGTGGCCGAAGGCCGCCTGGCACAAGATTTACGAACCGCTGATCCGCCGCGCCGCCGGTCTCGGCAAGGCGCCGAGCGAACCGGATGCGGATCACTATTCCGGTCGTTATGCCCATTGCGACGTGCTGGTCGCCGGCGCCGGCGTTGCCGGCCTGACGGCGGCGCTCGCTGCTGCAAAGACCGGGGCCAGCGTCATTCTGGTGGATGAAAATGCCGAAGTTGGCGGCGCGCTGCGTTTCGATACCGGTGCAGTCATCGATGGTCTGCCCGGTTATGAATGGGCGCAGAAGGTTTTCGCCGAACTGAAAGCCCTGCCCAATGTGCGGGTTCTGACGCGCACCACCGCCTTTGGTTATTACAACCACAATTTCGTCGCGCTGGCCGAGCGCGTGACCGACCATCTCGCCACGCCCGCCAGACACCAGCCGCGTGAGCGGCTGTGGCAAGTGCGTGCGAAGAAGATCGTGCTCGCGGCGGGCGCAATCGAGCGCCACATGGTCTTCGCTAACAATGACCGCCCGGGCATCATGCTGGCTGCGGCCGCCCGCACCTACCTCAACCATTATGGTGTGGCCGTCGGCCATAATGTCGGGGTCTACACCGCCCATGATTCGGCCTATGAGACGGCCTTCGATCTCAAGAAGGCGGGGGTGAAGATCGCCGCCATCGTTGATTGCCGGGAGAACCCGGATCAGCGCCTGCTGGACGAAGCACGGGCGCTCGGCATTGAAGTGCTGGCGGGTCACAGTGTTTACAACACCGCCGGCCGCCTGCGCGTCTCCTCGATGACCGTTGGCCGCAATGGTGGCGCCAACAAGCGCAAGATCGCCATCGATGCGCTTGTCGTTTCCGCCGGCTGGACACCCTCGGTGCATCTCTTCTCGCAATCGCGCGGCAAGCTGAAGTTTGACGCGGCTAACCAGCGTTTCCTGCCGGATATCCATGTGCAGAACTGCGTTTCCATCGGCGCCTGCAACGGCACGGATGATCTTTCCGCGATCATTGCCGAAGCGGCAGCTGCCGGTGGCGGTTCGGTGGCGTTTTCCGGCGAGAATGCGCGCGCCTGGACGGGCGGCATGATCGGTGCCGCCGAAGGCGCGGGTGAGGGCACCGGCGTCAAGGCCTTCATCGATTTCCAGCACGATGTCTGCGCCAAGGATATTCGCCTTGCCGTGCGCGAAGGCATGCATTCGGTCGAGCATATCAAGCGCTTCACCACCAACGGCATGGCGTCGGATCAGGGCAAGATGTCCAACATGCATGGTCTCGCCATCGCATCGGAGGCACTTGGGCGGGATTTGCCCAAGGTTGGTCTCACCACCTTCCGCCAGCCCTATACGCCGGTCACCTTCGGCACGCTCATCAACCATTCGCGCGGCGCGCTGTTCGATCCCACCCGCAAGACGCCGATGCACGAGGAAGAGCTTGCGGCCGGCGCGGTTTTCGAGGATGTCGGCAACTGGAAACGCGCCTGGTTCTTCCCGCGGGCGGGCGAGGGCATGCATGAGGCGATCAACCGCGAATGCAAGACGGTGCGTGAGAGCGTCGGGGTGTTCGATGCCTCCACGCTCGGCAAGATCGAGGTGGTCGGCCCGGATGCGGCGAAGTTCCTGAACCTCATCTACACCAATGCCTGGGATACTCTGAAACCCGGCCGCTGCCGTTATGGCATCATGACCCGTGAAGACGGTTTCGTTTACGATGACGGTGTTGTCGGCCGTCTTGCCGAAGACCGGTTCCATGTCACGACGACGACGGGCGGCGCGCCCCGCGTTCTCCAGCACATGGAAGATTATCTCCAGACCGAATTCCCCGATCTCGACGTCTGGCTCACCTCGGCAACCGAACAGTGGGCTGTCATTGCCGTGCAGGGGCCGAAGGCGCGGGAAGTCATCGCGCCCTTCGTTGAGGGTATCGATCTGTCGCCGGAAGCCTTCCCGCATATGGCGGTAGCCGAAGGCAAGTTCTGCGGTGTGCCAACGCGCCTCTTCCGCGTCTCCTTCACCGGCGAACTCGGCTTCGAAATCAATGTGCCGGCCGATTACGGCGCCGCCGTCTGGAGCGCGATCCGCGACAGGGCGGAAGCCGTCGGCGGCTGCCTTTATGGCACCGAAACCATGCATATCCTGCGTGCCGAGAAGGGTTACATCATCGTAGGGCAGGATACGGACGGAACGGTGACACCTGACGATGCCGGGCTTGCCTGGGCCGTTTCGAAAAAGAAGACGGATTTCGTCGGTATCCGCGGGCTGAAACGCCCCGATCTCACGCGCTCCGGCCGTAAGCAGCTTGTTGGCCTGAAGACCAAGGACCGGCTGACCGTTCCGGATGAGGGCGGCCAGATCGTCGTTGATCCGAACCAGCCGAAACCGATGACCATGCTCGGCCATGTCACCTCCGCCTACTGGTCGGAAAATCTCGGCCATTCCATCGCTTTTGCGCTGGTGGCGGATGGCAGGGCGCGCATGGGCGAAACGCTCTATATTCCACTTGCCGATAAAACCATTGCCGTCGAAGTGACCGACATGGTCTTCCTCGACAAGGAAGGAGCCCGTCTCAATGGCTGACATGCTGCACGCAAAACGCAAATCCGTGCTTGAGGATTTTCACGGCGGCTCTCCCTTCGTATCGCTCAAGCCTGCGGCTTCCGCCTCGCGGCTGTCGCTACGCGCACGGGAAAGCGCCGTACCGGCGCTGTCCGAAGCGCTCGGTCTTGCGCTGCCCACCAGCCCGAAGAGTTCCGTCACGTCGGGCCTGCGTTCCGCCCTGTGGATTGGGCCGGATGAATGGCTGGTGATCGATCAGGGCGAAAGCGACCTGATGGCAGCGCTCGCCAATGTTGCGGGCCTGTTTTCGGCAACCGATGTTTCCCACCGCAACACGGCCGTCATCGTCTCCGGCGCTGGCGCGGAAGCAGCGCTCAATGCCGGCTGCCCGCAGGACCTTTCTCACGCAAAATTCCCTGTCGGCGCTTGCTCACGCACCGTCTTCGGCAAGGCGGAAGTGGTGCTGCTGCGCACCGCGGACGATACGTTCCGGGTGGAATGCTGGCGCTCCTTTGCCGAATATGTCGGCGGGCTGCTGCAGGAGGCGGCGGCGGACGTGGCGGTTTAGACTCTTCAAGCGTTTTAAAAAGAGAGCGGCTTATATCTGTCTGAAGACATGGAGTTTTTAAAGCCAAAGTCAGGCAGGGTGTTTAATTTAGAGGGTTTGGACATATGCAACGCCGGCTTCCAGTGCATCTTGGAACTTTAGGCGTTGACGATAACTGGCAAGAAAACCGGCTTTTACGGCATTTCCGCGCTCGTCCGGCGTGCCGTGGTGCCCGGGATTATCAACTGCGTGATCTCCCACGCTGAATTGTGCCTGGGCGATAACCGCTGCCGGGAAATTTGCGTTATCTAGCTTGCGGTTGCCCGCAAAATATCCCGCTAGATAGTCCGCATGTAGCTCTATTCTTTTTACGGTCGGCTGCCCGCGCAATCGGTCGTCTATTCCATATTTATATTGTGCGATATGCCCAAACTCATGAGCGCATACGGCTGCGATGTAAGCGGCGGGATAGGCTGGCTGATTGAGAAATTCCTGTAGAAAACGTAGGCCAAAAAGAACCGTACCGTCCGAGCGCCCCATATAGTTGGCCGAACTGGCATAGGCATTTTTCCCCTTCGCGTCGTCGAGATAAGTGAAGCCGGGCAGGACATCGAAAAGATTACTGAGATAGTTCAGGGTCTGCGCCAGCGCGTAGTCGAAGTCTTTGTCTCCAGACGTGGCGATTGGAGCCTGGCCGTCGACGTAGGAGAACTCCATCGTTTTGTTATCCGTTTCGGATGCAATCTCCGAGGCGGTTAGCGTGCATCCGTTATATGTCTGGCATCGGCATATCCCGGGTAGTGCGAGGCTTGCGCCGCATCCGACAATAAGACTGCGTCTCGTAATCATGGCGTTCACCTCAGGGGCAAAGTTCGGGAAATTTTTGACAGGCCTGATTATCCGAAGGTGGTTTTGGCACCGGATTCGGTGTGGGATTCGGGTTGGGATTGGGATTTGGCGTCGGATTCGGATTCGGAGTCGGGTTTGGATTTGGGTTTCCACCAGGCACCGAATTGAACTGAAAATTCTCAAATCTCTGCGTCATTTGAGAAAATGCAAGCTGCCAATCCGCATATCCATTCTGATGAACGGTCCGGCAAGTCAAAAAACTGCCCAACGGAAGTACATTTTCCCCGCCTATCATAACGTTATGAACAGGTCCAAGTTGTACTAGGGGTAGATAGCGACCTGTTCCACCAGTTTGTTGAAAAATTGCAAATAGTGCATGCTGCCCAAATGCAGATTGCAGTTGTGGCCCTCCCATCTGCAGTAAGGTGGCAATGTTTGCGCACGCATTCATGGCGGCTTGCGATCCCATTTGTTGCTGGGCGAGCGCCGGGGTCGAAATTAACGTCCAAAACATAAGAATATTTATGATTTTTGGGGTTTTGATACGCAATTAGAATCCCCCTCTAGATAAGGTCTCAAGAAGAGGAGCATGGTTGTATTCATTTTACAAGTACTAGTTGGATTTTGGGCAATCTCTTCGTCTAAATTTTTTGCCCTTATTTCCAGCCCCGCCATTGCACCCATCGCCCATGGAAATCGGCGCGGCCAATTTCCTGCTTCTCGCCGGTCGGCCAGATTTGCAGGGTAATGGCGGCACTGCCGGACGTCGTATCCGCCTCCATTTGCAGGCGGGCAAGCGGGGCCTCCAGCGTGGCACGGGTTCCGGCCTCGGCGATCAGTGCCTCGCCTGCCTGTTTCAAGGGATCGGGCAGATATTGCCAGGCGACGGTATGATAGACGACGTGGGCAGTACCCGGATATTGCCTGGCAAGGCGGCGTTTCAGCCAGTCTACGGCGTCGGCCTTTTCGACCTGCAGGCCGTTCTCCACCGCGATCCGCAACGCGGCGGCGATGCGCTCCAGACGGTCGGTCTGGTCGGCCCAGACATAGGACATCAGGCGCAGACGATCCTCGGCCGATGACGGATCGAGCGGGTTGAGATCGCAGCCGGCGCGCTCGATAACCTCGATCCGCCCATGGGGTGGGGTATTGCCGCGCCATTCTGGTGACAGGATAACATCGGATTGTTCGCCCCAGGTGAGTTTGCCGAGGTGATATTGGTAACGGTCGAATTGCAGGTTGAGGCCGGCGCTGGCTCCCACTTCGGAAAGCACCAGCGGTTTGCCGGTCAATTCCGCAATCGAAAGAAAGCCCGGCAGCAGCACGGCGGAACGGCGAACCTCGTTGGTCTGCGGTGGTGATTTCAACCTTTCAAGGATGAAGGCGGAATGAAAACGCAGGGCGCTGGCGCAAGCCTGCCAGAGAGCCTCCTCGTCTTCCGGTGGGATATCGACAAGCGGCGCGATCTTTTCCTTGATGGCAAGCGCATGCAGGGCGCCCGCCAACCGCAGGGGAACGGAATCGCCGGAGGGGCCGACATCGCCGGGCCAGGATAAAATCCGCTCGCCCACCTCCGTCTGGCGGTCGAGCCTTGCTGCCACCGCGCGGCATAGCCGTGCGGTAAAGGGCGAGCCAAGGCTGTCGCAGGCTCTTGCCTGCACGAGGAACGCATTCCTTACGGCTTCGTCATGCATGCGCTCTCTCCCTTGCGGTGGTTTCAGGCGTCTTGCGGCCTGTCCTCCGGGTTGAACTGGCTGATGGTGGTCCAGCGTGCGGTGAGCGCCGGTTTTTTCTCGTTTTCGATTTCCACCGTCACGTCATAAGTCGTCATCAGCATGGCGGCCCCGCGAAAACGCGCTTCCGCCAGCGTGAACCGGCCACGCACCCGCGCGCCGCTTTTGACCGGCGTGACGAAACGGATGGCATCGAAGCCGTAATTGATGCCCATGGTCTGTTCGCGAATGCGGGGCAGGGCATCGTAATTCAGCGCCGAAAGCAGGGAGAGCGTCAGAAATCCATGCGCGATGGTGCCGCCGAAGGGACTTTCCGCTTTGGCGCGTTCCGGGTCGGTGTGGATGAACTGTTCGTCCAGCGTCGCTTTTGCGAAGGCATCAATCATCGTCTGGTCAACGGTGATCCAGTCGGAAACGCCCATTTCCGTACCGACGCGATCCTTCATTTCCGCCAGCGCAATTTCTTTTGTCATGTTACCTCGTCCGCATTGTTTCCCGCGACTTATACGGCTCGTGACGCGAAGGGATCAACTGCGCAGATAAAACACCACCGAACGGGCGGGCAGGAAGGCGGGATTGCCGAAATCCGTACCTATGGCGCGCCAGCCATCACCCGGCAGGGTGAAGGGAACGATCTCGCGGCCGCGATTGATAAGAACGGCAAGCTCGGTATCCTCGCCGGTCTCCCGGTCCGGGGTGGAAAGCAGCATGGCGAAGGCCTGCGCATCCGGTCTTTCCCAATCTGCTGTCGTCATCGGTTCTCCGGCGGGGGCAAGCCATGTCACATCGTCCCTGCCGGAAAAGAAGCCCGTCTCAGAAAACACGCCGAAACGTTTGCGCAATGCGGCAAGAAAGGCCGTGTGGTCGATCAGTTCGGGGACAAGCGATGACCAGTCGACCCAGTTGATCTCATTGTCCTGGCAATAGGCATTGTTGTTGCCCTGCTGGCTGCGGCCGCCCTCGTCGCCCGCCGTCAGCATCAGGGCGCCGCGGCTGACGAAAAGCGTGGAAAGCAGCGCTTTCACATCCGCAAGCCGGGCGGCGACAATGGCGGGATCATCGGTCAGGCCTTCAAAACCATTGTTCCAGGAATGGTTATCATTATGGCCGTCGCGATTGCTTTCGCCGTTCCTTTCATTGTGCTTGCGTTCATGGCTGACAAGATCGAACAGGGTAAAACCGTCATGGGCGGCAAGGAAATTGACGCTGCGGCTTCTCGCGCGGCCATGCCGGGAAAAGATCGGCGATGAGCCGGACAGCGCATTGGCCAGCGCCCCGGTCGTGCCGGCATCACCACGCCAGAAACGGCGCATGTCGTCGCGGGCGCGATCGTTCCACTCGAGGAAGCTTTCAGGGAAATTGCCGAGCTGATATCCGCCGGGACCGATATCCCAGGGTTCGGCGATCAATATCCGGTCGTAAAGCGCCGGGTCCGAATGCATGGCGGCCAGCGTCTCGCTCGCCATGTCGAAGCCGGCGGCCGTTCTTCCGAGCACGGGCGCGAGATCGAAACGGAAGCCGTCCACACCGGCATTCAGAACAAAATGCCTGAGGGAATCGACGATGAGCTGGCGAATATAGGGATGGTCGCAGGCAACCGTGTTGCCGGTGCCGGTATCGTTGACCAGCACGCCCGGTTTTCCCTGTGGGTGACGGAAGGCGGTGAGATTGTCGAGCCCGCGCAACGACAGGATCGAGCCCTCGATATCGCTTTCACCCGTATGGTTGAAGACGAGATCGAGAATGACGCCGATGCCTTCCGCATGCAGCGCCGCAACCGTATCTCGCAATTCCCGCACGCCGCCGGGGCAGAGGCGCGGATCGAGCGCCATGAAGCCGACGGGATTATAACCCCAGGCATTGGAAAGGCCGAGAGGCGGCAGGTGGCGCTCGTCGATCCAAGCGGTGATCGGCATCAATTCCACCGCATCGACGCCGATTTTTTTCAGGTGTGCGAGAATGGCGGGATGGGCAAGTGCTGCGACGGTGCCTCTGATGTCTTTCGGCACCTCGGGATGCAACTGCGTGAAGGATTTGACGGCAAGCTCATAAATCAGCCCGCCTTCGGCAAAAAGCGGCTGATGGCGCTTGACCGGCTCATATTGGGAAAGGACCGCCTTCGGCATGATCTCGCCGGTCTCCGCGCCAAAGGCGTAAAGCGCTGGATCGTGTCGGAAGGGGCGGTCGATCTCCGTGGCATAGGGATCGAGCAGCAGCTTTGCGGGATCGAACCAGAGGCCGTGTTCAGGAGCGTAAATGCCGTGAGCGCGAAAGCCGTATCGCGTGCCGAGGCCGACGTCGGCGACGATCAATCTGTGAATATCGTCTTCGCCGCGCACCATCGGCAGGCGCGCCGTTTCTTTTTCGCCGGTTTTATCGAAAAGGCAGAGATCGATCTGGGAGGCATGCCGGGAATAGACCGTGAATTCCGTTCCGTTTTCCGTCTGGATTGCGCCTTTGGGGAAAACGGAAGTTGTCTGCATGATCAGTCTCTCCGGGGATGGTGTTTCTCTCCCAGAACGGAAAAGGGAGGCAAGGCCGAATGAGGGACGCTTTCAGTGCGTCCCTCATGAGCGGGCGACAAGCCCTTACGTAATAACGCTCGGCGCGTTGCGGCCGGTATGGGCCCTGATGCCGGCGATCGTATCGGCAACGGCAATCAGGTCGGAAAGCGCTTCCTGCGTTTCGATGCCATGACGGGCCGCATCCGCCTCGTAACGCTCGACATAAAGGCGAAGCGTCGCGCCCGCAGTACCGGTGCCGGAAAGGCGCAGCACGATGCGCGAACCGCCTTCGAAGAGGATGCGGATGCCCTGATTTTTGCTGACGGACTGATCGACCGGATCGTGATAGGCAAAATCATCCGCCGCCGCGACCTTCAGATTGCCGTAGCTGGTGCCGGGAAGCGTCGCGAGTTTTTCGCGCAGGGTGGCGACCAGCGTGTTCGCCGCATCCGAATCCACTTCCTCATAGTCGTGGCGCGAATAATAGTTGCGGCCATATTCGGCCCAGTGCCTGGTGACGATGTCTTTCACGCTTTCCTTGCGCGCGGCGACGATGTTCAGCCAGTAGAGCACAGCCCAGAGGCCATCCTTTTCGCGCACATGGTTGGAGCCGGTGCCGAAGCTCTCTTCGCCGCAGATCGTCACCTTGCCGGCATCCATGAGGTTGCCGAAGAATTTCCAGCCGGTCGGCGTCTCATACATGCCAAGGCCGAGTTTTTCGGCGACACGGTCGGCTGCCGCACTTGTCGGCATGGAGCGGGCGATACCGGAAATGCCGGCCGCATAACCGGGGGCGAGTTTGGCATTAGCGGCGATGATGGCCAGACTGTCTGATGGCGTGACGAACATGCCCTTGCCGACGACCATGTTGCGGTCGCCATCGCCATCGGAAGCGGCGCCGAAATCGGGGCCTTCCGGGCTCATGACATCGTCATAAAGCTCCTTGGCGTGGACAAGGTTCGGGTCGGGATGATGGCCGCCGAAATCCGGCAGCGGTGTGGCGTTGCGGACGGAACCCTTCGGTGCGCCGAGGCGCTTTTCGATGATTTCCACGGCATAAGGGCCAGTAACGGCACTCATGGAATCAACCACGACCTTGAAGCCGCCGGCGATAAGCGTGCGGATGGCGTCGAAATCGAACAGCTCTTCCATCAGGGCGGCATAATCGGCGACCGGATCGATCACCTCGACAGTCAGCTCGTCCACCTTGAAGCTGCCGATCTTGTCTAGATCGATATCGGCGGCATCCGAGATTTTGTAGCTGTCGATGACTTTCGAGCGGGCATAGATCGCGTCCGTGATCTTCTCAGGTGCGGGACCACCATTGCCGATATTGTATTTGATGCCGAAATCTTCGGTCGGACCGCCGGGATTATGGCTGGCGGAAAGCACGATGCCGCCGAAGGCCTTGTATTTGCGGATGACGTTGGAGGCGGCGGGTGTGGAGAGAATGCCGCCCTGACCGACCAGAACCTTGCCGAAACCGGCAGCGGCGGCCATCTTGATCGCCTTCTGGATGACTTCGCGGTTGTAATAACGGCCGTCGCCACCAATCACCAGCGTCTGGCCCTCAAAGCCTTCGAGTGCGTCGAAGATCGACTGGATGAAGTTCTCCGCGTAATTTTCCTGGGCGAAGACCGGCACCTTCTTGCGCAGGCCGGATGTGCCCGGCTTCTGGTCCTGATAGGGCGTCGTCTTGATGGTTTTGATCATTGTTTCAATGGCCTTTCGAAATAAGCTGGCTGTAAAGCGCGGCGTAGAGACCGGCGCTCTTTTCCCAGGAAACATCGGATTTCATTCCGAGTTTCTGCATTTGTGTCCACAGTTTCGGGTCGTGATAATAACGGACGGTCCGGCGGATCGCCTGTTTCAGACCATCAAGCGTGACGGGTGAAAATTGCACGCCTGTCGCCGATTTATTGGCGATGGCGGCATGGTTGGCGTCGATCACCGTATCGGCAAGGCCGCCGGTGCGGGCGACGACCGGAATGCAGCCATAACGCAGCGCGTAAAGCTGGGTGAGGCCGCAGGGTTCGAAACGCGAGGGAATGATGATCGCGTCGCAGCCCGCCTGCATGAGATGCGACAGGGGTTCGTTGTAACCGATGGCAACGCCGACGCGGCCATGGTGTCGGGATGCCGCCGCCAGAAGCGCGCCTTCCAGCGCCACATCGCCCGCGCCAAGCACCACGAGACGGCCGCCGAGCGAAACGATCTCATCCACGGCTTCCGCCATGAGGTCGATGCCCTTCTGCCAGGTGAGGCGGGAGATGACGCAGAACAGCGGGCTGTCATCATCATCGATGCGGAAATGTTCGGCGACCGCCTTCTTGTTCAGCGCGCGGTTCTTGAGATTGGCGGCCGAATAATTGTCGTGGATCAGATGGTCCGTTGCCGGGTTCCAGACATCGGCATCGATGCCGTTGACGATGCCGTGCAGCACATGGGCGCGGCTGCCGATGACGCCGTGCAGGCCCATGCCGAATTGCGGGGT
Organism: Agrobacterium sp. CCNWLW32; assembly: GCF_037083425.1. NCBI lineage: Bacteria > Pseudomonadati > Pseudomonadota > Alphaproteobacteria > Hyphomicrobiales > Rhizobiaceae > Agrobacterium > Agrobacterium sp. CCNWLW32. Next base: position 147,071 of record NZ_JBAOJM010000007.1, read on the forward strand.
GAGGATCTCCTCGGCATAGGACGGGCTGACGGTGCTGAGCGCCGTTGCCGTCTGCAGGCCGCCCTTCAGGAAGCTCACATCATTATAATATTCGATGCCTTCCATGCCGAAGGAATGCGGTGGCAGCGCCAGTTTGCTGAAGATATTGGCGCCGAACTGGCCCTGAAAGGCGATGTTGTGGATGGTGAGAAGGCTCGGAATCTCAGGCGTTTCGGCATAACGCATATAGACCGGCGCCATGGCGGCCTGCCAGTCATGGGCATGCACGATATCCGGCCGCCAGCCGGGAAGCGCGCCGGCGGCAATACGGGCTGCCGCGAGCGACAGTGCCGCGAAGCGCTTCCAATTGTCTGGATAGTCCTTGCCGGTCTGGTCGAGATAGGGGCCGCCGGAGCGCTCGTAATAGGCGGGCGCATCGAGAATGAGGAGATCGAGCCCCTCATGCCGTACTTCGAGCACATCGGCTTTTTCGCCGAGCAGATCGGTAAATTCCAGACATTTGACGGGGTCCGTCACGGCGGCTTTCACCGCCGGATATCCGGGTATCAATGTCCGCGTCCTGACGCCAAGGGCCTCGAGCGCGATGGGGAGCGCGCCGGCAACGTCGGCGAGCCCTCCGGTCTTGATCAGGGGATAGACTTCGGATGAAACCGAAAGGACATTCATGGGCTCTACAGGTCCAGCTTGTCGATCATCGATTGGGTGATAAGGCAAATGCCGTTTTCCGTGCGGCGGAAACGCTTGGCATCCAGTTCGGGGTCTTCTCCTACAATCAGTCCTTCCGGAATGACCACTCCATGGTCGATGACGACGTTGCTGAGCTGGGCATGGCGCCCGATCTTCACACTCGGCAGTACTACGGCATTCTCAAGGCGGGAGTATGAATTGGCGCGCACGCCGGTAAACAGGAGGCTGCGGGTGAGGGCCGCACCGGAAATGATGCAGTCTCCCGAAACAACCGAAGACACGGCCGAACCGCGGCGGTTCTCATCGTCATGCACGAATTTCGCCGGCGGGGTGATTTCCGCATAGGTCCAGATCGGCCAGGACTTGTCGTAGATATCGAGGTCAGGCACCACATCCGTGAGATCGATATTGGCCTGCCAGTAGGCATCGATGGTGCCCACGTCGCGCCAGTAAGGACCATGCTCGAAATCCGAGCGGACGCAGGAGTCTGCGAAGCGGTGGGCGACGGCTTTGCCGTGCTTTACGATATAGGGAATGATATCCTTGCCGAAGTCGCGGCTGGAGGTCGGATCGGCGGCGTCGCGGCGCAGCGCTTCCATCAGGAATTTCGTGTGGAAGACATAAATGCCCATGGAGGCAAGCGCGAAGCCTTCATTGCCGGGAATGCCTGGTGGATCGGCCGGCTTTTCGATGAAATCGATGATCTCGTCTTTTTCATTCACATGCATCACGCCGAAACCGGTCGCATCCATGCGCGGTACTTCAAGGCAGCCGATCGTCACGTCAGCGCCGGAATCGACATGCTGCTGCAGCATGTATTCGTAGTCCATCTTATAGATATGGTCGCCGGCGAGGATGACCATATATTCCGGCGCATAGGGCTCGATGATGTCGATATTCTGGTAAACCGCGTCGGCGGTGCCTTCATACCATTGCGTTTCGGAAACGCGCTGGGAGGCGGGAAGAATGTCGAAGCTCTCGTTCCGTTCAGGGCGGAAGAAGTCCCAGCCGCGCTGCAGGTGGCGAATGAGGGAGTGCGCCTTGTATTGCGTGGCGACGCCGATGCGGCGAATGCCGGAATTGAGCGCGTTGGAAAGCGCAAAATCGATGATACGCGCCTTGCCGCCGAAATAGACGGCGGGTTTTGCCCGGCGGTCCGTCAGCTCCTTCAGGCGGCTGCCTCTGCCGCCTGCGAGGACATAGGCCATTGCATCACGCGCCAAAGGCTGAACTCTTTTTTCCGACATGGTGTCCTCCCTCTCTGTCTGTCAGTTTTCCGGTTCGAGCATGATCGTGGCAAGCGGCGGCAGGACGAGCATCGCCCCGATATCGCCGCCGGCATCGACCGCCTGAACGCGTCCGCCATTTCCCTTGCCGCTGCCGCCATAAATTTCGGCATCGGTGTTGAGAATCTCCCGCCACCGCCCCGCCAGAGGCAGCGGCACATAATAATTTTCCCGATAGACCGGGGTGAGGTTGCAGATGACCGCCACCGGCTTTTCGCCGGGCGCCGTGCGCAGCCAGGCGAAGACGGAATTCTCGTGATCATCGACCACAAGCCAGCGGAAGCCGTCAGGTTCGCAGTCACGGGCGTGCAGGGCAGCTTTGGATCGATAGGTGAGGTTGAGATCGCGCACGAGGCGGCGCATGCCCTCATGCATCGGATATTGGCGCAGGTTCCAGTCGAGCGACCCCTTTTCGCTCCATTCGCTCCACTGTGCGAACTCCTGCCCCATGAACAGCAGCTTCTTGCCGGGATAACCCCACATGAAGCCGTAATAGGAGCGGAGATTGGCGAATTTCTGCCAGTCATCGCCGGACATCTTGGCGATCAGCGATCCCTTGCCGTGCACCACCTCGTCGTGGGAAAGCGGAAGCACGAAATTCTCGGTGAAGGCGTAAAGCAGGCCGAAGGTCAGTTCCTGATGGTGGAACTTGCGATGCACCGGCTCACGCGCGAAATAACTCAGCGTGTCGTGCATGAAGCCCATGTTCCATTTGAAGCCGAAACCGAGACCGCCCTCGTGGACGGGCTGGGACACTTTCGGCCACGAGGTGGATTCCTCCGCGATCGTCATGACGCCGGGATGGGTGCCGTAGACGAGCGAATTCATCTTCTGCAGGAAGCGGACGGATTCGAGATTTTCGCGTCCGCCATATTCATTGGGGATCCACTCGCCTTCCTTGCGGGAATAATCGAGATAGAGCATCGAGGCGACCGCATCGACGCGCAGGCCGTCGAGATGGAATTTCTCGGCCCAATAAAGCGCGTTGTTGATGAGGTAGGACATGACCTCGATACGGCCGAAATTGTAGATCGCCGTGTTCCAGTCGGGGTGAAAACCCTGACGCGGATCGGCGTGCTCGTAAAGCGCGGTGCCGTCGAACCAGCGCAACCCGTGCTCATCGGTCGGAAAATGCGCCGGAACCCAGTCGAGAAGAACGCCGATACCGACCTTGTGCGCGCCATTGACGAAACGGGCAAAGCCCTCGGGATCGCCGAAACGGGCGGATGGCGCATAAAGGCCGGTCGTCTGGTAACCCCAGGAGGGATCATAGGGATGTTCGGTGATGGGCAGGAATTCGATATGGGTGAAGCCCATATCCGTACAATAGGGAATGAGCTGGGCGGCGAGTTCATCCCAGCTGAGGAAGGTGCCGTCCTCGCGGCGCTGCCAGGAGCCGGCATGCACCTCATAGATGCTGATCGGTTGGCGGCGCTGGTCCACCTGCGCCCAATGTTCCCGGTGGGCCTGATCTTCCCATTTCTGCGTCAGTTCCGGCGCGGTGACGGAAGCGTTCTTCGGCCGCAATTCGGCGCGGCGGGCATAAGGGTCGGCCTTCAGGGGCAGAAGCTCGCCATTGGCGCCGAGGACTTCGAACTTGTAGGCGCAGCCGGCATAGACGTCAGGCGCGAAGATTTCCCAGATGCCGGTATCCTTGCGGAAGCGCATCACATGCCGGCGGCCATCCCAATTGTTGAAATCGCCGACGACGGAAACACGCCGCGCATTGGGCGCCCACACGGCGAAGTGAAAACCTTCGACGCCTTCGAGTTTCAGCGGATGCGCGCCCATCCTGTCGAAGAGCCTGAGATGCGATCCTTCACGGACGAAATAATCGTCCATGGGTCCGAGAACAGGGCCGAAGCTGTAGGGGTCGGTCACCGCCCATTCGGCATCGTCGCGGCTGGCGCGGTACCGCACCGGCTGGCGCTTTGAAAGATCGATCCGGCCTTCGAAAAAACCATCAGGATCAAGCCGCTTCAATTCACCTACGAAATTTCCATCCAGCGTGAGGACGGAAACCTCCTCGGCGCCCGGAATGAAACAGCGGGCGGAAAACCCTTCCGGCGTCTCGTGAACGCCGAGAAGGGCAAAGGGATTGGAATGCAAACCGCTCTTGATCGCCTCGATTTCAGCCTTCGTGATTTCGCCAGTCTTTTTCTCTTCGGCCGAATTGAGCGGTTTTTTCATCAGGCTCTCCAGATCTCGGTGGCATACTGGCGGATCGTCCTGTCGGACGAGAACCAGCCCATACGCGCCGTGTTGCGCACTGCTTTGGTGTTCCAGCTATCCTGATCGCTCCAGATCGCGTCCACCTTGCGCTGTGCGTCGGCATAGGCGTCGAAATCGGCGGCGACCATGAACCAGTCGCTGTTGTATATGCCGTCGATGAGGGCAGAAAACCGCGAACGATCATCCGGTGAAAACACACCCGACGCGATGGACGACAGAGCCTGCGACAATTCCGCAGACCCTTCGATGATGGCACGCGGATTGTGGCCCTCGGCGCGAGCTCTGGCCACTTCTTCCGCCGTCATGCCGAAGATGACGATGTTCTCAGGGCCGACATGTTCGAGCATTTCCACATTCGCGCCATCGAGCGTGCCGATGGTCAGCGCGCCGTTCAGCGCGAATTTCATGTTGCCGGTGCCGGAGGCTTCCATGCCGGCCGTCGAAATCTGTTCCGAAAGATCGGCGGCGGGAACCATGATTTCGGCAAGCGAGACGTTATAGTTCGGAACAAACACCACTTTGAGAAGCCCGCGCACGGCCGGATCGTTGTTGATGACCCGGGCAATATCGTTGGCAAGCTTGATGATCAGCTTCGCGTTGTGATAACTCGGCGCCGCCTTGCCTGCGAAGAACTTAACGCGCGGCACCCAATCCAGTTCCGGGTGGGAACGGATCTGGTCGTAAAGGGCGACAGTCTCAACAAGGTTCAGAAGCTGGCGCTTATATTCGTGGATGCGCTTGATCTGGATGTCGAACATGGCCGAGGGATCGACGCGGATGCCCATGCGCTGCGCCACCGTATTGGCAAGCCGCACCTTGTTCAGACGCTTCACCTCGGCAAATTTCTCGCGGAAACCGGCATCGTCGGCGAAACGGTCGAGTGCCGTCAGCTTTTCCGCATCATCGAGGAAATCGTCGCCGATCGCTTCCCTGATCAATCCCGTCAGGCCGGGGTTGCACTGCATCAGCCAGCGGCGCGGCGTAATGCCGTTGGTCTTGTTGTTGATACGATCAGGATAAAGGCTGTGCAGGTCGGCAAAGACAGTTTCCTTCATCAGCTCGGTATGAAGTGCGGAAACGCCGTTGATGGAATGCGAGCCGATGAAGGCGAGGTTGCCCATGCGCACCCGGCGCTCGCCGCCTTCATCGATGAGAGAGATGGAACGGATCTGTTGATCCGCCATCTTCTTTTCCTTGCGGGCGAAGAGCAGCGTATTGGCGTTGATGGCGTAAACGATCTGCATGTGCCGCGGCAAAAGGCGCTCGAGCAACGGCACCGGCCAGCTTTCCAGCGCTTCCGGCAGAAGCGTGTGGTTGGTGTAGGAGAAGGTGCCCTGTGTGATCTTCCAGGCTTCGTCGAATTCAAGGCCATGGACATCGCAGAGCAGGCGCATCATTTCGCAGATGGAAATGGCCGGATGCGTGTCGTTAAGCTGGATCGAAACCTTGTCGGGCAGCGAGGTGAAATCCGGGTACTGCTGCAGATGGCGGCGCAGAATGTCCTGCAGCGAAGCGGAGGAGAAGAAGAACTCCTGCCGCAGGCGCAGTTCCTGACCGGCCGGCGTCGCATCGGCGGGGTAGAGAACCCGCGTCAGGCTTTCCGCCTTGTTGCTTTCGCGCAATGCGCCGATATGGTCGCCGGCATTGAAGGCGGCCAAAAGAATGGGATCTATCGGCTGCGCCGACCACAGGCGAAGCGTGTTGACGCGGGTACCGCGCCAGCCGACGACCGGCGTGTCGTAAGCCATGGCGATGACGCGTTCGGCCGGTTTCCAGACGAAGCGCTGCGGATCTTCATAACCGCCGATCGTCTCCACCGATCCGCCGAAGCCGATTTCATAGGAGCTTTCGCGGCGTTCGAATTCCCAGGGGTTGCCATGCGCCAGCCAGGTTTCCGGCAGTTCCACCTGCCATCCATCCGCCATCTGCTGGCGGAAGAGGCCGTGCACGTAACGGATGCCATAGCCATAGGCGGGAATATCGACGGTCGCCATGGATTCCATGAAACAGGCGGCGAGACGGCCAAGGCCGCCATTGCCAAGGGCTGCATCCGGCTCCAGACCGGCGATGACGTCAAGATCGACGCCGAGCGAGGACAGCGCATCGCGGATTTCGTGCATCAGGCCGATATTGGAGATGGCGTCGCGCATCAGGCGGCCGATCAGGAATTCGAGCGACAGGTAATAAACGCGCTTGGAATTGTTGTGATAGGCCTTGCGGGTGGATTCCATCCATTTGTCGATGATGCGGTCGCGGACGACGAGGATGGTTGCGGTCAGCCAGTCGTGCGGCTTGGCGACCTTGACGTCCTTACCGATGCGGTAGGTGAGGCGTTCGATGATTTCCGACGCCATGATTTCCGGGTTGGAACTGCGCGGGGCGGGGCGGGGAAGATCGGCGGCGTTTAGATTATTGATCATTGGTCGGTCAGCACCTTGGTGGGAGGAGAGGGTCTGATGAGGTCGATCCGTGTTGCCTTTGCTGATGCCAGTTTATGCATCGATATGGAGGTGTGGCAACAGCATTTTTTGCGGAAAGTTGAACGGCTTAGGTTTATGAAAAATAAGAATTTTTCTTCCGCGTCCCAAGGATCGCCGAAGGCATTGCCGGCCCTTTATCCGCCGTTCCTGAAGAGGTTTGCGTGGTGGTCGCGATGCCGGGCATCGTTCAAAAAAGGGAGAGAGGCTGCAACACTTTTAAATGGTTCACCGGTCCTGAAATCTGTTTCGCTCTATTATCTTTACACACCAGACCGAAAACCGCGCATATGTTTCGGTCCGATGCTCTAAATCACACACTAGCCTTCGCGGCCGCAAAAATTCAATGAAAATAAATGGGTCGCCGCCACAGCCATGTTTGTCTCGCGTGGCGGCGGTGTGAAAACGGGGCAACACCGTCGTCGAAGACGATGTTTACGGCAGAAAAAAAGGCTCTGTCGTCATTTCCCCGGCGCGGATCGTCACGCGGGTATTCGGCGGAACGGCGCACCAGGGAGTGCAATCGAAGGAAAAGGGCTCCGAACTCAACGCGATGCCTTCTTCCAGGCCGCGCCAGTAGAGCGTCGGCGGCTTGTCATCGCTCGACCAGCGGAAGGCGTGCACGCAATCGCCGTCCATCAGCACGGCGCTGAAGCGCAGTGCGGAGGAAACGCCCGCCGCGACCATCTTTTCCTGACAGAGACGAAGGGCGGTGGAAATTGCGCGCACGGGATCGGCATCAAGGCCAAGGCCGGCGGCGATGAGGAATATTGCTTCGCTGTCGCCGGTGCCGCGTCGGGATGCATAGATATCATCGGGGATAAGGGAGTCGATGTCGCGCCTGATCTGCTCGTAGCCGCCGATCTGGCCGTTATGCATGAAGAGATATTGGCCATGGGCAAAGGGGTGGCAATTGGCGCGGGATACTTCGCCTGAGGTGGCGGAGCGGACATGGGCCATGAACATGCCCGAGCGAAGCTGGTGGCAGAGTGCAGCGAGGTTGGCATCCGACCAGGCGGGCCTGGTATCACGAAAGACGCCGGGCGTTCCGCGTTCGCCATACCAGCCAAGGCCGCAACCGTCGCCATTGACGACGGTTTTCGCTTCTCTTGCGGCCATGGACTGGCTGACCAGTGATGCTTCTGGCTCGATCAGCAGGCTGTCGAGCCAGACGGGTTTACCGGAATAGGCAAAGAGGCGGCACATTCATGCGGCTCTGTCGAAAGCCTTGTTTCCGAGCGCGAAGCCGACGGCGGCCTTCGCGTGAATGGCGGTCGAATCGTAACCGGGCAGCGGCAGGGCGTCGGGGTCGATCAGCAGCGAAATTTCGGTGCAGCCGAGAATGACGGAATCGACGCCGAGTGCGCGAGCCTTGTCGATGACCGCGAGATAGCGTTCACGCGAGCAGGACTTGATCTCGCCCTGGCAGAGTTCGCCGAATATGATGTCGTGGATCGCAGCCCTGTCTTCCGCATCGGGCACGACCACGTCGACGCCGTGGCGGCGCATGCGGTCGGTGTAGAAGCCGTGCTCCATCGTGTAACGGGTGGCGAGCAGAAGCGGCTTGCGGCGTCCATCCGCCTTCAGGGCTGCTGCGGTTTCATCGATGATGTCGATCAGCGCCACGCCGGACATTTTCGCTACGGTGTCAGCGACAAGATGCATGGTGTTGGTGCAGATCAGCACGCAATCGGCACCCGCATTGGCAAGGCGCGCACCGGCAGCGCCCAGAAGAGCGCCTGCCTCATCCCAGCGATCGGCCTTCTGGAGGGCGACGACCTCGGAAAAATCGAGCGAATGCATGACGATATCGGCCGAGACCAGGCCGCCGCGGCTGTCGCGCACGGCCTCATTGATCATGCGGTAATAGGTTGCGGTAGATTCCCAGCTCATGCCGCCGATCAGGCCGATCCGTTTCATAAGAGTTCCCTTATCAAGTTTGATTGAAGACAAGAATGCCATCACCGAAACGAAAACGGCATGCGTTTTTTGGAGGATTGCGCGGCAAGTATGCAAATGTAACGCGCCATATTAGATAATATCGCAAATTTCTTGCGCTGTTGCGTTAACCGGTGCATTCTTAACGGATGATTGACGACCGTGACCGCCGAATCCTTGCGATTCTCCAGGAAAATGCCGAGACCCCACTCGCGGATATCGCAGAGGAGGTTTCCCTGTCGCTATCGGCCTGTTCGCGCCGCATCACGCGGCTGCGAACGGAAGGTTATGTGACGGGCACGATGGCGCTGCTGGACCGACGGAAGATCAACCTGCCGACCACGGTTTTTCTGCTGGTGAGAACGGGCCTGCATGCGGAGGACTGGCTGGACCGGTTCCATGCCGCCGTCAGCACCATACCTGAGATTGTCGAGGTTCACCGGCTGACCGGCAATTTCGACTATATTCTGAAGCTGGTGCTGCCGAATGTCGAATATTACGACACGGTCTATAAACAGATCCTGCGCCGCGTGCAGCTTTACGACATGTCCGCCTATATCTCCATGGAGACGGTTAAGCTGTCGTCTTCGCTGCCGACGACGCATATCTGAGGGCTTATCGAGCCTTATCAGCGCGCCGCCTTGAAACGGACGCCAAAGCGGAAGCCTCGAGTCTCGCCGGGTTGCAGGGTAATCGCATCCGCGAGTTCCTGGTGGTTGAAGGCGTTGGTTGGTGTTTCCACGGGTTCAAGCGCGATGGAGTGCCGCCTGTCGCGGGCGAGCGTATCGCCGGTGAAGACATGCATGTGCCCACGCTCCTGCCATACCGTCAGGCTCGAACCATCGTGCCGGTTTTCGAGCCTCGTCTCGTAAAGCCCGTTTTCGGATGCGACCAGATCGGTGAAGCAGACATCGAGTACATGGCCGGCCAGCGGCGCATAGAGAAAGCGGGTGTCGTCCCGTTTGACTATCCCGCCCTGTGGGTCGCGAAGGGGGATCAGGTCCTCGTCTGTTTCAATCGCCGTTCGCGAGGGCAGCGTGAGAAGAAGGTCGTCGATAGACGTCGTGCCGGGCAGGCGGAAATAGGGATGCCAGCCGGCGGCGAAAGGCAGGGGCCGGTCGTCGCGATTGATGCCGCGTATGTCGATGGTGACCTCATGGCCGGCGAAGCGATATTCCACCTCGATGGCGAGACGGTAGGGATAACCCTTGAAATCCGCAGGCAATATTTCAGTGCGGAAGATAAGGATGCGAGCGCCGTTTTCCTCAAGAGATTGCGCGAGGGCGAAGGGCAGGGCTCTGGCAAATCCGTGGAAGACGAGAGTTTCATGGGCAAGCACCGGTTCAATGCGGTGCGCCTGCCCGCCAAAACTGAATTGGCCATCCGGAATGCGATTGGTGAAGGGTGCGAGAATGCCGTTTCTCACGCCGTTCTGCGATTGCAGTTCGGCAGGCGTCGAATATCCGTCGACAAGATCTTCGCCTTCTCCGCCATCGGCAGAGATCGGCCGCCAGCTCAGAAGCGTCGCGCCCTCAAAAGCGATTTCGGCAATGAAACCGTCTCCGGAAACGGTCAGACCGGCAATCCCCGTGCCTGTCGTGGAGGTAGTCATCGGGAAATTGTCCTTTGCATGCATGCGTCTGCGATGATCGGGGCAATTGCCATGCCGATTCGCCCGATCATCTTCGCTGAAGGACAATTTCGCAATGGCCCGTGGGGGCTGTATCAACAGGCTCCTGCCATTTCATGCCCATCGGGCAATCAGTCCGGAAAGGTGCGTTTCGCGCCGCTGAAAAACTCCATCAGTGCGGCCTGATCCTCTCCACCCAGCCCTGCCGCCGTCAGCATGCGGTGCACTTCGGCGCAAAGTGCCGTCAGTGGCATGGCCGTGTTGGTGCGCCGGGCGAGATCCTGCGCGCCGTTGAGGTCTTTCACCATATTGTCGATACGGCCGGTGCGGCGGTAATCCTTTGCCACGTAACGCGGCATATATTCCTGCAGGATGGCGCTATCGGCGCGGCCGCCCTTCAGCGCCTGCGGGATTTTGGTGGCATTGACGCCGGCATCCAGCGCAAGCTGTGTTGCTTCCGCCACCGCAAGGAAATTCAGCCCGCAGAGAACCTGATTGATGAGTTTCGTCGTCTGTCCCGCGCCGCAGGGTCCCATGTGGGTATAGTTGCTGGCCACATGCCGCAGCACGCGATGCGCATCGGCGACATCCTTTTCGCTGCCGCCGGCCATCAGCGTCAACTGGCCGACAAGCGCCTTGGGCGCACCGCCCGAAAGCGGGCTGTCCACCCAGCGCAGGCCCTTTTCCGCAGCATCGGCCGCCAGCTCCTTGGTCGCTTCCGGATCGATGGAGGACATGTCGATAATGAGTGTGCCGGGCTTTGCCCCCGCCGCCACGCCATCCTTGCCGAAGACGGCGATGCGAACGATTTTCGGGGAATTGAGGCTGAGGATCACCACATCGGAAACTGAAGCCGCTTCCGCCGCCGTGCCGGCGCTCTGCGCGCCGAGGCTCGTCAACGCCGCCACCTTTTCCGCATCCAGATCGAAAACCGTCAGCTGATTGCCGGTCTCGATGAGCCGTGTGCCGATCGCGCCGCCCATGGCGCCGGCGCCGATCAGCGCGACTTTGTTCTTCTCGGTCATGGTGTTCACGGCCTCCTCCCAAAGTGTCGTGGTGTCATCGGTTCAAAACCGGATGGCGGCCGCAGCCGGCCATCCGGTTTTGGTGTTTGTTAAAGCGAAGCGGTGATGCCGCCATCGACGTAAAGAATATGCCCGTTCACGAAGGACGAGGCATCGGATGACAGGAAGATGCAGGCGCCGACGAGCTCTTCGACCTTGCCCCAGCGACCGGCCGGCGTGCGCTTTTCAAGCCATGCCGAAAAGGTGGGATCGGCAACCAGAGCCGCATTGAGCGGCGTATCGAAATAGCCGGGCGCGATGGCGTTGCATTGCAGGCCGTATTTGGCCCAGTCCGTCGCCATGCCTTTCGTCAGATTGCCGACGGCGCCCTTGGTGGCGGTGTAGGGCGCGATGCCGGGGCGGGCAAGGGCGGTCTGAACGCTGGCGATGTTGATGATCTTGCCACGGCCACGGCTGATCATATGGCGCGCCGCGGCCTGTCCGGCGTGGAACACCGAGGCGATGTTGGTCTGCAGCAGGCGCTCGAAGGCATCCGCCGGAAAATCCTCAAGCGGCGTGCGGTGCTGCATGCCGGCATTGTTGACGAGAATATCGATGGGGCCGACCTCCGCTTCGAAACGGTCGATGGCCTCGCGCACCGCGCCATGATCGGTAGCGTCGAAGGCAAGTGTTTTCGCACCCTTGATGCCAGCGGCGGCGGCCTTCAGCTTCGCTTCATCGCGCCCGTTCAGCACCACTTCCGCTCCGGCTTCCGCCAGCCCCTGCGCCAGCGCGAAGCCGATGCCCTGGGACGAACCCGTGATCAGGGCGCGGCGGCCGGAAAGATCGAACAAATTAAGGCCCACTGTTTCCTCCAGTCTCTCGACATTGCATTCATACCGGTTTATGTTATCGATAACATTCATCCCTTTCAGACGTGGATGTCAAGGCTTAAACGCCCGGTTTCGGTACGGATCGGGCGGGCGGGGAGGCTGCACGGCGTGCAAATGCACGGCAGGCGGCGGTGACAGGGATGCGGATTATTTGTCGTGCTGCTCAGGCGCGATGTCGAACGGGAGATATTTATGAGAGCGATTGTTGCCCATGGGGCCAAGGATGTGCGCATCGAGGAACGGCCCGAGGAAGCGCCGGGAGCGGGAGAAGTACGGCTTCGTCTGGTCCGGGGCGGAATTTGCGGCAGCGATCTGCATTATTACAATCACGGAGGCTTCGGCGCGGTGCGGCTTCGTGAGCCGATGGTGCTGGGCCATGAGGTCTCGGCCGTCATCGAAGAACTGGGCGAGGGCGTCGAAGGGCTGAAGGTCGGCGGTCTGGTGGCCGTTTCGCCGTCCCGCCCCTGCAGAACCTGCCGCTTCTGCCAGGAAGGCCTGCACAACCAGTGCCTCAACATGCGCTTTTATGGCAGCGCCATGCCTTTCCCGCATATTCAGGGTGCGTTCCGTGAGGTTCTGGTGGCGGACGCCCTGCAATGCGTGCCGGCGGATGGCCTGAGCGCCGGCGAGGCCGCCATGGCCGAGCCGCTCGCGGTGACGCTGCATGCCACCCGCCGCGCCGGTGATTTGCTGGGAAAACGTGTGCTTGTCACGGGTTGTGGCCCGATCGGAATCCTCTCCATTCTGGCCGCGCGCCGTGCCGGCGCGGCTGAAATCGTCGCCACCGATCTTTCCGATTTCACGCTCGCCAAGGCGCGTGAGGCGGGTGCGGACCGTGTTATCAACAGCAAGGATGAGCCCGACGCGCTTGCCGCCTATGGGGCAAACAAGGGAACTTTCGATGTTCTCTATGAATGCTCGGGTGCCGCCGTGGCGCTTGCCGGTGGTATTACGGCGCTTCGTCCGCGCGGCATCATCGTCCAGCTCGGTCTTGGTGGCGATATGAACCTGCCGATGATGGCGATCACCGCCAAGGAACTGGATCTGCGCGGCTCTTTCCGCTTCCATGAGGAATTCGCCACCGGTGTGGAATTGATGCGCAAGGGCCTGATCGACGTCAAGCCGTTCATCACCCAGACCGTCGATCTCGACGACGCCATCTCGGCCTTCGAATTCGCCTCCGACCGCAGTCGCGCCATGAAGGTGCAGATCGCTTTTTCGTAAGCGCTTTTGCCGCACGGGGAATGTGCGGACGTTTCGATCGGCGGCGGATCTTTCCGCCGCCGATTTTTTAGGGGTGGATTTTTGCCTGCGGCGGCCTGCAGCTATGTTATCGATATCATAAACTGCTTTGGAGTGCGTTATTCCAGCTCAAGGCCGGAATGACGGAGAGAGGGTGACGAACCCGAGCAAACGCCCAGCCTGTCATAAAGCCCCAACACGACTGCCGCATATTTTGCCCTGGCTGCACCCACGAGCATCTTCACCGATGTCGTCTCTGCCCATTTGCACATTTTGACGCAGGTCAAAAAGGTGATTTGCCGCCTGTCTTTTTTTGCGTTATCGAAATTTCAGAAATTACTGAAAATTCAGGAAACAAAGAAATGCCAACCAATCTCTCCCCGCTCGTTCAGTCCTTTGTGCTGCATTTCGGTGAGATGGGCAGCCGCTGGGGCATTAACCGCACCGTTGGCCAAGTCTATGCTTTGCTTTACATTTCGCCGCAGCCGTTGTGTGCGGACGATATTGTGGAGGCGCTTGGCATTTCCCGTTCCAACGTGTCGATGAGCCTGAAGGAGCTGCAGGCGTGGAACCTTGCAATTCTCAAGCATTTTCCCGGCGACCGGCGCGATTTTTTCACGACGCCTGATGATGTCTGGCAAATTCTCCGCACCCTTGCCGAAGAGCGCAAGAAGCGCGAGATCGATCCGACGCTCAGCGTGCTGCGTGAAATTCTGATGGAGACGCCGGAAAACGAAGATGAGCGGCATGCGCAAAAGCGCATCGACGAGATGAAGACGCTGATCGAGCAGCTCACCGGCTGGTATGACGATGTGAAGCGGCTGGAGACGGAAAGGCTGGCGTCGCTTCTCGCGCTCGGTTCGAAGGTCACGAAGCTGCTGGAGGCCAAGGACAAGATCGTCTCCCTCGCCAGACCCCGTGGCGCGAAGAAGGACGGGTGAGGAGAGCGGCCGTGAGCATGTCAGTGGAAATCCGCCAGGGGGCCGACGGTGACGGCGCAGTCTGTCCCGCGCCGGCTGCAGTCTCGCCCGATGCGATGGGTCGGCGTAACGCCAACCGCAGAACCTCTCGCGACAGAGCCGATGGGCGGGCGAAAATGACACGCGCGCCGGTGGTGGGGAGATCCCTTGCCCTGCTGCATGTGCTGGCGGCTTTACTGTGGCTGCCGCAGGCGGGTTTGCTTGCCTTTTCCGTCGGAAGAATTGCCGATGGCGCGCCGATGATGGCGATCGTGCCGGCCGCCGCTGCGGTTCTCATCCTCGGCCTCGTCAAGGCGTGGCTGGAAAAGATGGCGGCGCGGCTGTCGTTTCGTGCCGCCCGCGCGGTGCTGTCGCAACGGCGGCTGGAAGCGCTGCAGGCTGTGGCGAAGGTTTCCCCGCTCGATCTGTCGCGCACCGCCTCGGGTGAGGCGGCGGGCGTCGTGGCTGAGGCGGCGGAAGCGCTGGTGCCCTATCTTTCCCGTTTCCAGCCGGCGCGGATGAAGGCCACCATCATTCCCCTGGTTTTCGTGCTGGCGATCTTGCCATTTACCTGGATCGCGGCGCTGGTGCTGTTGCTCGCCATGCCAACCATCCCTCTTTTCATGGCGCTCATCGGCTGGCAGGCGAAGGCCGCCAGTGAAAAGCAGCTTGCCGAGACGGGCAATATGAATGCCTTCCTGCTTGATCGCCTGCGCGGGCTGGAAACGATCCGCACGCTCGAAGCCGTCGATCTGACGGCGGAGCGTCTCAGCGCCGATGCGCAGAACCTCAAGAAGCGGACGATGGCGGTGCTCAGGATCGCCTTTCTCTCCTCGGCGGTGCTGGAGCTTTTCGCAGCGCTCGGCGTTGCCATGACCGCCGTCTATATCGGTTTTCATCTGCTCGGTTTTCTGGATTTCGGCGCCTGGGGCCACAAGCTGACGCTAGCCGAAGGCCTCTTCATCCTGCTTCTGGCGCCGGCGTTTTTCGAACCGCTGCGGGAACTCTCCGCCGTCTGGCACGACCGCGCGGCCGGCGAAGCGGCGCTTGATGCGCTCGGCAAACTGACGGCGGGCGGTGCGACCATCGCGGGAGAGGGTGCGGATGTGGCGTCTGTCCCATCCCCGACGCCCGGCCTCTTGGAGATCGACAATCTTTCCTTTGCTTATCCGAACGCCCGGTCTGTCATCCAAAATCTCAACCTGACGGTTCAACAGGGTGAGCGAGTTGCGATTCTCGGGCCTTCCGGTTGTGGCAAATCCACTGTACTCTCCTTGATTGCCGGGTTGGCCGAGGCTGGAGAGGGTTCGATCAGGATCGGCGGCGTAAAGCTCGACAATGCGACGGCCGATGGGCTGCGCAGGACGATCGGCTGGGTCAGCCAGAAGCCGTTCTTTTTTGCCGGTTCGCTGAAGGCGAATATTCGTTTCGGTCGTTCCGGTGTCAGTGATGGCATGGTGGAAGAGACGCTGCGCCGCACCGGGCTCGATGAACTGACGCATGCGCGCCGGCATCTGCAGATCGGCGATGGCGGATATGGAATCTCGGGCGGGGAGGCGGTGCGGCTTGCCATTGCGCGTGCTTTCGCAGACCCCGCAACGCAGCTTGTTCTGGCCGATGAGCCGACAGCCCATCTTGACCGGGAAACGGCTGCTCTCGTCACGGATAACCTGCTGCAACTGGCAAATGGCAGGACATTGATCGTCGCGACCCATGATCCGGTGCTTGCGGCGCGCATGGACAGGATCGTGGATATGACGGCGATCCATTCGAGGGGGCAGCCATGATCGCGCGTTTTGCGATATTGAGACCCGTTATCGCCCTGTTCTGGTCGGCGCGGCGCGGCATGCTGCTGGCGGGCGCGGTTCTGGCGGTAACGACGGTGCTGGCGGGCATTGGCCTTCTCGGCGTTTCCGGTTGGTTCATCACCGCAACGGCGATTGCCGGTCTTCTGCCCGCAACGGCCTATGCTTTCGATGTCTTTGCCCCTTCGGCCGCCATTCGTCTTCTGGCGCTGGCGCGCACCGCCGCCCGCTATGGCGAGCGCATGACCACCCATGAAGCCACGCTTTCCGTGCTTGCAGCCCTTCGGGAAAAACTGTTTCGCGGTTTTGCCGCGCCGCAGGCCGCGAAATCCCTGGAGGCAAGGCCTGCCCGCCTGCTGAACCGGTTGACGGCGGATATAGACGCGCTTGATTCGCTTTATCTGCGCGTGCTGGTTCCCGCCGCCGTGGCGATCCTCGCCGCGATTGCAACAGGCTTCGGGCTTGCTTTTCTCCATCCGATGGCCGGCATTCTGGCGGCAGCTTTCCTGATCGTGGCGGGGCTTGGAATTTCGGCGCGCTCCGCCCTGCGCGCGGAAACATTCTCGCGCCGCCGGGCAATCGGGCTTGAAGCGCTTCGGGCCAGCACGGCCGACCTCGTGAGCGGACAGACGGAGCTCTTGACCACCGGCCGCCTTTTCGCGCAGGTCGCGGCGGTGAAACGGGCGGATGATTACCTCTCTGCCTGCGACGATAACCTGAACCGTATCGAGACCAATGCCGGTTTTTCCTTCGGAGTTGCAGCGGCCGTTCTTTTGAGCGCAGCCCTTCTCGGCATGGCCTGGCTTGCGGAACAGGGGGCGGTGAGCGCGCCTGCTGCGGCGCTCGGGCTGCTCGTCTGTTTTGCTGCGCTGGAGCCTTTCACGGCGCTGCGTCGTGGGGCGATGGAACTTGGGCGTACGCTATTCTCCGCACGGCGCATCGCGCCGCGTCTCTCGGCAACGGTTGAGGGTCGCTGTCCCGTCTTGCCGGTCAGCGGGATGGCGGCAAAACTCGAAGATGTGCGTCTGGAGCGGGAGGGGAACGACAATCCGGTCCTGACGAATATCAACCTTGCAATCGCTGCCGGGGAGAGGGTTGCGATCGTCGGCCCGAGCGGCGCGGGCAAGACGAGCCTCATCCAGCTTCTGGCGGGTGAATTGCGGCCGGCTGCGGGCACGGTTAGCGCGCTGCCGTCCACTCTTATGACGCAACGCAGCCAGCTTTTTCGCGACAGCATCGCCGACAATCTGCGGCTGGCGAAACCCGCCGCAACCGCGGATGAATTGTGGGATGCGCTGACGGCGGCAGGCCTTGCCGAACATGTCAAATCCCTGGCCGCCGGGCTGGAGACAAGGCTTGGCGAGGCGGGCCAGGGGCTTTCCGGCGGCCAGTCGCGCCGGCTGGCGCTCGCCCGTTTCCTGCTCGCCGACCGGCCGCTCTGGCTTCTCGACGAGGTGACGGAGGGGCTCGACGGTGAGACTGCCCGCGACGTCCTCACCCGGCTGTTTGCCAGGGCGCAGGGAAAGACTGTCGTGATGATCACCCATAATCGCCGCGAGGCGGAATTTGCCGAGCGCATCATCGTGCTGAAAGAGGGGCGTCAATTTGATGAATGTCAAAGCGGCGCCCCGGAATACGGCGTAGTGCTGAATACACTGCGCCCGGACTGAGATTTTTTGAGAGCCGGCGTCGTCTTTGAAATGGAAGGCCGGCCTTCCGGAAAAGGTGGGTAAGACTATGGAACTCGACATAGTGGCGCTGTCGCGCCTGCAATTTGCAGTGACGGCCTTGTATCACTTTCTGTTCGTTCCCCTGACGATCGGACTGTCGGTGGTGATCGCCATCATGGAAACGGTCTATGTCATGACCGGCCGCACGATCTGGCGGCAGATGACGAAATTCTGGGGCACGTTGTTCGGCATCAACTTCGTGCTTGGCGTTTCCACCGGCATCGTCATGGAATTCCAGTTCGGCATGAACTGGAGCTACTACAGCCACTATGTCGGCGATATTTTCGGTGCGCCGCTGGCGATCGAGGGCATGATGGCCTTCTTCCTGGAAGCCACCTTCGTCGGGCTGTTCTTTTTCGGCTGGGATAAATTGTCGAAACTCGGCCATCTCGTCGCGACATGGTGCGTGGCGCTCGGCTCGAATTTTTCGGCGCTATGGATATTGATCGCCAATGGCTGGATGCAGAACCCCACGGGCTCTGCCTTCAATCCCCAGACCATGCGCATGGAAGTGACGGACTTCTTCGAGGTCCTGTTCAACCCGGTGGCGCAGGCGAAGTTCGTTCACACGGTTTCCGCCGGTTACGTGACGGCCTCCATCTTCGTGCTCGGCGTTTCGGCCTGGTATGTGCTGAAAGGCCGCCATGTCGATTTGGCCAAGCGTTCGATGACGGTCGCCGCTTCCTTCGGTCTCGCATCGGCGCTGTCGGTCGTCGTGCTGGGTGACGAAAGCGGTTATCTCTCGACCGAACACCAGAAGATGAAGCTCGCCTCCATCGAGGCCATGTGGGAAACCGAGCCGGCCCCGGCACCCTTCACGGTCATCGGTTTTCCCGATCAGGAAGCGCGCGAGACGCATTTCGCGGTGAAGATCCCGTGGGTGATGGGTCTTATCGGCACCCGCTCGCTCGATACGCAAATTCCGGGCATCAACGATCTGGTGGAGCAAGCCAAGACCCGCATCCGCGACGGCATCAAGGCCTATGACGCGCTGATGCAGATACGCGCCACCGGTAAAGGCGCGCAACTGCCCGAAGAGGTGCGCGGCACCTTTGCGGAACTCGGCCACGAGCTTGGTTATGCCCTGCTGCTGAAACGATATGTCGATGATCCGCGCCAGGCGAGCGAAGAGCAGATTGCGAAAGCTGCGGCGGATACCATTCCGCATGTGCCGACGCTGTTCTGGGCGTTCCGCATCATGGTCGGCCTTGGCATGTTCTTCATCCTTCTGACGGCGACGTTCTTTTATCTTTCGGCCCGCCGCCGGCTGGATCACTATCCGTTGCTGCTGAAAGTGGCGGTCTTCGCCATTCCGCTGCCGTGGATCGCGGCGGAAATGGGCTGGGTCGTGGCCGAATTCGGCCGCCAGCCATGGATCATCGAGGGTGTGCTGCCCACTGCCGCTGCCGTCTCCAGCCTCAGCGCCTCGACGGTTCTGATTACGCTTCTGTGCTTCATCGCCATCTACACGGTGCTGTTCATCGTCGAGATGGGGCTGATGCTGAAGGCGATCCGCAAGGGGCCTGATCCGGACCATGAGCCGGAAGCGCCGCTCGTTCCTGAAAAACTCGTCGCTGCGGAGTAAACGATCATGATATTGCACCAACTCATCGACTACGAAATCCTCCGCGTCATCTGGTGGCTGCTGCTCGGCGTGGTGCTGATCGGTTTCGCCGTTACCGGCGGTTTCGATCTCGGCACCGGCGCGCTGCTGCCCTTCGTGGCGAAAACGGATATCGAGCGGCGTGTCGTCATCAATTCCATCGGCCCGGTCTGGGAAGGCAATCAGGTCTGGCTCATCCTTGGCGGCGGCGCGATCTTCGCCGCCTGGCCGCCGCTTTATGCGGTGTCGTTTTCAGGTTTTTACCTGGCGATGTTCGCCACCCTGTTTGCGCTGATCCTGCGGCCGGTCGGTTTCAAATATCGCTCCAAGCGTGAAAGCACCGCATGGCGCACCGGCTGGGACTGGGCGCTCTTTATCGGCGGCTTCGTTCCCGCGCTGATCTTCGGCGTGGCGATCGGCAATGTGCTGCAGGGCGTTCCCTTCCACCTCAATGACGACCTCAGGATTTTCTACGACGGCACGACGCTGTTCGAACTTCTGAACCCCTACGCCATCCTCTGCGGCCTCGTATCCGTCGCCATGCTCATCATGCATGGTGCGGCATGGCTGGTGCTGAAGACGGATGGTCCGGTGGCGGCCCGCGCCCGCGCTTTTGGCAGCATCGCGGCCCTTGCCACGTCAGTTCTGTTTGCGCTCGGCGGCGTCTTTCTGTGGCTCGGTATCGATGGATATCGCTTCACCTCTGACATCGTGACCGACGGTCCGTCCAATCCGCTGTCGAAGACGGTCGAGGTCGCAAGCGGCGTCTGGTTTTCCAACTATGCGGCGCATCCATGGATGATGCTGGCGCCGGCGCTCGGTCTTGTCTTCCCGCTCGTGGCCTTCATCTTGTTCAGGGCCCGCAAGGAGGTGCTGGCGCTGCTTTCCAGCTCGCTCGCCATTTTCGGCATCATCTCAACGGTAGGGCTAGCGATGTTTCCCTTCATCCTGCCGTCCTCGGTTGATCCGAAATCGAGCCTGACGGTATGGGATGCATCGTCCAGCCATATGACGCTGTTCATCATGCTGGTCGTCGCCCTCATCTTCATCCCGATCATCGTCGCCTATACATCATGGGTCTATCGCGTGCTGTGGGGCAAGGTGGACGAAAAGGCGATCCGCGACGACAGCGGTCACGCTTATTGATCAAGAAAGAAGGAGATCGAACATGTGGTATTTCGCCTGGCTGCTCGGCCTGCCTCTCGCCGCCATCTTCGCCGTCATGAACGCGATGTGGTATGAGCTGATGGAAGAAAACGCGAAAAAGGTCGAAGCGAAGCTGGATAAATAAAGCTTTGGCGAAAACCTCTCCTCCGTCATGCCGGACTAGATCCGGCATCCAGCCACGGCGCGTCTGCGCCGTGAGAAGAGTCTTTTTGCGATCAAGGACTTGATCGCGCTAGACCCCGGATCTGGTCCGGGGTGACGGAATGCGGATGATGCAACTCTGCCAAATATACAAGGGCGGCATCCGGTTAGGATGCCGCCCTTTTGTTACAACCGCCGTGCCTGCGATGCGCGGCTTCAGTGGATCGCGATGCCGCGCTTGTCCGCTTCTTCCTTGATGATGTCTTCGACGATGGCTCTGTTGAGATTTGGATTTCCCAGAAGATAGTCGTCGGCGATCTCGAAGATCGACTTCGGATGCTCGGTCCTGTGCAGGGTGTCGAGGTCCTGGCCGATCTGCTCTCGAAGGCTGGAATAGTCGTCCATCGCGGCTCTCCCGTTTATCGGTTCAATCCAGAAGGTCGGCCGGAACCTTGCCACCGTTCTCGGACAGTTTCTTGATGACGGCCTTGTGCAGCCAGATGTTCATGGTCGCCGAATCCGAGGTGTCGCCGGTATAACCGAGCTCGCCGGCGAGTTCCTTTCTGGCCGTCAGGCTGCTGTCGAGGTCGAGAGCCTTGAGAAGATCGACGATGGAGCGTTTCCAGTCGAGCTTCTGGCCGTTCTTCTTGACAGCCGCATCCAGAATCGAAGCGACGTCCACATTGCCGGCGGGTGCCGGAGCCGCCGCTGTCGGAGCGGGCGCGGCCGGGCTTGCTGTGGTCGGGCTGGCGGTGGTCGACGGTGTTCCGGCCGGAGCCGAAGTCTGCGGCGCGGCCTCGGCCTTGCCGAAAATAGCGTTCTTGATCTTGTCGAAAAAGCTCATGGTGTCCTCCCCTTAGCGGCGAAATGCCCGCCCGATGGCGATGAGAATGCAGGCGCCGATGAAACCGGCGATGAGATAACCAATCCAGCCTCCGAGCGAAATGCCCACGAGCCCCAGAAGGAAATTGGCGACGATGGCGCCGATAATGCCGAGAATAATGTTCATGAAAACACCCATATTGCTTTTCATGAACTGTTCCGCGAGCCATCCGGCTACGCCACCGATGATGATTGCTGCAATCCAGCCAACTTGTGCGTCTTCCATAACAGGCCTTTCCTTTCTAAAGAGGTCAGAAGGCACTGGACCCGCATTTTTTGCGCACGTCCCCCCGCCTTGAATTGACCCCAGGCGGGATACTAACGATGACGCGGAACTTTTGTTCCGTGCGGCGTGCACGCTATCGCAAACTCAACCCTGGTTCTCAAAATCCAGCCCGATATCGAGAACCGGTGCGCTATGGGTCAGCCAGCCGACAGAAATGAGGTCGATGCCGGTTGTGGCGATGGCCGCGGCCGTTTGCGGATTGATGCGGCCGGACGCTTCGGTCATGGCGCGACCGGCGACGATCCCTACGGCCTCGCGAAGCTGTTCGGGTGTCATATTGTCGAGGAGAACCGCATCGACGCCCTCGTCCATGACGTCACGCAGCTGCGCAAGCGTATCGACTTCCACCTCGATCTTGACCAGATGCCCCACGCCCTGCCGGGCGCGGCGGATGGCGTCGCGCACGCTGCCGGCCACGGCGATATGGTTGTCCTTGATGAGAACAGCGTCATAGAGCGCAAAACGATGGTTCATGCCGCCGCCGGCGCGCACGGCATATTTTTCCAGTGCTCTCAGCCCCGGCGTCGTCTTGCGGGTGCAGGCGACCGAGGCTTTGCTGCCGGCAATGGCGGCAACGATTTTTGCGGTGACGGAGGCGATGCCCGACAGGTGGCCAAGGAAATTCAGCGCCGTGCGCTCCGCCGTCAGAAGGCCGCGCGAGGGGCCTTCGATCGTCGCGATGATATCGCCGGGGGCCACGCTTGCCCCATCCTGCACATGCCGTTTCATCACGATGGCCGGGTCTACCAGCTGGAAAGCAAGGTCCGCCGCATCGAGACCGGCAATAACGCCCGGTTCGCGCGCAGCCATGACGACGACCGAGCGATGATCGGCGGGAATGACGGCGGCGGAGGTGATATCGCCCGCCAGCCCGAGGTCTTCCAGGAGGGCGTTGCGCACGAGCGGTTCGATGATGAGGCGTGGCAGGGGAGAAAGGATCATGTCAGGCGCTCCGCGCAAGGCTGGCCGAAGAATGGCTGGAAGAGGAAAATTCGTGGGCGATGGTAATCACGTCGCTAAGGCTCAGCCTGCGCCTTGTCGCCGCTGCGTCCTTTTCAGGAAAATCGTCGCGGAAATGCGCGCCGCGCGATTCCGTGCGTTGCGCCGCGAAGACGGCGACGGCCAGCGCAACAAGGGCGGGATCGGATGCCGGGCCGTTCCGCTCAGTCAATGGCAGAAGATCACGGATCGCGCCCGTCAGTCCTTCAGCATGTCTCACGATACCGAGATGGCGGGAAACGATGGGCCGGACGGGAGAGAGGTCGACTGCCGGGAAGTCAGGCACGGGGAGGGTTGCGATATCAGCTGGCTGTTTTCCAGCATATGTCGGCCTGCTGGCAATGTCTTCCGCTGCGCGCATGCCCATGGCGGCCGCTTCCAGCAGGGAATTGCTGGCAAGCCTGTTTGCGCCATGCAGCCCCGTGCAGGCGGTTTCGCCGGCAACCCAAAGGCCCGGCAACGAGCTTCGGCCTCTGCCATCGGTGGCGACGCCGCCCATATGGTAATGCACCGCCGGGCGGACCGGCACGAGTTCGCGGGCGGGGTCTATCCCTGCCTCCCGGCAGAGCAGGTCGATCGAGGGGAAACGGGTGGAAAAGCCCGAGCCGAGCGCCTTGCGGGCATCGAGAAAGACCCTGCCGCCGCGCAACATTTCGCGGTCGATGGCGCGGGCGACAATATCGCGCGAGGCGAGTTCCGCACCCGGAACATCAGCCATGAAACGTTCGCCGTTCTCATTAAGTAGAAGTGCGCCTTCGCCCCGCACTGCCTCGCTCACCAGCGCCAGCGGCCGTCGTAGCGAGGAAAGCGCCGTCGGGTGAAACTGGACGAATTCCATATCGGCGAGGATGGCGCCGGCGCGGGCGGCGAGCATGATGCCCTGTCCGAAATTGCCGGATGGATTGGTCGTCGCCTCATAAAGCCCGCCGAGGCCGCCGGTGGCGAGAACGACCTGTGTGGCCGGCAACGTAAAGCAGCCTTTGGGGCCGATGCAGGCGAGACCGGCGATGGCGCCGTTTTCCGTCAGCAGGCGACGAACTTCCGTGCCTTCCAGAACGGTGATGGAGGGTGTGCGAAGAACGCTGGCGGCGAGAGCCGTGACGATGGCCGCGCCCGAACCGTCACCTTCGGCATGCAGGATGCGCCTTCTGCCATGGGCGGCCTCCAGCCCGAAGACGAGCCTGCCCGCGGCATCACGGTCAAAGCGCACCCCCGCCTGCTCCAGCGCCTCGATGACGGCGGGGGCGGCGGAAACGATCTCTGCGGCCATTTCAGCATCGCAGAGGCCGTCACCCGCGGCGAGCGTATCGGCAAGGTGGAGGGCTGCACTATCGTCGGGGCCGAGGCTTGCCGCAATACCGCCCTGCGCCCAGGCGCTGGACGTCTCGCCGCCGAGAACGCCGCGTGTGATAAGCAGCACAGGCTGCGGCGCAAGCGTCAGCGCCGCCATCAGGCCGGCAATGCCGCTGCCGACAATGACCGTCCAGCCCGCATGCGACGGGAGGCGTTCGTTCATACTTCCAGCATCCTTTCCACGGCGCGGCGGGCGGCGACGGCGATAGCCGGATCGACCGTCACTTCGTGGCGGTTTTCCTCAAGGGCCGTGCGGATGTTGCCAAGCGTGATGCGCTTCATATGCGGGCAGAGATTGCAGGGACGGATGAATTCGACATCCGGGTGATGTACGGCGACATTGTCGCTCATCGAGCATTCCGTCAGAAGCACCACGCGGGCGGGGCGTTCGCGGCCGACATAGTCGGACATGACGGCGGTGGAACCGGAAAAATCCGCGGCCTCCACGACATCGGGCGGACATTCCGGATGCGCCAGCACGGTGACGCCGGGATGGCTTTCCCTGAGTTCTCTGATGTCATCGGCGGTGAACAGTTCATGCACCTCGCAATGGCCGCGCCAGGCGATCAGTTCGACATTGGTTTCCTTCGCCACGTTCTTTGCCAGATATTCATCCGGCAGCATCAGCACGCGCGGCACGCCGAGCGATTCCACCACCTGGCGGGCATTGCCTGACGTGCAGCAGATGTCGGAGGCCGCCTTCACCGCAGCGGACGTGTTCACATAGGTGACAACCGGAACGCCGGGATAGGCCTTGCGCAGAAGGGCAATGTCCTCGGGCGTGATGGAATCCGCCAGCGAGCAGCCTGCGCCCATATCCGGAATGAGCACGGTTTTTTGCGGATTGAGCAGCTTTGCCGTCTCGGCCATGAAATGCACGCCGGCGAGAACGATCACATCCGCTTCCACTTCCATCGCCTTGCGGGCAAGGGCAAGGCTGTCGCCGACGATATCGGCGACGCCGTGGAAGATTTCCGGTGTCTGGTAATTATGGGCGAGGATGACCGCGTTTCGCTTGCGCTTCAACTCGAGGATCGCATCCACATCGTCCTGAAAGCCCATCCATTCGGCCTTGGGAATCACCCGGGCGACGCGATCATAGAGGCTTGCGGCGGATATCTGTTCGTTCACGGCACTCTCCCATTTATACTCTGTTTGAGTATATCTAGGACAAAGAGATATTCTCATTGTGAGTATATGTCAATTGCGGGAGAGGGGCAGTTTTGTACCTGAGAGGGCGCGTTCATCGAGAACGGTCTGGCGGAAGCGGAAAAGCTTTGCCGGGCGGCCGCCGGTTTCGGTCGCCATGTCGCCGGTTTCTTCCACCAGCTGCTGCTGTTCAATCAGCCGGCGGAAATTCTGCTTGTGCAGCGTCAGCCCGGCCAGCGCCTCGATAGCGCGCTGCAGCTGCAGGAGCGTGAAGGCATCGGGCATCAATTCGAACACCACCGGCCGGTATTTGATCTTGGCCCTCAATCGCGCAATGCCGGTGGCGAGAATGCGGCGGTGATCGGCAAACATGGGCCTGCCGAAATTGATCCGCGGATCGCCCTGCGCTTCCTCAACCAGCCCGGCTTCATACAGCAGCTCATAGCGCTGCAGGGTCAGTTCCTCGTTCCAGCCGCCGCCATCTAGGCCGAAGGTGAAGTCCGCCCGCAAATGGCGCTGGCTTTTGCAGGCGGGATCGGAATCCGCCCAAGCACGCAGCCTGTCGATGATGCTGTCCAAAACCTCAGGGCGTCCCTGGCGATGATCTTCCCAGGGGAAATATTCGTACCAGCCGTGCCAAAGGGCGCGTTTGCCGCCTGAGGCTTCCTGCTCGCGAACCAGCCCAAGATAACCGATGGAGATGGTTCTGCCGCCCAAAATGTCGTTGTTGCGGTCGCGATCGGCGAAGGTGTAGAGCTGTTCGAGATAACCGACGGGGTGGTGGGTCTGTTCGTGGATCCATTCCCGCAACCCGCTCTGGAGCGTTCTGTGCCCGAATTCGAACGGCCCCGACGGAAGTGCTGCGCCTTCCCGAACGGTCATGACCCGCGGCTCATCCGTGGTGATGGCGGTGACGACGGCGATGAGTTCGGCATGGGCAAGCCCGATGGTCACGGCGGCTCCTCTGGTCGTTGGCTCTAGGGTCAACCTTCTTTGGCACAGGAAGGTTGGTTCGCCAACATGGCGGCCGAAATGGGCTGTCGATAATCCGCCGCCCACAAAACCGCGTCTCATCAGACAAAAGGATGAATTCTTGTGGTTAGCCGTCTATCGTCTGGTATGTTACAGACCCGCACAAGCATTTCAGACGGTAGAAGGCCGATGTTGGAGAACATATCGCTCGAAGAGACACTTGTGGGTTATTATACCTGGAACATCGGGCAGAACCTGATCTATCTCGATGCCGTGGCGGCCCGCCTGCGCGAATTCTCGCCGGAAAAAGCCGCCTGCGGCATTCCGGTCGAAGATTTCATCGCGCAGATCGAAAGCGGCTCGCGCGCACGCGTCGCCAAGGCGGTTTATAATTCGCTGACAAATGGCGTGTTCTATGATCAGGAATATCGCATTCAGCTCAAATCCGGCGGTTTCCGCTGGTTGCGGACAACCGGACGGGTGATCCTGGATAGCGACCAGCTCCCGATCATGGCCATGGGCACCGTGCGGGATGTCAGTGCGTGCAAGGTTTTATTGATGTGATATGCGGCCGGTCACTTTCGTAAAGACGGCCGATTTATTTTATGTCGTTCATTGTTTTGATGTTGCGGTGACATGGTCAGGCAGATCGCAATTTTGCTGTTTCAGATCGTCCTTGCCATAGGCCTCGGCATAGCCGGCATCCGCATCGCCTCGCTCGTCAATGGCGAGGCGACCTCCGCACCGGCGAGCCTTGCCGCCAATACGGAACTGCTGTGGACCACCTCGCCGGTGCGGGTCGATCCCCGTAGCCAAAATTACGAGCGCATTCCGACGCCGCCAGATCTCTATCCGATAAAAATGCATGCGGACCAGCGCCTGCGTGTGATTTCCAGCAACCGCTTTACCTTCAAGGGCCAGGAATTCCGCCTCGCCGGCGTGGAGGAGGTCGAACGCAACCGCGTCTGCACCGGCCCCGACGGCCGCCGTTACGCCTGCGGCCTCAACGCCTTCAAGGCGCTGGAGAACCGGCTGCGCGGCAGATATCTCGAATGTCGGGTGGTGGAGGAGGTGAGTGCGCCGGGTTCCCTGGAGTGCCGTATCAACGGGCAGGATGTGCGGGCGCTGCTGCAATAGGCGATGACGTCAAATGGCCTAAAAGATGAATAGGACCGGTTGGCCGAAAGCAGAATTTATTGTCTGAGAAGATTTGGTGGAGCTAAGCGGGATCGAACCGCTGACCTCTTGCATGCCATGCAAGCGCTCTCCCAGCTGAGCTATAGCCCCATAAGGGTTCCGGCATTTCTTCCGGTTCCGGGAACCGAAGCGGTTGTTGTTCCGTTCGGTGGCGGCTTACTACTGCGGCTTTCCGACGAGTGCAAGCATAAAAAACGGCCCGGCGTCATTTTTTTGTCGTCGGGCCGAATTATCGAGTAAAATCAAGCTTCTTCGTCGTCGCCCGATACGCCGATGATGCCGGACATGTCGTCGTCGTCATCTTCGTCGTCGGTTTCGAGGAAGGTGTCGTCATCGTCGTCGATTTCGACGTCATCGTCGTCACCCAGATCAGGGATTTCGTCGCCGCTGTTGTCGCCATCGGCATCTTCCAGCGAGACGAGTTCGACTTCCGTGTTTTCGGTATCGACTTCCGCCACTTCCTCTTCTTCAGCCTGCTCCATCTTGGCCTGGGCGGTGCTTTCCTCGAAGAAGGACAGCGGCCAGGACTTGCCGGTGTAGGGAGAAACGACCGGGTCGCGGTTCAGATCGTAGAACTTCTTGCCGGTATCGGGGTCTGTGCGCTTGGTACCAAGTTCCGCTTTTGCCACTGTCTAAGCCTCAAATTGTCGGATGAGTTTCGGTGTGTACGCCGTAAAACCGGCATAGACGGTAAAATTTATAGCCGGTCCCCTTAATCGTTGCGCTCTTTCGTGTCAAAGACAAACTTCGGGTGCCGCCTGCCTCGGCGCAACCCCTATGCGGGGATGCTGATATAAATAGGGAGGCATGACACACTCTATTATATCAATGACGGATGCACAGGCGGAAAGCTTCATGACCTTCACGATCGCCATAGACGGGCCGGCCGCGGCGGGCAAAGGAACCCTATCACGCAGGATCGCCGAGACCTATGGTTTCCACCATCTCGATACCGGGCTGACCTACAGGGCAACCGCCAAGGCGCTTCTGGATGCCGGCCTGCCGCTCGATGACGAGGCCGTGGCCGAGAAGATGGCGCTGGAGGTCGATCTTGCGGGGCTCGATCGCGCCGTTCTTTCCCGGCACGATATTGGTGAGGCGGCGTCCAAAATAGCGGTGATGACGCCGGTGAGACGCGCGCTCGTCAAGGCGCAGCAGCGTTTTGCCTTGAAGGAGCCGGGCACGGTGCTTGACGGACGCGACATCGGCACGGTGGTGTGCCCGCAGGCGCCGGTGAAACTTTACGTCACGGCCTCTGCCGACGTGCGGGCGCGACGCCGTTACGACGAAATTCTGGCCAATGGCGGCAGCGGCGATTATGATGCCATCTTCACTGAGGTGAAAAAACGCGACGAGCGCGACATGGGCCGCGCTGACAGCCCGTTGAAGCCGGCTGAAGACGCGCACTTGCTAGATACGTCGGAAATGAGTATAGAGGCGGCGTTTCAGGCCGCGCGGACGATCATCGACGCCGCCCTGGAGAAACAGGTTTCTCGCGGAACCGCTTGAATTCGGTCCGCGTTTAGTCCGGAATTGCCCGAAGTCATGTCCTTGCGCCGGAAAGCCTTTTGAAAAGGCGGGCATGGGGTCGGGTATCAACAACACTAGCCCACCGGCGCTTTTGTATTCGTCATAGCGCGGATGCAATCAGGAGATTTCATGTCAGTATCTACCCCCACGCGCGAAGATTTCGCAGCGCTTCTCGAAGAATCCTTTGCCTCTAACGATCTTGCCGAAGGCTATGTTGCCAAGGGTATCGTAACGGCAATCGAGAAGGACGTTGCCATCGTCGACGTCGGCCTCAAGGTTGAAGGCCGCGTACCGTTGAAGGAATTCGGCGCGAAGTCCAAGGACGGCACGCTGAAGGTCGGCGACGAAGTCGAAGTTTACGTCGAGCGCATCGAAAACGCTCTCGGCGAAGCCGTTCTGTCGCGCGAGAAGGCTCGCCGCGAAGAAAGCTGGGTCAAGCTCGAAGCCAAGTTCGAAGCTGGCGAACGCGTCGAAGGCGTTATCTTCAACCAGGTCAAGGGTGGTTTCACCGTCGATCTGGACGGCGCTGTTGCCTTCCTTCCGCGTTCGCAGGTCGACATCCGTCCGATCCGCGACGTTACCCCGCTGATGCACAACCCGCAGCCCTTCGAAATCCTCAAGATGGACAAGCGTCGCGGCAACATCGTTGTTTCGCGCCGCACGGTTCTCGAAGAGTCCCGCGCCGAGCAGCGTTCTGAAATCGTTCAGAACCTCGAAGAAGGCCAGGTTGTTGACGGCGTCGTCAAGAACATCACCGATTACGGTGCGTTCGTTGACCTCGGCGGCATCGACGGCCTGCTGCACGTTACCGACATGGCATGGCGCCGCGTCAACCATCCTTCGGAAATCCTCAACATTGGCCAGCAGGTCAAGGTTCAGATCATCCGCATCAACCAGGAAACCCACCGTATCTCGCTCGGCATGAAGCAGCTCGAGTCCGATCCGTGGGATGGCATCTCCGCCAAGTACCCGGTTGGCAAGAAGATCTCCGGTACGGTCACGAACATCACCGACTACGGTGCATTCGTTGAGCTGGAGCCGGGCATCGAAGGCCTGATCCACATTTCCGAAATGTCCTGGACCAAGAAGAACGTACATCCCGGCAAGATCCTGTCCACGAGCCAGGAAGTCGACGTTGTCGTTCTCGAAGTCGATCCGTCCAAGCGCCGTATCTCGCTCGGCCTCAAGCAGACGCTGGAAAACCCGTGGCAGGCATTTGCCTACAGCCATCCGGCCGGCACTGAAGTTGAAGGCGAAGTCAAGAACAAGACCGAATTCGGCCTGTTCATTGGCCTCGAAGGCGATGTTGACGGCATGGTTCACCTGTCGGATCTCGACTGGAACCGTCCGGGCGAACAGGTCATCGAAGAGTTCAACAAGGGTGACGTGGTCAAGGCCGTCGTTCTCGATGTTGACGTCGAGAAGGAACGCATCTCGCTCGGCATCAAGCAGCTCGGCAAGGATGCTGTCGGCGAAGCCGCTTCTTCCGGCGACCTGCGCAAGAACGCAGTCGTTTCCGCTGAAGTCATCGGCGTCAACGATGGCGGCATCGAAGTGAAGCTCGTCAACCACGAAGACCTCACCTCGTTCATCCGTCGCGCTGACCTTTCCCGTGACCGTGACGAGCAGCGCCCTGAGCGCTTCTCCGTTGGCCAGGTTGTCGACGCCCGCGTCGTCAACTTCTCGAAGAAGGACCGCAAGGTCATGCTTTCGATCAAGGCTCTGGAAATCGCTGAAGAGAAGGAAGCCGTCGCACAGTTCGGTTCTTCCGACTCGGGCGCTTCGCTCGGCGACATCCTCGGCGCGGCTCTGAAGAACCGCGGCGAATAATCGCCAAGATCTTTGAAATGAAGAACCCGCCGGAATTTTCCGGCGGGTTTTTTATTGCTTTCAGGTTGCGCCGGCGGGCGGGCACCGGCGCTCTTCTCAGAGCATGCCGCTCATCTTGAGATAATAATTTTCCGCGCTGTCGTCGGAAGCCGCCGCAGGCGTGCTTTCCCGCTCGTCTGTCGTGTCATTGGCAGCAATGCGTTCTTCCGTATCGTCCTGACCATCGGAGTTTTCAGCGCCGGCCTCGGCCTCACCTTCCGCCTCATCCTCGGAAAAGGGGCCGCCTCCCCGCGGCGGGGTTTCCGATTCATAGTCCTCGTCCGCCGGCGGATAGGCGACGAGCGGCAGCGGCGTGCCGTCTTTTACCAGGGCGGCGGCGATCAATGATTGCGAGGCCGATTGCTCCAGCATCGCCATTCTCGCTTCCGGGTCCAGCATGGCCCGCGGCTGCAGCTGGGTTTCGGGACGATGGGTCGCCGTTTCCGTTTCTTCGCCGGAGGGGCGGGCGGCGGCCGTTGCGAGGGCGGGTTTTTCCACGGCCTGATCGTCGAAGGGCTGCTGCGCGCCACTTTGCGGCGCGGGCAGAGACTGCTGTGTGCCGGCTGCCTTGGCAGGAAGTTTGCCAGCCGTGGCGGCAAGCAGCAGGGTATTCATGGTCTCGGCGTCGTCCGCGAGCGGACCGGACGGTGGGTTAAAGCCCGTGCGGGGCTCTTTCTGCTCCGCCTTCGTTATCTCTCGATGCGGCAGGGCAGGGCGCGTTTCACCGGTTTCGGCGCGAGGCGGGTTTGCCAGGCGGATTTCGCCCGACACCTCCTTTGTCACGTTGCCGGTCTGAGGCGGAAGCGGACGTGCCGTGTTTTCGGCTCTTCCATCCGGCTTTGCGGCATTGCTTGGCGTATCATGTGTGTCGGCAGGCGGGGCGGAAAGCGTGGGCCGAGGGTCCAGCTGCGCGGTTAGCGCCGCCACCGTGGCTTTCACCGCTGCGCCACTGAGGGCGAGCGGGCCGATGAGCAGAGGCAGAAGCCGGCTGGCGGTCGCGGAATTTGCCGCCTGTGCGGTCACGGCCGGAGAGGGGCGACCTTCGGCATTCTGGCCCGGCGCGTTCTGCTGTTTCGGCGGTGCCGATTGCGCAGGGGTGGGATTGGAGGAATTGTTCTGCTGATAGGAGGAGACCACCGCCTTTGCCGCCAGATCCGCTCCCTTGTAACGGGAAAGCTCGATCAGCAGCGCGAGGCGGGCAGCATCCGGCCCGGTCGGCTGTTTCAGGATTTCGGCGAGCATTGAAAGCGTCAGGCCCTGCAGGGCTTTGCCGACCTGTTGTTCAAGCGCCAGACGTTGTGGCGCCGGCAGGGTGCGGAGCGCCTCTGTCAGTCGCGTCACATAGGTCTGGATCGCTTCGCCATCCCGCCGCGGCAGGTTCATCAGCTTGCCGAGCGCTTCCGCCAGAACGGCGGTGCTGCGGGAGAGCTGAAATTCGCTGGTGAGGGAGGCGATTGCCGCCCGGGCAAAAAGACTGCCGCTATTTTCAGGGACGGGATTGCTCGGTTGCGGCGGTGTGGTCTCTTTCACCTGCCCGCGCGGCATCAGCGGGACCGTGGTTCCATAGGCGGCATCGGTTGCCGCAATTTTCGGTACAGGCGGTAACATGCTGCGCTCCGTTTCTATCGGTGACCGCCGCTGGCTGCGAAAGGGCCAATCCCCATTGGCTCTCTGATCCGCATCTGGCTTAAATGTTGAAAAATCGCCGCGCCGGTGATGGACAGGTGTCATCTCGCCCGCTCATGCGGGAGCGCCGTATACGCCTCTGGCCGCAAATGTCGGTTGCAGCGCATACAGAATCATCTGGTTCAATCTTGGCTTGCAGATATTAAGATTTGGCTAACCAAAGAATTGCCTGTGCGGGCGCAATCAGGGTGAGACGCCGATGAACATGCGGTAAAGGCCGTTATCGTCGGAATTGACAGAGGAAATATGATCGGGGTCGCTGGTTGCGGCCTCAAAAGCCTCCGGTGGCATCGCATCCAGCCAGCTTGCCTTGGGAAGGCTTCGCTCTGGCTGCATTTCAATGGGGGCGATGGGATTGTCCTCTTCGCCGGCTGCGGTGAAGGCCCCGTCATCGGGAACAAGCGGCGGGGCGGCCATGGACAGCAGGGCCTGCGCCGCATTGGGCTCATTGTCGTAAACGACGCTGCCGGATAGGCCGGAAATATCGGTCATGTCTGAACTCACATCATGTTTCGCTCAAGTGACTTTCGGAAGCGGCAATCATGCCGCCTTTTTCTTCAGCAGTTCATAAAGGCCATTGTCGTCGATCGAGACCGGCAGAATGGCATTGCGGGTCTCTTCGACAAGTGTCTGCGCATCGAGCAGTTTTTCGGCGTCGTCTTCCGCATCGGCCGGATTGGTGGCTGCGTCTGTCTCGGCAGGTTCATCTTCGTTCTTCGCCGGCTCGGCTTCATCCGCAGGCGCAGCCGCAAGCACGGAGATCAGGGCGGTTTCCGATGATATGTCGGCCGACGCCTGCGGATCGGCGTCTACCGTCTTTTCCTCGCCGGAAGCATCGATATGCTCCTTCACGACGTCCTGGAGTTCCTGCACGTCTTCAAGCTTGCCCTGCGCATCGAGGGCCTGGATATCCTCTTCCCGCTCCGCCTTCACTTCCGCATCGTTGATTTCGCCAATGCGCTCTTTACCGCGTTCGGCCTGCAACTCTTCTTTGGTTTTGGGATCGGCGACATCTTCGAGACGCTGAATGACTTTCAGGGTCTCCCGCGTCATGAAGCGTGTGCCCTGCGCCTGCGTGTCCAGCGCACCTTTCACGGCGCGCGCCTCGTCGCCATAGGGGTTGGCGATGGCGGCGATCATCTGTCTGGCGGAGATGCCGAGTTGCTTGAGGCCGGTGGTTTCTTCCAGTTCACTGACATTTTTCGGCAAAGTCGCGCGCATCGCCATGATGGCTTTCGACATCTCATCGCCGAAATTATCTTCGTTGCCCGTCAGGCCGGCGCCCTTGGCGATGCGGGCGGCGAGGGCGGCCATGGGATCGGTCTTGGTGGTGGCGCCATTATTCAGCACCTCGACGACCTGTCCCTCCGAAACACCGAAAGAGGTCAGGGAAATTTTCGTGGCTTTTCCCTGCGCATCGGTTTTTTCGAAACTGTCCGTCAGCGTCAGGGCATCCTGAAGTCTTTTGGCGAAGGAAAAGCTCGACTCGTCGGCTTCCTGTGTGATGCCGAGGGCGGAGGAAAAGCGGGAAACAAGTGAGGCGAAAGCATCGGCGTCCGGTTTCATGATGCCGAAGAGATAGGCGCTTATCTTTTCATTGGCGGCGCGATGGCTTTCGTCCGGCTGCGGGTTGGTCTTGACCGCATCGTCCTTTTGGGTGCCGTTCGCCTTTTCCTGCTCTTCGCGCTGGCGGTCCTCGATGGCTTCCACCATCGAGCGCATGAGTTCGCTGACTGCAATGCCCGCCGTCTGCTGTAGCGGAGTGATCATCTTCAAAGTTCCCGGCCGCCCAAAGTTGCGGCCGAGAATAGGCAGTTCTGGTAAATCAGTGCTTAAACGAAGCGGCTGAAGGCTCAGCTATGGGCGAAAATATCCGTTTCTTCCCAGCCGAGGAGATCGAGTTTCGCGCGGGTCGGCAGAAAGGCGAAACAGGCGTCGGCATGGTCGAGGCGGCCGTCGCGGATGAGGCGGGCTGTCAGCTTGTCACGCAGTGCGTGCAGATAGAGCACGTCGGAGGCGGCATATTCGAGCTGGGCGGGCGACAGGGGCTGGGCCGCCCAGTCGGAGGATTGCTGCGCCTTGGAGATGTCGACTTCCAGCATTTCCTTCAGATTGTCCTTAAGGCCATGCCGGTCCGTGTAGGTACGGGTCAGCCGCGAGGCGATCTTGGTGCAGAAGACCGGTGTGGTCGTCACGCCGAAGGTATGGAACAGAACGGCGATATCGAAACGGCCGTAGTGAAAAATCTTCTGGTGGGCGGGATCGGCCAGCATGCGGACGAGGTTCGGGGCCTGCGTCTGGCCGGCGGCGATGCGGATGACGTCAGCCGTGCCATCGCCCGGCGAAAGCTGGACGACGCAGAGACGGTCGCGGCGCGGCACCAGCCCCAGCGTTTCCGTGTCGATGGCGATAGCACCGGTGTAGCGGGCTGCATCTTCGGCGGAAATATCGCCTTCGTGATAGCGGATGGTGGCTGCCATGTCTTGCTCCGGAAATTTCCTGTTTATGGCACCGGCTATAACGGAAAGAGCGTCTGGACGATACCGTTTTATGGGTCGTTTCCGTCCTCCTTCGGCTTGCCTTTGCGAAACAGCCCGGGTTAGGTTCGGAACATCCTTTCCTGACAGATCGCATGAATTCCCGATGACAAAGAAAATCTATCTCGCCGGCCCGGAAGTCTTCCTCCCGAATGCGCGTGAAATGCTCGACCTCAAGGCCTCGCTGGCGCGGGAAGCCGGTTTCATACCGCTTTCGCCGGGTGATCTGCAGATTCCGCCGGCGGACACCAGGATCGGCCACGGTTGCAACATCAATGCCGTCGATGAGCAGATGATGCTGGAAGCGGACGCGATCATTGCTAATCTCACGCCGTTCCGCGGCATCGCCGCCGATACGGGAACGAGCTACGAGCTGGGCTTCATGTGCGCGCTGGGCAAGCCGGTTTTCGCCTATACCAATGTCGCGGCCAATCATTTCACCCGTATCAAGGCGCATTATGGCGGCGTTGCTACCCTGGATGAAACGGGCCGCTATCGCGGACCGGACGGGCTGTCGATTGAGAATTTCGACATGGTCGACAATCTGATGCTGCATGGCGGGATTTTGCGGCGCGGCGGTATCATCATCGTCGGCGATGCACCGGAAGACGCTCTGTATACGGATCTGGACGCCTATAGACGCTGCCTCACGGCGGCGGCTGAAAAATTATTGACACCGATTGACCCCGAACGAACTGATATAGTGGAGGCATCATCATGAGCGGAACCATCCTCATCACCGGCGCGACATCCGGTTTCGGACAGGCCACGGCGCAGCGCTTCGTCAAGGAAGGCTGGAAGGTCATCGGCACGGGCCGGCGGGCGGAACGGCTGGAGGCGCTTTCGGCTGAACTCGGTTCCGCCTTTCATGGCGTCGCCTTCGATATCACCGACGAGGAGGCGACAAAAAAGGCGCTGGCCGGCTTGCCTGATGGATTCAGGGATATCGACATTCTCGTCAACAATGCCGGCCTTGCACTCGGCACGGCGCCCGCGCCGCAGGTGCCGTTGAAAGACTGGCAGACCATGGTGGACACCAACATCACTGGTCTCCTGAACGTCACCCACCATCTGCTGCCGACGCTGATCGAGCGCAAGGGTATTGTTATCAACCTTTCGTCTGTTGCTGCGCACTACCCCTATCTGGGCGGCAATGTGTATGGCGGTACCAAAGCGTTCCTGCGGCAATTCTCGCTCGGCCTGCGTTCCGACCTGCATGGCAAGGGCGTCAGGGTAACCTCGATCGAACCGGGCATGTGCGAAACGGAATTCACGCTGGTGCGCACCGGCGGCAATCAGGAAGCCTCGGATAATCTCTACAAGGGCGTCAATCCGATCACGGCGGACGATATTGCCAACACTATCCACTGGGTCGCCTCGCAGCCCAAGCATATCAACATCAACAGCCTCGAACTCATGCCGGTCAACCAGTCCTTTGCCGGTTTCCAGGTCTATCGGGAAAGCTGATTTCTCACGGTTTGGGGGAGTGCTGAAAAACCGGGCAGGAATTCTGGAGCTATGCAGAAATGCAATGCTGCATTGCGAGACTTGCTCTGTTAAAAATCACAGATACCGCTATAATCAAATCATCGAAGCGACGCACTCCTCCTCCCAGTGTCGCTCGATGTGGATCGGTGGTACTCCTCCTCCCAATCACCGATCAAGTTTGAAGCCTGCCGCACCTCCTCCCGCGGCAGGCTTTTTCCTTTTCTGGGCGTCTTTTCCTTTACTGCCTCTCGCCGTCGTCCTTTGGCGTGCCCGCTCCGTGTTGAAGGCTGGCCGCAAACTCCCCTTGGATTTCCGGGGGGATTTTGATTTTTTGCGTCAAGGCAATGAGGGCTTAAATCGGGCGTGTGTTGATCACATTTTCGTTATGTCTAGATGAATTTGCACAGTTTTGTGGTGGCGCGCCCCGCCGGGCCATTGCCTAGCCCCCGCCCTGTGTTTAAGCATGAGCAAAAGAACGCTTGGGAGGTTGCCGGCACGCTTGTGTCTGCGGCCCGAAAGCGGCGGGGAGAGAATGGCAGACTTTCAAGAGGCGCTGAAGCGGTTTCAGCCGATCGCGGTTTCATCGATCGCTGAAGACGAGTTCAGATTGCGGCTACGTGGCCTGCAAGCGCGGATGATCCAGCAAAATGTGAAGGCGGTCTGGCTCGATGCATCATCGTCGCTGACCTATTATACCGGTCTGTCGCTTGGCCTTTCCGAGCGCATTCATGGCGCTCTCGTTCCTGCCGAGGGTGCGCCGGTCTATGTCAGCCCGACCTTCGAGGAGCCTAAGCTTCAGACGCTCATCCGCATTCCGGGTGAGGTCGCCGTCTGGGAAGAGGATGAAAGTCCCTTCGACCTGATGGCAGGACGCATTGGCGCACTTTCCTGTCCCGGTCATTTTGTCGCCATCGATCCCGCAACACCCTTTGTTTTCGCATCGGCCCTGATGCAGCGTCTCGAAGGACGGATCATTTCCGCCCAGCTGATGATCGTTGCCCAGCGGCAGGTCAAATCCGCGGCCGAAATCGCTCTCATCCAGACCGCGATGGACGCCAGCTACGGTGTGCAGAAAGCCGTGTTCGAAGGCCTGCGTCCCGGCATTTCCACCACCGAAGTGGCCGATTTCGTCAACGCCGCCCATATTGCGCTGGGCCTGAAGCCGCTTTTCGTGGCGGTGCAGTTCGGCGAGGCGACGGCCTATCCGCATGGCGTGCCCTATGCGCAGACGCTGAACGAAGGTGACATGGTGCTGGTCGATCTCGGCGGCATTCTTCATGGCTATCGTTCCGATATCACCCGCACCTATGTTTTCGGTGAGCCGACCGAGCGTCAGCGCTTTCTCTGGAACGCCGAACGCGACGCGCAGGCTGCGGCTTTTGCGGCTGCGAGCCTCGGCGCTGCCTGCCAGGATGTCGACAAGGCCGCGCGCGAAAGCCTCAAGGCGGCTGGTTTTGGCCCGGACTATCAGGTTCCCGGCCTGCCGCACCGCACCGGTCACGGGCTTGGGCTGGATATTCACGAAGAACCCTATATCGTTGCAGGAAATGCCACGGCGCTTGAGCCGGGCATGTGTTTTTCCATCGAGCCGATGCTGTGCGTTTATGGCGAATGCGGCGTCCGTCTCGAGGATATTGCTTATATGACGGAGGCGGGGCCGCGCTGGTTCTGTCCACCGGAGACGAACCTCGACCGGCTGTTTCAGCCGGTCGCCGGGTAATTGGTCGGGAGGCAAAAGACCGAACGGCGACACGGGTCTCCGCGTCGCCGCTGACCAGAAGAGGTAGGCCCCCAGGGGCCGCAGGAACTCAGAAAAAGAGGGAAAGGACCACCAGATGAAAACGCTGACCCGCAGTTTGCTTATCGCCTCTGCGCTTGCGATGGCTTCCGCCATGCCAGCCATGGCGAAGACCTTCGTTTATTGCTCCGAGGCATCGCCGGAAGGCTTCGATCCGTCGCCCTACACCGCAGGTGGCACCTTCGACGCTTCCGCGCATCCGGTCTACAACCGTCTGACCGAGTTCAAGAAGGGCACGACCGAAGTTGAGCCCGGTCTCGCTGAAAAATGGGATGTTTCGAGCGATGGCCTCGAATACACGTTCCACCTGCGCAAGGGTGTGAAGTGGCACTCCAACGAGAAGTTCACGCCGAGCCGCGATTTCAACGCCGACGACGTGATCTTCAGCTACAACCGCCAGGGCGACGCGAAGAACCCGTGGAACCAGTATATCGCAGGCATCACCTACGAATATTACAACTCCATGGAAATGCCGTCGCTGATCAAGGAAATCGTCAAGGTTGACGATTACACCGTCAAGTTCGTGCTGACCCGTCCGGAAGCGCCTTTCCTCGCCAATATCGCGATGCCTTTCGCTTCGATCGTGTCGAAGGAATATGCCGATACGCTTGATAAGGCCGGCACCAAGGAAGACTTCAACAACCTGCCGATCGGCACCGGTCCGTTCAAGTTCGTCGCCTATCAGAAGGACGCGGTCATCCGCTACCAGAAGAACGCCGACTACTGGGGCGAAGCTCCGAAGATCGACGATCTGATCTTCGCGATCACGCCTGACGCCGCCGTTCGCCTGCAGAAGCTGAAGGCCGGCGAATGCCACCTGATGCCTTATCCGGCTCCGGCTGATCTGGCCACCATCCGCGCCGACAAGAACCTCAAGCTCGACGAGCAGCCCGGTCTGAACGTCGCCTATTTCGCCTACAACACGACCGTTGCGCCTTTCGACAAGCCGGAAGTCCGCAAGGCGCTGAACATGGCGATGAACAAGCAGGCGATCATCGACGCCGTGTTCCAGGGCGCCGGCACGGTTGCCAAGAACCCGATCCCGCCGACAATGTGGTCCTACAACGACAGCATCAAGGACGATCCGTACGATCCGGAAGCAGCCAAGAAGGCTCTCGAAGCCGCTGGCGTCAAGGATCTGACGATGAAGATCTGGGCGATGCCGGTTCAGCGTCCCTACATGCCGAACGCCCGCCGCACCGCCGAGCTGATCCAGTCGGATTTCGCGAAGGTCGGCGTCAAGGCCGAGATCGTCTCCTTCGAATGGGGTGAATACCTCAAGAAGTCGACTGAAGTGAACCGCGACGGTGCCGTCATCCTCGGCTGGACCGGCGACAATGGTGACCCTGACAACTTCATGGGCGTTCTGCTTTCCTGCGCTGCAACCGGTGAAGGCGGTGCAAACCGTGCCCAGTGGTGCAACAAGGAGTTCTCCGAACTGCTTTCCAAGGCAAAGCAGACCACTGACGTTGCCGAGCGCACAAAGCTTTATGAGCAGGCGCAGGTGATCTTCAAGGAACAGGCTCCGTGGGCGACGCTTGCGCACTCCACGCAGTTCGTTCCGATGTCCGCCAAGGTTTCCGGCTTCACCATGAGCCCGCTTGGTGACTTCACCTTCGAAAACGTCGACGTCGCGGAATAATCCCAAACAACGGACGCGCGGAAGGACCCTGTTCTTCCGCGCGTCTTTTCAGGAAAAAACCATGATCCGGTTCATTCTCGGCAAACTCCTCTACCTCGTTCCGACATTTCTCGGGATTACCTTCGTCGCCTTCGCCTTCGTGCGCGTCCTGCCGGGCGATCCCGTGCTGTTGATGGCGGGCGAGCGTGGCATTTCGCCTGAGCGGCATGCGCAGCTTGCCGAACAGCTCGGCTTCAGCCAGCCCGTCTGGCAGCAATATCTTCATTTCCTCGGACGGCTGCTTCAGGGCGATCTCGGCAATTCGCTGGTCACCAAGAAGCCGGTTCTCACCGAGTTCCTGTCGCTCTTCCCCGCGACGGTCGAGCTTGGTCTCGTCGCAATCATCATCGCAACATTGATCGGCGTGCCGGTCGGCGTCATTGCCGCCATCCGTCGTGGTTCCTGGTTCGACCAGATTTCCATGACCACCGCGCTCGTCGGCTTCTCCATGCCGATCTTCTGGTGGGGCCTGCTGCTGATCATCATGTTCTCCGGCATCCTGCAATGGACGCCGGTGTCGGGCCGCATTTCGCTGATGTATTTCTTCCCCTCCGTTACCGGTTTCATGCTGATCGACAGCCTGATTTCGGGGCAGAAGGGCGCCTTCCTGTCGGCCTTTTCGCATCTCATCCTGCCGTCGGTCGTGCTTGCCACCATTCCGCTGGCGGTGATTGCCCGCCAGACGCGCTCGGCCATGCTGGAAGTCATGGGCGAGGACTATGTGCGGACCGCACGCGCCAAGGGCATGTCGCCCGCCCGCGTTGTCGGCGTCCATGCGCTTCGCAACGCCATGATCCCGGTCATCACCACCATCGGCCTCCAGATCGGCGTGCTGATGGCTGGCGCCATCCTGACCGAAACCATCTTTTCCTGGCCGGGCATCGGCAAGTGGATGATCGATTCCATCTCGCGCCGCGACTATCCGGTCGTGCAGAGCGGCCTGCTTCTGATCGCGGGTCTGGTAATGGTCGTCAACCTGCTTGTCGATCTGACCTATGGCCTCATCAATCCGAGGATCCGTCACAAATGACCGATGTGATCACCACCCCCGGCGTCCGCCTTTCGGACGCCGCCATCCGCCGCCGGATGATCGCCGATTTCTGGTTCTACTTCCGTCAGAACCGCGGCGCCGTCATCGGCCTTGCCGTCTTCATTCTCCTCGTCCTCATCGCGGTCTTTGCGCCCCTGATCGCGCCGCATGATCCGACCCAGCAATATCGCGATGCGCTGCTCGTCCCGCCGGTCTGGCAGGAAGGCGGTCGTGCCGGCTTCTTCTTCGGCACCGATGCGGTCGGGCGCGACATGCTGTCCCGCCTGATCTATGGCGCACAATATTCGCTGTTCATCGGCGTCGTTGTCGTCTCCATCGCCCTTGTCGGCGGCATCGTTATCGGTCTCGTCGCCGGCTTTTTCGGTGGCTGGGTCGATACCGTCATCATGCGCGTCATGGACGTCATTCTGGCGTTTCCGTCACTGCTTCTGGCGCTGGTCCTGGTCGCGGTCCTCGGGCCGGGGCTCACCAATGCGATGATTGCCATTGCCATCGTCTACCAGCCGCATTTCGCCCGCCTGACGCGTGCTGCCGTCATGAGCGAACTCCGGCGCGAATATGTCACCGCCGCCCGCGTGGCCGGCGCCGGCAATTTACGGCTGATGTTCAAGACCATCCTGCCGAACTGCCTTGCGCCGCTGATCGTTCAGGCAACGCTCTCCTTCTCGTCTGCGGTTCTCGATGCCGCAGCCCTCGGCTTCCTCGGCATGGGTGCACAGCCGCCCGCTTCCGAATGGGGCACGATGCTGGCGGAAGCGCGTGAATTCATCCTGCGCGCCTGGTGGGTTGTCACCCTTCCGGGCCTGACGATCCTGATCTCGGTGCTCGCCATCAACCTCATGGGTGACGGCCTGCGCGATGCGCTCGATCCCAAACTGAAGCGGAGCTGAGCAATGAGCCTGCTGAAAATCAAGAACCTCACCGTCAAATTCG
The DNA here is from genome assembly GCF_037083425.1 of Agrobacterium sp. CCNWLW32. Lineage (NCBI taxonomy): Bacteria > Pseudomonadati > Pseudomonadota > Alphaproteobacteria > Hyphomicrobiales > Rhizobiaceae > Agrobacterium > Agrobacterium sp. CCNWLW32. The sequence continues at coordinate 189,276 of NZ_JBAOJM010000007.1, forward strand.
CCACCGCCACCGGCGCCTTCACGGCCGTCGACGGGATCGATGTCTCCGTCGACAAGCACGAAGTGCTGGCGATCGTCGGCGAATCCGGTTCCGGCAAGTCGGTTTCGATGCTCGCCGTCATGGGGCTTCTGCCCGATACGGCGACGATCACCGCCGATGAGATGACCTTTGACGGCATCAACCTGCTCGCCATGTCGCCGCAGGAGCGCCGCAAGCTGATCGGCCGCGAGATCACCATGATCTTCCAGGAGCCGGTCGCCTCGCTCAACCCGTCATTTACGGTCGGTTTCCAGATCGAGGAGGTTCTGCGCCTCAATCTCGGCATGAGCGGCGCTGCCGCGCGTGCCCGGGCTCTGGAACTGTTTCGTGCCGTGGGTATTCCCGAGCCGGAAACCAAGCTCAAGGCTTATCCGCACCAGATGTCGGGTGGCCAGTGCCAGCGCGTGATGATAGCGATTGCGATCGCCTCCAAGCCGCGCCTGCTGATCGCCGACGAGCCGACCACCGCGCTCGACGTGACGATCCAGAAGCAGATCCTCGATCTCCTGATGAATCTGCAGACGGAATATGGCATGGCGCTGATCCTCATCACCCACGACATGGGCGTCGTGGCGGAAACCGCGGATCGCGTCGTCGTGCAATATAAGGGCCGCAAGATGGAGGAGGCGGATGTCTTAAGCCTGTTCGAGGCCCCGCAGCATCCCTATACCAAGGCACTGCTTTCGGCCCTGCCGGAAAATGCCACCGGCGACCGTCTGCCCACGGTTTCCGATTTCTTCGGCAAGGAGGGCGTTCAATGAGTATCGTTGTCGAAGGCAAGGGCATTACCCGCCATTATCACGTTCCCGGCGGCATCTTTGGCGGCGCCAAGACGGTTCAGGCCCTCAAAGGCATCGATTTTGCCGTCGAGCGCGGCAAGACGCTCGCCATCGTCGGTGAGTCCGGTTCGGGCAAGTCGACGCTTGCCCGCATCATCGCGCTGATCGACCCGGCATCCGGCGGTGAACTCAAGATCGAAGGCAAGCCGGTCGATATCGCCAAGCGCCGCCCCGATACGGTCATGCGCTCCAAGGTGCAGATGGTGTTCCAGAACCCCTATGGCAGCCTCAACCCGCGCCAGAAAGTGGGTGATGTGCTGATGGAGCCGCTGCTCATCAACACGAAAATGCCGGCTTCCGAGCGCCGCGAGCGCGCCGAAGCCATGCTGGTGAAGGTTGGCCTCGGTCCTGAGCATTTCAACCGCTATCCGCACATGTTCTCGGGCGGCCAGCGCCAGCGTATCGCCATCGCGCGCGCACTGATGCTGAACCCGGCGCTGCTGGTGCTGGATGAACCGGTCTCCGCGCTCGATCTTTCGGTGCAGGCGCAGGTGCTGAACCTGCTCCGAGATCTGCAGGAAGAATTCGAACTGACCTATGTTTTTGTCAGCCACGATCTTTCTGTGGTGCGCTACATCGCCGATGACGTGCTGGTCATTTCCAAGGGCGAGGCAGTGGAGCAGGGCACGCGCGAGGAACTTTTCGCCAACCCGAAGCACCCCTATACGCGCCAGCTTTTTGCCGCGACACCGATCACGGATGCCGACGCCATCCGCGCCCGCGTGGAGCGCCGCAAGGCGGCACGGCAGGCCGCGACGGCTTAAACGCGAGACGCCAAAGTTGAGAACAGGCCGGATTTCCGGCCTGTTCGTCTTTCAGGACTTCAAAAATATGCCGATGGCGGCGAGTGCGCCAAGTTCCCTGACGTTGCGATAGGCGGCTTTCAGGTTCGAGACGAAGGTTTCATTGCCGGGCAGATCATCGCCGAACGTGCGTTTGAACGCGAGAAAGCGGTCGATAACATCGTCCGGTGCCATTGCCAGCTGATCCGGCGCATCCCACTCCCTGAAGGCCGGATCGAGAATCGTGATCGGCTCTCCCTTTTCGTTCCTGTCCGCGCATGACCTGATCCAGAGGGCCACGGCAAAAATGACAGCGCCGCTTCCGGCGTTTTCCTCCAGCAATTCGCGTAAGGGCGCAAGAATACGCAGCGGCACCTTCTGCGAAGCGTCGGAGGCGATCTGCATGGTCTTGTGCTGCAGAGAGGGATTGGCGAAACGTTCCCGCAGGCCGGCTGCGAATTCCGCACCATCGACGACAGGGTCCAGCGTCCGGCCGACCTCGCGCCAATAGGCGTCGATGAAATCGCGCACGGTCTTTTCACCCCAGGCATCGGCCACCGTCGCAAGGCCGGCAATCTGGCCAATGGCGGCAATGGCGCTATGAGAACCGTTCAGCATTCGGAGCTTCATATGTTCGTACGGTTCGACATTGCCGACAAATTCCACGCCTGATTTCTCGAGCGCCGGCCTTCCATGAGGAAAGTGGTCTTCTATGACGAAACGGAAATAGGGTTCGGCAACGACCGGCCACGCATCACGCAAGCCGAGTGCGACCGAAATCGCATCCCGGTCCGCATCCGTGGTGGCGGGAACGATCCGATCCACCATTGAGCAGGGGCAGGCAATATTGGCTTCGATGAAGGAGGCCAGTTCCTTATCCGCAAGGTTGGCGAATTCCAGCAGCAGCTTTTGCAACACATGGCCGTTGGCGGGCAGGTTGTCGCAGGACAGCAGCGCCAGGGGCCGAGAACCCTCTTTGCGCCTGCGCCGCGTGGCCGCAAGGATGAAGCCGAAGATGGAACGCGGCCTGTCCGGGTTTTCGAGATCATGGACGATATCAGGGTGTTCGCGCAGCAGGCTGCGGGAGGCGAGATTGGTCAGGTAGCCCTTCTCTGTCACGGTCAGGGTGACGATGAGAACGCGCGGATCGGCCATCCGCTCCACCAGCCGTTCGGGGTCTTCCGGGGCAACGATGGTTTCCAGAATGGAGCCGATGATGCGCAGGCGCTCGCTTTGGCCATCACGCAGGCAAAAGGTGTAGAGATTGTCCTGCGGTTCGATGGCGTCGCGTGTGTCCGGACTGCGCAGCGACGCGGCGACGATGCCCCATTGCGTCTCACCGCGGTTAAGGCAATCATCGATGAAAACCGCCTGATGCGCCCGGTGAAAGGCGCCGACGCCGAGATGCACGATGCCGGGCGTGATCTTCTCACGCTCATAGGCGGGTGTTGCTACTGTTTGCGGCAGGCGGGGCAGGGTTGCAGCGGAAAGCCGGTCTGTCATCGACGCGAAATCCCCGTACGGAGCGAGATGGTCGCGGCTCGCGCCGATGGAATTGCGACGCTCGGGTTTTCGCGCATGTCAGTTCCTCCCCTTGTCTTTTGAATGGATCAGACACCGGCCTCTTTGAGCAGCCGGACCTGGCGCAGCGTATTCTGCCGGCTGCGCTCGAGATGCCGCCACAGGGCATCGATGATCTGGACCTTGCTGCCGGCGGCAATGGCGTCGGCGATATTCTGGTGTTCCTCGACCGAGCGGGCGTAATCGCCGAGGATCGAGACGAAAACCGTGTGGGTCTGGTCGAGAATGCGCCCATGCGAGCCGGAAATGACGGGAATGCGCGCCGCCGAAACAAGAGTCGTATGGAAGCTGCGATCGTAAAAAAGCGCTTTCGACAATTCGTCCAGCGTCGAGCCCTTGGCGAATTCACGATGTTTCGTCAGGCTTTCCAGAAGTTCCGCGTGCAGCGCTCCATCCAGTTGGCCGGCGTCGAAAGCCACTTCCACCGCGCCTTTTTCGAGCAGCATTCTGGCGGCGTAAAGTTCTTCCACATCCTCCACCGTGAAATCGCGCACCACCATGCCGCGCCGGGAGGAATTGACCACCAACCCGTCAGCTTCGAGTTTCAGGCAGGCTTCTTTCACCGGTGTGGGGCTGATGCCGAGATCGGCGGCAAGCTCATTGGGCAACAGGCGTTCGCCGCCGCGCAATCTGCCGCTGACGATGCGTGCGCGCAGTTCCTGATGCGCCTGTTCGGCGAGCGTGATTTTGACCAGCGTGTTCATGGCTGCATCATTGCCCAGCTTCGCGGGACAGGCAATGGCTGAATATTAAAAATAAAAAATTTTTTATTTTACAAAAGCCGATTTTCCTTTAGCTCTATCTGCCAGCGGAAGCGGGCTGCTGGAGGAGGGTGGCCTGCAAATTCCCGAAAGCCATCCGCGCGATCTCTGATCGCGGGGCGGTGGCGTCTGTTCCTCCCCGGAAGCAATCAGCATCGAGGACTGACCGATCATGAAAATTACCGCCGTCGAACCTTTCATCCTGCACCTGCCGCTGACCTCGGAGTCCATTTCCGATTCCACCCACAGCATCACCCATTGGGGCGTCGTCGGCGCGAAGATCACCACCAGTGACGGCCTTGAGGGCTATGGTTTCACCGGCACCCATGCGCATCTGCCGTCGGACAGGCTGATCACATCCTGCATCAGCGATTGTTATGCGTCCTTGCTGGTGGGAGAGGATGCGTCGGAGCATTCAAGGCTGTGGACGAAACTTGCCCGTTATCCCTCGCTGCAATGGGTTGGCCGCGCCGGCATCACGCATCTGGCGCTGGCCGCGATCGACGTGGCGCTCTGGGACCTGAAGGCGAAAAAGGCGGGCGTGCCGCTCTGGCAATATCTCGGCGGCGCGCGCACAGCGGCGGTGGAAGCTTACAATACCGATATAGGCTGGCTTTCCTTCACGCTGGAGGATTTGCTGGCGGGCAGCATGAGGGCGGTGGAGGAAGACGGCTTCACCCGCCTGAAGATCAAGGTAGGGCATGATGATCCGACTATCGATATCGCCCGCCTTGCCGCCGTCCGCAAGCGTGTCGGTTCGTCCATTCGCATCGCCATTGACGGCAACGGCAAATGGGATTTGCCGACCTGCCAGCGTTTCTGCGCGGCGGCGAAGGATCTGGATATCTACTGGTTCGAGGAGCCGTTGTGGTATGACGATGTGACGAGCCACGCGCGGCTGGCGCGCAATACGTCCATTCCGATTGCGCTCGGGGAGCAGCTCTACACGGTGGATGCGTTCCGCTCATTCATCGATGCCGGCGCGGTGGCCTATGTCCAGCCGGATGTGACCCGGCTCGGCGGCATAACCGAATATATCCAGGTTGCCGATCTCGCGCTCGCCCATCGCCTGCCGGTGGTGCCGCATGCCGGCGAAATGAGCCAGGTGCATGTGCATCTGAGCTACTGGCACCCGGCATCGACCATTCTCGAATATATTCCGTGGATCAAAGATCATTTCGAAGAACCGATCCATGTCCGTGACGGTGTTTACAAGCGCCCGGAACACCCCGGCGCCAGCACCACGCCTCTGGCTGAAAGCTTTGCCCGCTATGGCAAATCGGTAAAATGAGCAGCGGTATACAGCCCGGATTTTAAGGGAGGGAAAGCCCGTCCTCCGTCATGCCGGACTAGATCCGGCATCCAGCCACGGCGCGTCTGCGCCGTGAAAAGAGTCTTTCGCGATCAAAGACTTGATCGCGCTGGACCCCGGATCAAGTCCGGGGTGACGGAGTGTGGATGATGCAATTTTTCCAAATTTAGCGCCAGCCGAGTGCCGGCGCTACCTGCTTGAGGATCGTCTCGATCACATGGGCGTTGTAATCGACGCCCAGCTGGTTCGGCACGGTCAGGAGCAGCGTGTCGGCCTCGGCGATGGCTTCGTCGGCCTTCAGCTGTTCAATCAGCTGCTCCGGCTCGGCGGCATAGCTGCGCCCGAAGATCGCACGTGTCTTGTCGTCGATGTAGCCGATCTTGTCATCACCTTCGTTGCCGTAACCGAAATACGACCGGTCGCGATCGTTGACGAGGGCGAAGATGCTGCGGCTGACCGATACACGCGGCTCGCGGGCATGTCCGGCTTCCTTCCAGGCTTCCCGGAAGGTGCGGATCTGCTGCGCCTGCTGGACATGGAAAGGCTCGCCCGTTTCGTCCGTCTTCAAGGTGGAGCTTTGCAGGTTCATGCCAAGCTTTGCCGCCCACACCGCCGTTGCATTGGAACTCGAACCCCACCAGATGCGCTCGCGCAGCCCTTCGGAATGCGGTTCCAGCCGCAGCAAGCCGGGCGGGTTCGGGAACATCGGACGCGGGTTCGGCTCAGCGAAACCTTCGCCCTTCAGAAGTTCGAGGAAGACTTCGGTGTGCTGACGCGCCATGTCTTCTTCGCTCTGGCCTTCGGCCGGACGGTAACCGAAATAACGCCAGCCATCGATCACCTGTTCCGGCGAGCCGCGGCTGATGCCGAGCTGCAGGCGTCCGCCGGCGATGAGGTCGGCCGAACCGGCATCCTCGGCCATGTAGAACGGGTTTTCATAACGCATGTCGATGACGCCGGTGCCGATTTCGATCTTTTTCGTGCGGGCGCCGACGGCGGCCAGAAGCGGGAAGGGCGAGGCAAGCTGGCGGGCGAAATGATGCACGCGGAAATAGGCGCCGTCGGCTCCCAGTTCTTCCGCCGCGACGGCGAGGTCGATCGATTGCAGCAGCGTGTCCGCAGCCGAGCGGGTCTGCGACTGGGGCGAGGGCGTCCAGTGGCCGAAGGAGAGGAATCCGATCTTTTTCATGATGACCTTCCAGATGTCGGAGGATGCCGGTCGTCACAAACCGGCTTCGTTGTTGTCAGTCATATAGGCAACCGTGCGCATCCTCCAATCGGCCACCCGTAAACACGGTGTCGCCGAAATGTGAACGATGACCGCGTCAGGCGATTGTTCTGCGGTCCAGGATGAAGAGATTTTCATGCGCGCGTGCGGTCGTGAGGATGAAATCCATCAGAGAGCGTACCCGCGGCACATTGGCGAGATCGTGGTGGCTGGTCAGCCAGTAGCCGCGCCGCAGTTCCACCTCACCGGCAAGCACCATCTGCAGGTCTGGAAAACGTGCCGCGATGAAATTCGGCAGGATGCACAGGCCCCTGCCGCTCAGCGTTGCCGTCAGCTGCGCGAAAATGCTTGAGGACTGAAAGCCCGGACGCAGGCCGGGCATCACGTCGCGCATATAATCGAGGCCCGGTGAGAAGATCAGGTCCTGCACGTAGCCGATAAAGAAATGATCGGGCAAATCCTCGCGCCGGGTGATTTTCGGGTGGCTGGCGAGATAAGAGCGCGAGGCATAGATATGCAGCGTGTAATCGATGATCTGTTCGTTGATGTAGGGACCGGCTTTCGGCGGGTCGAGCGTGACCGCCACATCCGCCTCCTTCCTCGACAGCGCCATGATCTGCTGGATCGTCACCATCTCCACCATGATGTGAGGATGGGTGATGGCGAAGTCTTTCAGCCTTTCCACGAAGAAAAAATTGGAAAAACCCTCGGGCGCACTGAGCCGCACCACGCCGCGCAGCAGGCTGCCGCTTTCGGAAATATCCGATTGCAATCTTTCCGCTTCCGCCTCGATGCGCTCGACGGTATCGACCAGCCGCCGCCCGACCGTGGTTAGCTCGTAACCACGCGGGTTTCTCTCGAACAGCTTGGTTTTAAGCGAGAATTCCAGCCGGTCGATGTGGCGGGAGACGGTGGCGTGGCTGGTGCGCAGGCTTCTCGCCGCCGAGGAGAGCTGTCCGGTGCGGGCCACGGCCAGAAAATATTGCAGGTCGTCCCAGGTGAAAGGGGTGGCCATATTTGTCTTCCATCAAGAGTTCTGTTCAAAAATGAACAGTTCCTGTTCGCAATTTGATGATGCCCAGCTCTTGTGTCAACGACCGAATTCGAGAAGTCTAGGCTCAGGATGCATCGCTTTGAGGAGGGCGGTGTGACCAATCAGGTGCAATGGCATGGAAACCCCCGACGCGGTTTCGTTCACCATTGCACAGACCCATCTGAGGCTCGCAATCATCTCTGGGAGGAGAAGTCATGCGCAAGAGTATCCTTTTATCCACGGCCATGGCACTGGCCGCGGGCACCGCCGCTTATGCCGCCGAGATTTCAGACGGCAAGGTCAAGATCGGTATCCTGAACGACCAGTCGGGTGTCTACGCCAATTTCGGCGGCAAGTACTCTTATGAAGCCGCGAAGATGGCGGTTGAGGATTTCGGCGGCAAGGTGCTGAACGCGCCGGTTGAGGTGGTGACCGCCGACCACCAGAACAAGGCGGATGTGGCCTCCAATATCGCCCGCCAATGGTACGATACCGAACAGGTCGATTCGATCATGGAGCTGACCTCGTCGTCGGTCGGCCTTGCCGTGCAGGCGCTCTCCAAGGACAAGAAGAAGATCACCGTCAACACCGGGGCGGCAACCACCGAACTGACCGGCAAGCAGTGCAGCCCCTATGGTTTCCATTGGGCCTATGACACCTATTCGCTGGCGGTCGGCACCGGCGGCGCGCTGGTGAAGCAGGGCGGCGACAGCTGGTTCTTCCTGACCGCAGATTATGCCTTCGGTTATTCGCTGGAAGAAAATACCGCGAATTTCGTCAAGGCCAATGGCGGCAAGGTGCTGGGCTCCGTGCGCCATCCGCTTGCCACGACGGATTATTCCTCCTTCCTGCTGCAGGCGCAGTCCTCGGGCGCGAAGGTCATCGGTCTTGCCAATGCCGGTCTCGATACCTCCAACGCCATCAAGCAGGCGGCCGAATTCGGCATCGTCGCCGGCGGCCAGCGGCTTGCGGCTCTTCTCTTCACGCTCGCCGAAGTCCACGGCCTCGGTCTTGAAGCAGCCCAGGGCCTGACGCTGACGGAAGGCTTTTATTGGGACCGCGACGATGAATCGCGCAAATTCGGCGAACGCTTCAAGGAACGCACCGGCGCCATGCCGAACATGGTGCATGCCGGCACCTATTCCGCCGTGCTGCATTACCTGAAAGCCATCGAAAAGGCCGGCACCGACGATGCTGATGCCGTCGCCAAGGCCATGAAGGAAATGCCCGTCAACGACGTCTTCTCGAAGGATGGCCATGTGGCCGCCAATGGCCGCATGATCCACGACATGTATCTCATGGAAGTGAAGAAGCCGGACGAGAGCAAGCAGCCGTGGGATTATTACAAGGTGCTCGCCACCATTCCCGGCAAGGAAGCCTTCATGGACCCCGCAAAAAGCGGTTGCCCGCTGGTAACGCAATAAAAGACTGACGCAATAAAGGGGAAAGTTTCATGACGATCGCTCCCGCCCCCGCCGGGCAGGCCGAACCTCGCGTCGTTCTTTCGGCGCGTGGTCTCACCAAGACCTTCGGTGCATTCGCAGCCGTGAAAAACGTCGATCTCGACGTGCATCACGCCCGCGTGCATGCGCTGATCGGCCCGAACGGCGCCGGCAAGACTACGGTCTTCAATTTGTTGACCAAGTTTCTCCAGCCGACGGGCGGGGCGATCACCTTCATGGAAACGGACATAACAAGGACGCCGCCGGACAAGGTGGCGCGTCTCGGCCTCGTCAGGTCCTTCCAGATATCGGCGGTGTTTCCGCATCTAACGGTTCTGGAGAATGTGCGGGTGGCGTTGCAAAGGCCCAACAACCTTTCAACGCAATTCTGGTTACCCCTGTCGTCGCTCGACAGGCTCAATGCGCGCGCCGAGGAGCTGATCGCAACGGTTGGCCTGACGCGGGAAAAACATGCGCTTGCGGCCGATCTTTCCTATGGTCGCAAGCGCGTTCTCGAAATCGCCACCACGCTGGCGCTCGACCCGAAGGTGCTGCTGCTTGATGAGCCGATGGCCGGTATGGGCGGGGAAGATGTCTCGCATGTCGCCGAGCTCATCCGCGAGGTGGCCAAAACCCGTGCGGTGCTGATGGTCGAACACAATCTGAAGGTCGTGGCCGATATCTGCCACCACGTCACGGTGCTGCAGCGGGGGGAAATTCTGGCGGAAGGCGATTATGCCGCCGTTTCCGCTGATCCGCGCGTGCGCACGGCTTACATGGGCACGGAGGAGGCTTGATATGGCGGCAATGCTCGAAGTCTCCAACCTGAAATCCTGGTACGGCGAAAGCCAGGCCCTGCACGGCGTCGACCTGACCGTCGGCGAAGGCGAAACCATCACCATTCTCGGACGCAACGGCGTGGGCAAGACCACGACGCTGCGCACCATCATGGGCATCATCCGCAACCGCAAGGGCGTCATCAAGCTCGGCGGCAAGGATCTGATGCCGGTGCCGCTGCATCGCACGGCGAAATACGGTCTTGGTTTTGTGCCGGAAGAGCGCGGCATCTTCGCGACGCTGAGCGTCGAGGAAAATCTGAAGCTACCGCCCGTCGTCGCATCCGGTGGCATGACGCTCGATGAAATCTACGAGCTGTTTCCCAATCTTTACGAACGCCGCACCAGCCCCGGCACCAAGCTTTCCGGCGGCGAGCAGCAGATGCTGGCCATGGCGCGCATCCTGCGCACCGGTGTAAAGGTGCTGCTGCTTGACGAACCGACCGAGGGACTTGCCCCCGTCATCGTGCAGCGCATCGGCGAGGTGCTGCAGAAACTGAAGAGCCGCGGCATGACCGTGGTTCTGGTCGAACAGAATTTCCGTTTTGCGAGCCGCATCGCTGACCGTTTCTACCTGATGGATCACGGCCAGATGGTCAGCAATTTTCCGGTCGGCGAGCTTTCCGGCCGCATGGGCGAGCTCAACAAGGTGCTGGGGGTTTAACCATGACAATGATCTTCGGCGTTCCAATTCAGGCACTGCTCGGGCAATTGCTGGTGGGCCTCATCAATGGGTCCTTTTATGCGCTGCTGTCGCTCGGCCTTGCCGTCATTTTCGGCCTGCTGCGCGTCATCAATTTTGCCCATGGCGCGCAATATATGCTCGGCGCTTTCGTGGCCTTTCTCGGCCTTCAGTATTTCGGCATCACTTTCTGGGTGGCGCTCATCGTCACGCCGCTTGTCGTCGCACTTTTCGGCGCGATCATCGAACGCTTCCTGCTGTCGCGGCTTTATGATCTCGATCCGCTTTACGGGCTGCTTTTCACCTTCGGCCTGGCGCTGGTGGTGGAAGGCACGTTCCGCTGGCTTTATGGCGCGGCGGGCCAGCCCTATTCGGTTCCCCGCGAGCTTGCCGGCGGCACCAATCTCGGCTTCATGTTCCTGCCGAATTACCGCGCTTTCGTCGTCGTGATTTCACTCATCGTCTGCATTGCCACCTGGGCTTTGATCGAAAAGACGCGTCTTGGCTCCTATCTGCGCGCTGCCACCGAAAACCCGACATTGGTGCAGGCTTTCGGCATCAATGTGCCCGTTCTCCTGACGCTGACCTACGCGCTGGGTGCGGGCCTTGCCGGGTTCACCGGGGTTCTCGCCGCGCCCATCTATCAGGTCTCGCCGCTGATGGGCACCAACCTCATCATCGTCGTCTTCGCGGTTGTCGTGGTCGGCGGCATGGGGTCGATCATGGGCGCCATCGTCACCGGTTACATGCTGGGCGTCGCAGAGGGCCTCACCAAGGTGTTCTACCCGGAAGCCTCCAATATCGTCATCTTCGTCATCATGGCCTTTGTGCTGCTCATCCGCCCCGCCGGACTTTTCGGAAAGGACGCCTGATATGTCCAAAGCCACCCATAGCCCCACTGCCGGCACGCTGCCGCAGACGGAAGTTTCCGCGACCGCCGGAACCATCAAGACCGTTCTCATACTGGCGGGTCTTGCCGTGTTGATCGCCGCGCCGATGTTCGTTTACCCGATCTTTCTGATGAAGCTTCTGTGCTTTGCGCTGTTCGCCTGCGCCTTCAACCTGCTGATCGGTTATACGGGGCTGTTGTCCTTCGGCCATGCGGCGTTTTTCGGCGGCGCCGCCTATTTCACCGCCTATTCGGTGAAGGAATGGGGCGTTACGCCGGAGATCGGCCTTGTCATCGGCATGGCGGGCGCGGCCCTTCTCGGCCTCGTCATCGGCTTTTTCGCCATTCGCCGTCAGGGCATCTATTTCGCCATGATTACGCTCGCGCTATCGCAGATGTTTTATTTCTTCTGCCTTCAGGCGCCGTTTACCCATGGCGAGGACGGCTTGCAGGGCGTGCCGCGCGGCCATCTTTTCGGCCTTCTCGATCTCAATGCGCCGCTCAATATTTATTACACGGTGCTGGCCGCCTTTGTCCTGGCACTTCTGGTCATCTGGCGTTTCGTCAACTCGCCCTTCGGCATGATCCTGAAGTCGATCCGTGAAAACGAGCAGCGCGCCATTTCGCTGGGTTACAGCGTGCAGCGTTACAAGCTGGGTGCTTTCGTCATGTCGGCGGCGCTGGCCGGTCTTGCGGGCGGTCTGAAGGCGCTGGTCTTCCAGTTCGCGACGCTGACCGACGTCACCTGGCAGATGTCGGGCGAGGTGATCCTGATGACGCTGCTCGGCGGCATCGGCACCATGATCGGCCCTATCTTCGGCGCGGGTCTCGTTGTCACCCTGCAGAACTATCTCGCGACATCGGATTTCCCGGTCACCATCATCACCGGGCTTGTCTTCATGGCCTGCGTTCTGGTGTTCCGGCGTGGTCTGATCGGCGAATTTTATGCGTCGTGGCTCGGGAGAAAACTCGGCTTCCAGCACCGCGGCTAGAGATTTTTGAAAACACTTGAAAGGCTTCCCCCGCGTCCGGGACGGTGCGGCAAGGGCGGCGCATGGAGAAAAGCATGGGCGAATATGACTATATCGTCATCGGAGCGGGGAGTGCCGGATGTGTCCTCGCCAACCGCCTTTCGAAAGATCCGAACAACCGCGTGCTGCTGCTGGAGGCTGGCGGCAACGACAACTACCACTGGATCCATATTCCGGTCGGTTATCTCTATTGCATCAACAATCCGCGCACCGACTGGTGTTTCAAGACGGCGGAAGAGCCGGGGCTTAACGGCCGTTCGCTGATCTATCCGCGCGGCAAGGTGCTGGGCGGCTGCTCCTCCATCAACGGCATGATCTATATGCGCGGGCAGGCGCGGGACTATGATCTCTGGCGGCAGCTTGGTTGCGAGGGCTGGGGGTGGAACGACATCCTGCCCTATTTCCTGAAATCGGAAGATTTTTATCGCGGCAAAAGCGACTTGCACTCTGCCGGCGGTGAATGGCGCGTGGAGAAGGCGCGCGTGCGCTGGGATGTGCTTGACGCCTTCCAGAGGGCGGCAGGAGAAGCCGGCATTCCCGCGACCGATGATTTCAACCGGGGCGACAATGAAGGCGCCGGTTATTTCGATGTGAACCAGCGGGCCGGCTGGCGCTGGAACACGGCAAAAGCCTTCCTGAAGCCGGCGCTTGGCCGCAAGAACCTGACGGTTCTGACCAAGGCGCATGTCAAGCGTCTCATCATCGAAGAAGGCCGGGTGACGGGCGTGGAGTTCCACCATGACGGCGTCTTGAAAAAGATGCGCGCCCGGCGCGAGACGGTGCTGTCCGCCGGTGCGATCGGCTCGCCGCATATTCTGGAGCTTTCCGGTGTCGGTCGTGGCGATGTGTTGCAGGCTGCCGGTATCGATACGGTGGCGGAGGTCCAGGGTGTGGGCGAGAACCTGCAGGACCATCTGCAGCTGCGCATGGTCTACAAGGTCTCCGGCGTCCTGACGTTGAATGAAAGGGCCTCCACCCTGTTCGGCAAGGCGAGGATCGGTCTCGAATATGCGCTCACCCGCTCCGGGCCGATGTCGATGGCGCCGAGCCAGCTCGGCGTCTTCACCCGCTCCTCGCCGGAAAAGGAAACCGCCGATCTGGAATATCATGTCCAGCCGGTTTCGCTCGACAAGTTTGGTGATCCGGTTCACACTTTTCCCGCCATTACCGCAAGTGTCTGCAATCTGCGGCCGGAAAGCCGCGGCTCAGTGCATGTGAAAGGACCGGATTTCGCCATGCAGCCGGAAATCCGCCCGAACTATCTTTCCACCGAAGGCGACCGGCAGGTGGCGATCGACGCCATGCGGCTGACGCGCCGCATCGTCGCCCAGCCGGCCTTCGCACGCTTCAAGCCGGAGGAATACCGGCCCGGCCCCTCCTTTGAAAATGACAATGATCTCGCCAAAGCGGCGGGCGATATCGGCACCACCATCTTCCACCCCGTCGGCACGCTGCGCATGGGGTCGGATATGGAAAGCGTTGTCGATGCACGGCTGAAGTTCCGGCGGCTTGCCGGGCTGCGCGTTGCCGACGCCTCCGTCATGCCGCGCATCACATCCGGAAATACCAATTCGCCGACGATCATGATTGCCGAAAAGGCCGCCGACATGATCCTTGCGGATAATCGTTGAAAGGAGCGCACCGATGAAGACCGTCGCTTTTCTCGGGCTGGGACATATGGGCCTGCCGATGGCCGCCAATCTCGTCAAGGCGGGTTATGCCGTCAGGGGTTACGATCTTGCCGACGCCTGCCGCGCGGCGGCGAAAGAGGCGGGCATTCCCGTTGCCGCGGATTCCGCCGAGGCCATCGAAGCGGCTGAGGTGATCATCACCATGCTGCCGAAGGGCGAACATGTCGTTTCCGCCTATGGCGATCTGGTTAAAAAGATCTCTGCCGGCACGCTGCTCATCGATTGCTCGACGGTGGATATGGAAAGCGCGCTGAAGGCGCATGAACTGGCCGCTTCCGCCGGTTGCCCCTCTGTTGACGCGCCGGTCTCCGGGGGCACGGGTGGCGCTGCTGCCGGCACCCTGACCTTCATGTGCGGCGGCGAAGCGGAGGCCTTCTCTGCGGCGAAGCCGGTGCTGGAGGCGATGGGCAAGAAGATCGTGCATTGCGGCAAGGGCGGCAACGGCCAGGCTGCCAAGATCTGCAACAACATGATCCTCGGCATTTCCATGATCGCCGTTTCCGAAGCCTTCGTGCTGGGCGAAAAACTCGGCCTTTCGCATCAGGCGCTGTTCGATGTCGCCTCCACCTCTTCGGGGCAATGCTGGTCGCTCACCACCTATTGCCCGGTGCCGGGACCGGTGCCGACATCACCAGCCAACAAGGATTACCAGCCCGGATTTGCGGCGGCCTTGATGCTCAAGGATCTGAAGCTTTCGCAGGAGGCTGCGAACGGTGCCGGGGCCTCCACCCCGCTCGGCGCAGCTGCGGCGGCGCTTTATGAGAATTTCGTTGATGACGGGAGCGGCGGGCGTGATTTCTCCGCCATCGTCGAAATGCTGCGCGGGGGCAAAGCATGACGGACGCCGCGCCATCCGACATCTTATGGGCACCGCCCGAAAAGAGGGTGAAGCACTCGGCTCTGTTTTCATTCGCGGCCAGAACTGCAGAGCTGCACAAGCAGGCGGCTGATGACTACGCCGGCCTGCTGCGTTGGTCGATCGACGCGCCGAACGAATTTTACGATGCGCTTTGGGACGAGCTCGGCATTATCGGAACCCGCAGCGAAACGGCATTCAAACCCGGCAAGACTATACGAGACGCTGAGTTCTATCCGGGCGCAAGGCTCAGTTACGCCGAAAATCTGCTGCGCGATGCCGACGATCGGCTGGCCATCATCGCCCATCGCGACGATGGCACGCGCCGCGAGATCAGCCGCAGACAGCTTTACGACGAAGTGTCCCTGATGGTGCAGGCGCTCGTTGATGCGGGCGTGAAGGAAGGCGACCGCGTCGGCGCCATCGTCACCCATGATATCGAGGCGATCGTCAGCTATCTGGCTGTCAGCGCCATTGGAGCCATCTGGTCATCCTGCTCGCCGGATTTCGGCCCGGCCGGCGCTTCCGACCGCCTGTCGCAGATCGACCCGAAAATTCTCATCGCCGTGTCGGAATATGGTTATGCCGGCAAACGCATCGATGTCGGCCCGACCATCCGTGCGGTGGCGGAAAGTGCGGCTCCTGAAAAGATCGTGCTGATCGGCGATGCCGTTCCCGAAAGCCTCGCCGATCTCGGCTGTGTGACGCTCAAGGATTTCGTCGCGCCTTATGCGGCGGGCGAGATTGCCTTCAATCGTCTGCCCGTCAAGGCGCCGCTGGCGATCCTTTATTCCTCGGGTACAACAGGCAAGCCGAAATGCATCACCCATTCCGGCGGCGGCCTGCTTCTTCAGCATATGAAGGAGCTGAAACTGCAATGCGATATTCAGGAAGGCGAGCGTTTCTTCTATTTCACCACCTGCGGCTGGATGATGTGGAACTGGCAGGTCTCCGGTCTGGCGCTCGGTGCAACGCTTGTCACCTATGACGGCAATCCCGGTTATCCAACATCCGCGCGGCTGATCGATCTCATCGATGCCGAACGGATCGCCACTTTCGGCACATCGGCGAAGTTTATCGATGCCTGCCTGAAGGCCGGGTTGAAGCCGAGTGAAAGCCATGACCTTTCGTCGCTCAGAACGATCCTTTCCACCGGCTCGCCGCTCATCCCACAATCCTTCGATTATATCTATCGCGACTGGAAGGCTGACGTGCATCTCGCCTCCATTTCCGGCGGTACTGATATCTGCGCGTGTTTCCTCGGCGGCAATCCGCTGCAGCCCGTGCATCGCGGCGAATTGCAGGGTGCGATGCTCGGCATGGATATTGACACGCTGGATGATGAGGGCCATTCCGTTCGCGGCGTTGCCGGTGAACTCGTCTGCCGCAATGCGCATCTGTCCATGCCGGTGAAGTTCTGGGGCGACGAGGACGGTTCGCGGTATCAGGCCGCCTATTTCGACCGCTTTCCCGGCATCTGGGCGCATGGCGATTTTGCCGAAATGCGCCCTTCGGGCGGATATGTCATCCATGGGCGTTCAGACACGACCCTCAATCCCGGCGGGGTCCGCATCGGGACTGCGGAAATCTACCGGCAAGTGGAAACCGTGCCTGAAGTGGAGGAGGCGATTGCCGTCGGGCAGGATATCGACGGTGACCAGAGGGTCATCCTCTTCCTGCGCATGAAGGGCGGCGCGACCCTGACGGAAGAGCTGGAAAAAACCATCCGCAGCCGCATCCGTTCGGGCGCCACGCCGCGGCATGTCCCGGCAAAAATCATTGCCGTCAGCGCCATTCCCCGCACCCGTTCGGGCAAGATTTCCGAAATCGCGGTTCGCGATACCATCCATGGCCGGCCGGTGAAGAATGCCGATGCGCTTGCCAATCCTGAAGCGCTCGAACTTTTCCGCAACCTGCCGCAGCTGAAGGACTAGGCCGATGGAGGATCAACCGAAAACCGTGCTCGTCACGGGTTCCACCAGCGGCATCGGGCTCGCCATCGCCAAACGTTTCGCCGAAGCGGGATATCTGGTCGCGGTGCATGGCATAGAGACGACGGAGGAGGCGACGCAGGCCCTGGAGATGGTGGCACAGGCGGCGCGGCACAGGCCGGTCTATTTTTCCGCCAATCTCGCCAATTATGATGAAAGCGCGCATCTGCCGGAAACCGTCATCGCCGAATTTGGTCATATCGACGTCCTCGTCAACAATGCGGGCATCCAGAAGGTTGCGCCGATCGACGAGTTCGATTTCGCCGATTTCTCCCGCATCGTCGCCATCTCGCTCGACAGCGCCTTTCACACCATCCACGCGGCCCTGCCGGGCATGAAGGAAAGGGGCTGGGGCCGCATCGTCAACATCGCCTCCGCCCATGGCCTGCGCGCGTCGCCCTTCAAGGGGCCTTATGTGGCGACCAAACATGCGGTGGTGGGTCTGACGAAAAGCGTGGCGCTGGAAGTCGCCGAACTCGGCATTACCTGTAACGCCATCTGCCCCGGTTATGTCTGGACCCCGCTTGTCGCCGCCCAGGTCGCCGATCAGGCGCGCGTGCACGGCATGAGCGAAGAGGACGTGGTGAAGAAGGTGATGCTTGCGCCGCAGCCGACCAGACGGTTCGTGCAACCGGAAGAAGTGGCGGAAATGGCGCTTTATCTCGCGGGCGATATGGCGCGCTCCATCACCGGCACCACCATTTCGATCGATGGCGGCTGGACGGCGAAATAAATTTCGCACACGCGTCTGAAGCGAACGATCGCGCTGGTTTCCGGTATTGTTAGGCGATTTCAATCCTGTATAGTTTTCGGGAACGGTGGGGGTAGCGCCGTGTTCACGGAAAAGCGGCATGATGAACACAGGGTCTTTTGAAGCGCCGCTGGCGCGTTCGCGCTTCGATACGCGCCAGGTGCCGAAACGCGACGCCATGGCGTTGTGGCGGGATTCGATCAACGTGCTTTTTGATGCCCGCCTGCGCCGCTCGCAGGATGACGGTTTTTTCGCCAGCGTGGACGCCGCTTTCATCGGGAATGTTGCGCTCGGTCGCACCCAGTCCTCGGCGCAGGATTTCGACCGATCGCGCCACAAGCTTGCCCGCGACGGCATGGACGGTTTTCTTCTGCAATTTTACGCCAGCGGGAAGAGCATGTCGCGGCGCGGTTCGGGCGAGACCGCAGGCCCCGGCGACCTCTATCTCATCGATATGGCGCAGCCGCTGGCCACTGCCACGTCGGATCATGATCATCTCAGCCTCGTCGTGCCGCGCCGGCTGCTGGAAGGCAGGCTTGGCGGTTCCGGCAATCATCATGAACGCGTGCTGCCGGCCGGTTTGCCGCTGGTATCGCTGCTGCGCGAAACGATGACGAGCATCTATCGCCATTTCGACGTCATGAACGCCAGCGAGGGCGCAGCCACGGTCTCGCCGCTTCTGGAACTGGCTGCGGCCGCCATCAACAATCATGTCGGGCACGACAATGCGCAGGGCGTGCAGCGGGCGCTCAGGGCATCCATCCGCCGTTATATCGACAGTCACCTTCTCGATCCGGCCCTGTCGGTGGAAAAGGTCATGGGCGAATTCGGTGTGTCGCGACGCACCGTCTACCGGCTCTTCGAGCCGCTTGGCGGGTTTTCGGCCTGCATCACCCACCGACGTCTCGAACGCGCGATGGATTTCCTGCGGGCACCACAATCGGCGCATATGACGATTGCCGAGGTTGCCGCGTCCTATGGTTTCACCAATCCGGAAAATTTCAGCCGCGTCTTCAAGAAGACTTTCGGCCTTTCGCCGCGTCAGATGCGGCATTTCGCTTCGGAAAACCGTGACCTCACGTCGGATATTCTGAAGCCGGATAGCGCGGAATGGACACGCTGGATCGTGCAGCTCGGCCGCTGATGACGATTGGCCGCGCGCCGTTCTGACACTTTATGACGGTTTGTTGGCACAATCCGACCATTCGCTGCGGCTGCGGCGCGATGGGGATGCGCATGTCTTCCAGACGTGCCAAACAGGGCGCGTTATTTTTATCAATATATTGCCTGACAATCATGATACTGAGAATCCTCGCTTTTCTGGACCTGTGTCGCCAATGGCGCCATGCGGTAAAACAACACCTCTCCTTTTCCGGCGCCACATTTCACAGGCCGCCATCGCCCCCGCCTTCGGCGAATTTTGACAGCTCCTCAGACGATCCATCGGAAACGGACGACGGCGAAGCACGCCTGCCGGTTTCCTGGCTCGGCCTTGGACAAAGCTTCAGCGCGCTGGATGCGGAAGACTGTGACAGGGCGCGTTTGCCGGCCGAGTGCGGTTAACGTCGTTCTCCGGCGATCTGGAACAAAACCCTGACCCCAAGGATTAGATCAACAGGGTTACAGGGAGTGAAAGACATGGCCAGAGAAAATGCCAGCTATCTCGACAGTCGGGATACTCCGAAAAGCGAAACGGCAACGCGTGCGCGGCAGGGATCGCGCGGACGTCCCGTCCTTGTCATTCTGATCGTCAGCGTGCTTCTTGCATTGGTGGTCTGGGCTGTCGTCGAATATTCCGTTTTCGAACCCGACCAGAACCTGCCACAGAACCCGCAGACCGAGACTGCGCCGGTGCCGCAGCAGCCGTCCGGATCGGGAAGCTTCGACAACAATCCCGCGAATGGCCGCGCGCAACCACCGTCATCGACAGAGACAAACCCCTCGCCACAGGATTCGACAGGGGCGCCGCAAAACCCGTGACCACCCTAGCGTGAAGTTTTTTCGCGATGATGATAATTTCCATGGAACCAGATTGCGCCCGATTTCATTTCACGCAAAGTGACAGGAATCGGGGGTTTCATTCATGGCAGTCACCGTCACTGCAGTTGTTCTTACGCTGATCGGTCTTGGGCTGTTCGGTTTCGGCTCTCAGCTCGTCATGCTGGGCGGGAGCTTTTATTACGTGCTTTCCGGACTGGCCTTCCTGTTGACGGCCGTTCTGCTGTTCAAGCGCAATCGCGCAGCCCTTCACGTCTATGCCGTCTTCATTGTCGCCACGCTCGCCTGGGCTATCTGGGAAGTTGGCTTCGACTGGTGGCAGCTTGGCCCGCGCGGTGGCATCGTCATTCTCATCGGGCTGTGGCTTCTGGTTCCATGGGTCCGGAAGCCGCTCGGTTTTGCGAGCCCCACCGGGCTTCGCTATGGGCCGAACGCCTGGCCGCTTGCGCTATCCGTGCTCGCCTCCATCGTCGTGGCCGGATATTCCATGGCGCAGGATCCACACGACACGGCAGGTTCCCTGCCGCAGGAAACCGCCTCGGCGACGCCCGCCTATGGCGGCAATGTGCCTGACGGTGACTGGCATCAATATGGCCGCACGCCCTATGGACAGCGTTATTCGCCGCTGACCCAGGTCAATGTCGAGAATGTCTCGCAGCTCAAGGAGGCCTGGCGTTACCAGACTGGCGATGTGAAGCTGCCTGATGATGTGGGGGAAACCACGTATCAGGTGACGCCGCTCAAGATCGGCAATACGCTTTATATCTGCACACCGCATAATTGGGCGATTGCCATCGATGCCGCCACCGGCAAGGAAAAGTGGAAATACGACCCGAATGTCGGTCTTAATCCGGACCGCCAGCACCAGACCTGCCGCGGCGTGTCCTATTATGCCGAGCCCAATGCTGCTGAAGGCACGGCCTGCGCCCAACGCGTCTACCTGCCGACCTCGGATGCGCGGCTGATCGCGCTTGACGCGGCCACCGGTCAGGTCTGCACGTCTTTTGCCGATCAGGGTGTGCTGCATCTTGAGCAGGGCATGAAGTACAATCCCGCCGGTTATTATTATTCGACCTCGCCGCCGGTCATCGCGGCGGGCAAGATCATCATCGGCGGCGCGGTGAACGACAACTATTCCACGCAGGAACAGTCCGGTGTCATCCGCGCTTTCGATGTGAATAGCGGTGCGCTCGTCTGGAACTGGGATTCCGGCAATCCGGCGAAAACCGAACCGATTGCGGCGGGTGAAACCTACACCACCAATTCGCCCAACAGCTGGTCGGTCTTCAGTTATGATGAAGGCCTCGGTCTCGTTTATATCCCGCTCGGCAATCAGGTGCCCGATCAGCTCGGTATGGGCCGCAGCGAGAATGTGGAGAAATATTCCTCCTCCATCGTCGCGCTCGATATCAACACCGGCAAGGATCGCTGGGTGCGCCAGACGGTTCATCACGATCTCTGGGACATGGACGTGCCGGCCCAGCCAGTGCTGCTCGACATCACCAAGGACGGTCAGACCATCCCGGCTCTCGTCGGCCCGACCAAGCAGGGCGATATCTACGTTCTCGACCGGCGCACCGGCGAGCCGCTTCTGCCGATCACGGAGGAGCCGGCGCCGGGCGGTGCGATCCCTGAGGACTTCACCTCACCGACGCAGCCGACGACGGCCTTGTCGTTCAAGCCGGAGCCATTGCAGGAAAAGGACATGTGGGGCGTCTCCATGTTCGACCAACTCGCCTGCCGCATCCGCTTCCATCAGCTGAACTACAAGGGCCGCTATACGCCGCCGTCACTGACCGGCTCGATCATCTATCCCGGCAATTTCGGCACCTTCAACTGGGGCAGCGTCGCGGTCGACCCCGAACGCCAGGTCATGTTCGGCATGCCGACCTATCTCGCCTTCACCTCGCAGCTCGTGCCGCGCGCCGACATTCCGCCGAAGGGTCAGGACGAGAAGGGTAGCGAACAGGGCCTGAACCGCAATGATGGCGCGCCCTATGGCGTGTTCATGGGCCCGTTCCTCGGTCCGCTGAAAATCCCGTGCCAGGCCCCGCCATGGGGTTATGTCACGGGTGCCGACCTGCGTACCGGCGATATCGCCTACAAGCACAAGAACGGCACGGTCTATGACATGACGCCGCTGCCACTGCCCTTCAAGGTGGGTGTGCCTGGTATTGGCGGGCCGATGATCACCAAGGGTGGCGTGGCCTTCCTCGGTGCTGCCGTCGACAACTATCTGCGCGCCTATGACCTCACCACCGGCAAGCAGCTATGGGAAGCGCGCCTGCCGGCCGGCGGCCAGGCAACGCCCATGACCTATGCGCTGGAGGGCGGCAAGCAATATGTAGTGATGGTTGCAGGTGGTCACGGTTCCGTCGGAACCAAGCCGGGCGATTATGTGATCGCCTATACCCTGCCGTAATCTCTGCAGTCTTCAAGACACATAAAAAACCGGAATGGGTGACCATTCCGGTTTTTGTTGTTGAGGGTATTACGCGGCCTTTTTCTGGGCGGCGGCGTTGACCGAAGTCTCGGCGAGCGCGGTCAGCGCATCGTCGGTCTTTGCCTCTTCCTTGAGCGTGGCATCCAGCAGCGAAACCGCCTTCGTGTGGCCCAGCTTTTCCGCCCAGGCCTTCAGGGTCCCATAGCGGGCGATCTCATAGTGTTCGACCGCCTGTGCTGATGAAACGAGACCGGCATCAAGCGCGGGTGTGCCTTTGAAGTCCTCCATTATCTCCTCGCCCTCGGCGATAATGCCCTGGATGGCTTCGCAGGTCTTGCCCTGTGCGCGCTTGCCAATGATCTCGAACACTTCCTGCAGGCGTTCGACGTGGCCCTGGGTTTCTTCCTTGTGCTTTTCAAAGGCCTGTTTAAGCTTCGGGTCGGTTGCCGCCCGCGCCATTTTCGGCAGGGCCTTCAGGATCTGCCTTTCGGCGTAGTAGATGTCCTTCAGCGTGTCGTAAAACAGGTCGTCGAGTTTCTTCTCGGCCATTGGTCCTTCTCCCATGTGTGAAAATGCATGATGTGCGCCCATGCGCACGGGAGACAAACCCTTTGCCGCTGCCATGGTTCCGGCTCGGTTGCGCGCAACGTTTATATTGCTGCGCGGAACCAACGCAGCCTTTCCGAACTTAGTGGGAATAAATGTCGGGAGGAGACATGACGTGCCCCAGAGCCTTGCAGAAGAATTTTCCATGAATATTTCCATCCCCTTCGAGGTACTGCTGGTGCGCGTGTTTGGCGCGGTCATCCTGTGCGGCCTGATCGGTCTGGAGCGGGAGTTTCACAAGAACACGGCCGGTTTGCGCACCAACATGCTCATCGGCCTTGCTGCCGTCACCTTCTGCATCATCACCATTCATATGATGGAGACGATGGCGGAAGGTCATGAGGCCGCGCGGCTCGATCCTATCCGTCTGGTGGAAGCCGTGACGGCGGGCATCGCCTTTCTCGCAGCGGGTGTGGTCGTTTATACGAGAGGGGATGTCAAAGGCCTGACGACGGGCGCCAGCATATGGCTTTCGGCGGCAATCGGCCTCTCGGCAGGTCTCGGCATGTGGCCGCTTGCCCTTGTCGCCGCCGGCGCCGGTATCGTTGTCCTTTGGACGCTCCGGCGCTTGCAGGTGGCCACCGGCATCAAGGAGGATTGACGGGCATCAGCCGAAACGGAAGAGATCGGCGTCCGGGTCCTTGCCGCCATTAACGGCGGCCGCCACGATTTCGGCGGCGATCTGGCTGAAGGTGATGCCATTGCCGCCGAAACCCATCACGGCATAGACGTTTTTCATACCCGGCACCGCGCCGATCAGGGGCAGGCCGGTGGTGGTGGTGCCGAAGGCCGCGGCCCAGCGATAGTCCGGCTCTCCCATATCGACGCCAAGAAGCCTTTCGATCTTGCAGCTGATCGTCTTCGCCTTCGCGGAAAGCTTGCGCTCCGACAGATAGGCGGTGGGGTTTTCCTCGTCCTCGCCTCCGGCGATCATCCTCCCCTCGCGGTCGGTGCGCAGGTAAAGATAGGGATCGGACGCTTCCCAGACGATATGGTTCTCCAGCCAGCCGGGTAGATCGAGCCGCTTTTTGCTCGCCAGAGCCCAGGTGGAAATGATCTGGTGTTTCGGGCTCTCCAGCATTTTCAGGAATTCATAGCCGGTGCAGAAAACGACATTGCGTGCGGAAAGGATCTTGCCGCCGGCGGTGGCGAGGACAACCTCGTTGCCGAGGTTTCTAAGATCGGTGATCTCAAGCTGGGAGACGATTTCGGCGCCTGCGCCGGCCGTATGGCGCAAAAGGCCGGCCGTCAGCTGTGCGGGATTGGCGGAGGCCGAGATATCGCTGAGGATGGCGGCGGTCCGGTCCAGCCCATATTGCTCTCGCAGTTCTGCAGCGGAGAGGAAGCGGGCTTCGATGCCAGCTTCTTCGCGCGCGGCCGCTTCGGCTTTCAACGCGCGCGATCCCATGTCGTCTCCGGCGAGATAAAGCGCCTGCTTGCGCTTCATGCTGCAGGAGATGCCAAGCGAGGAGACGACTTCCTCCAGACGCAGGACGGCGCGTGCGGAACGCTGCCATGCCCTGTCGGCCGCGGGCCTGCCGATCATCTTTCTGAGTTCCGTCAGCGGCGTGTCGATCTCGTGCTGTATCATCGCGGTGCTTGCCACGCTGCTGCCCATGACCGGTTCGCGCCGGTCGATGATGAGCATGGATTGACCCGGCCTTTGCAGGGCGTGGGATACGAGTGCGCCGCTGATGCCGGCGCCGACGACGATCGTGTCGTAATGGTCGGCGGCGGGTGTGTGCCCGCTGCGGATGCCGATGCGCGGGCTATCGGCCCAGACCGATTTTGAATCCCTGAGATCGCGTTCTTTCGTCAGTTCCGGTGTCGTCATGAAGATGTCCTGAATGGGTCAAGGCTCGGTATAACCGGCGACAGTGAGGGTGAGCGTTCCGCTGCGGGGATCGCTGCGGAAAAAAAGCGTGCCGCTGTCCTTCGATTCCGAGGCGACATAATCGAAGGTCACATCGGCGTTTTCCGGCGCGGCGTCATTCCGCTGCAGGTCGCCGCGCACCTGCACCTGCGCTGCGGTGGTCATGGAGAGGTTGCGGATGTCGAATTTCACCCGATATTGCCCGGGCTGCCCCTCCACGCTGGTGACGGCGATGTCGAAGCGGGCATCCTCGGGTACATAGCGATAGATGTCATAGGCGATCCAGCCGAGCATCGCGGCGACGAGCAAGGTGCAGATGGTTCCCGTCACCCATTCGATCCAATGCGGATCGGCGCTTTCCGTCTGTTTTCCGTTTTTCGATATCGTCATCTTGTCCTCACAGGATCAGCCGGGCCGACGCCGCGCCGATCGAGGCTGGAACACCGAGAATGACGGCGGCATTCATGATCTGCGACAGCGAGGTGTGGTCGAGGCGCTCGAAGGTCCAGAGCGTATAGATGCTGATGGCGATGGCGATGACGTAGCCGGGCAGGGTGAAGCGGATGAAGGATTGCCACCATTGCTGTCCTTCATGCAGCTGATGCGAGCCCTTGAAGTGAAGCGCATAGACAAAGCCATGCATGATGGCGATCGACAGCAGACAAAGGGTCAGAACGTGATAGGGCGTCACCTTGTAGGCGATCAGGATCATTTCCTCCGTCGGGGCGACATTGAGGTTGAGGAAGAGCGCGCCCACCACCATCATGAAAAGCTCGTGCAGATAACCTGTCTCGCCGGAATACTCGCCTTCCTCTTCGTCCTCTGCGTCGGAATGCTGGCCGAGCTGGCTGCGGCCGAGCAGCGCGCCGATGCTGGCGGGAACGGATTGCAGCGCGACCTTGGCGACGATATTGGAGGCGGTGAGCTGGTCGTTCAGAACGCCGAACAGCAGGAGCACGCCCGCGCTGACAGCGATGCCCAGCCCATAGGCGGTTATCGCGTCGCGCAGGGCCTGGCTCCAGGAATTGATATTCTCAAAACCGATGCGGCGGGCAAGAAGAAGAAGCAGCGGCAGGTTGAGGATGCAGAGCAGCAGAAGCCGCCATGAGTTGACGTAAAGACCGAGGAACCACATTTCCATGGTCATCAGCATGGGCAGGGCAAACAGCAATGCACCCGCTGTGCCGCGCGCAAGGCCGATCAGGAACTGCCTGACCTCGTCATCTTCCCCATGTTTTTGATTGACCGTAACCGCCATGCCGTCCCCTTGTGCGGAGGATAACGCAATGGCGTTTTTCCGGTTCCGTTGGGTTTATTTCGCAGGGTCAATAAGGGCGATGCCGAATTCCCTGTTATAGCTGCGCCGCAATTCTGCGGGCGTTTCGCGAATGACGACTTCCAGAGTGGGACGAACCACGCCCTTCAGAAAATGGCCGCCTTTTGTGGACCCGTCGGCAAAACCCAGAACCACATGCAGGTGCGGATTGGGCGTGTCGTTCTCGTCAAGCGTAATGTCGCCAAGCAGGCTCAGGACCTCGCTCTGTTCGGTGACCGGTATTTCCTTGTAGTCCTGCGTGGACAGATCAAAAAAAGGCGAGCGTTGCCGTGGCGAAGGCGCCGATCGCGGTGACAGAGGCGGCGTTGATGTTCTCGGCCCTGGCAAAACGCCTGATGGCCTCGAAGGCTTCTTCCTCGGGATCGATGACGAGGATGAAGGTGCGCTCCGCGCCGCTTGCCAGCAATCTGCTTTTCATATTCTTCCTCCAAAATAAAAGTGCCGCCGGAAACCGGCGGCACGGGAATGTCGTTCGTGTCTTAAGCGGCGCGACGTTCGTGACGGCCTTCCTCAATCTCTTCCACGATCTTGGCGACGAAGGCATCGAGATCGTCAGGGCTGCGGGAGGTGATGATACCCTTGTCCGTTACCACCTTTTCATCCTTCCAGTTGGCGCCGGCATTCTTGAGGTCGGTCTTGATCGACCAATAGGAAGTGGCGTCGCGGCCGCGCAGGGCGTCCGCTTCGACAAGCAGCCACGGCGCATGGCAGATGGCGGCAACCACCTTGCCCGATTTGACGAAATCGCGAACCACCCGCATCGCATCCTCGTCATGGCGCAGAATATCCGGGTTGATCTGGCCACCGGGAAGAACCAGCGCGTCAAAATCTTCGGTTTTTACGGTCTTGGCCGAGAGATCGACGGTGATGCTGTCGCCCCAGTTCTTCTTATCCCAGCTCTTGATTTCGCCCTCCTTGATGGAGGCGATCTTCACGTCCGCACCCTTGGCCTTCAACTGGTCATACGGCACCCGCAGCTCGGAACGTTCGTATCCGTCCGTTGCGAGAATGAGGATTTTTGCGGCGTTGATGGCAGTCATATCTGTCTCCTTCTGGGTTCAGTCGTCCTTGTCGGAATTCATGGAGGGGAGGAAGAATTCCACGTCCTTGAGGCGCTTCTCATCGAGATTTTCGATGTTGGTTTGCCAAAATCGCTCGGCTTCCGCCGGTTCGGCTTTCCATTGGCGCACGAAGGTCTTGTTGTCGTCGATCATGACCTTGCGGGTGCCGCCGAGCCGCAGATATTCTTCCGCAAGTTTGCGTGTTTCGGTCTTTTCCATGTCGCAGCTCCTTGTGCGTGGAAAACGGGAACGGAGGGGCGCCGGATGGGTAAGAAGCTCGGCTGCCATTTCGTTGGCCACCGGGAGAAAACGGAAAAATCCCGGTGTTCTTCGGCACCATCGTGTCCGTTTGACACGGCGGCCCTCCTGCTGGAACAACGTGAGCTTTAAAGGATGGTTCCGCAGTTTTTTCGGGCGGCATCATTGCCAGGCACAAATGAATAGTGCGCAATTTTTTACCGGAACAAACGGACATGTCGTGTTGTTTTATCCCCGATGCAGGGAGGCAGCATGGCAGCCACACAGAGTGACGGCGAATACCGGGGTAACAACGAAAACAGGGGCTTCTGGTCGATCGATTTCGGCAATTCGCCCGTTATCGGCACGGCCATCCATGACGGTCATTTCATCCGCATGGATATAGCCGATCTGATGGCTCTTTCGCCGGAAAAGCGGCTGAGAGAGGAGGATCCCTTTACCGGCGAGATGGTCGCCGGATTGACGAACCGGATCGTCGTTCACCATTCCCGTTTTGAAGTCGATCTCAATCGCGCCACCGATCAGGCGATCTATCTGAAGCCGGAACAATCCTGGGGGCTGGAGGTTTGGAACCAGACGCCGCCGGAACAGGCCAGCCGGCAATCGCTCGATTTCCACGCCGATTATTACGCGATGCTTGAAACCGTTCTCTCAACGCTCGAGCGACGGCATGGTGCTTTCGTGGTGCTGGATGTGCACAGTTACAATCATCGCCGGCAGGGCGCCGACGCACCGGCGACGGCGCAGGCGGAGGCGCCCGATATCAATATCGGCACCTTTTCCATGGATCGCAGCCGATGGGGCGATGTCGTCAGCGCGGTCGGTCATCATTTCGCGTCTGCGACCATCGGCGGACGCCGTCTCGATGTTCGCGAGAATGTGGCGTTTCAGGGCAAGGGCGAGCAGACGCGCTTCATCCACGAGCGTTTCGCCGAAAATGGCTGCGCCATTGCAATCGAGTTCAAGAAATTCTTCATGGACGAGTGGACGGGAAAGCCGGATGAGCGCGTGGTGGCGGATATTCGTGAAGCGATCGCAACGCTCCAGCCGGTTCTCGAAGAATGTCTGAGGGCGCGGCGATGAACCTCTCACCCGTCCGCAGCGCGCCATCCCCAATCACCGATCTGGTCGATGACGTGGTGTTGTGCCTGGAAGCCGGCAAGGCCATCCGCCGCGATGTCGGAAAAGACGGCCGTTTGCACATCGACCGACCGCTGCCGTTCCTCTGCCTGCATCTGACGGGCGGCACGAAAGATCTCGCCGCGCGCGACATCGCCGCCGCCCATGCCTCCTATCTCATCGCTTCGAACATTCAGGAGGCCGCGCCGCTGATCGAGGCGGTCGGCGCGGTCATGCGCGAGCGTTTCGGCGCCTTTATTGTTCTCGATATTGGCGAGCTTGAACACGACATCCTGCTCGCCGACGACTCTCCCTTCCTGCCGCATTATGAGGTTTCGGTCTCGGCGACGTCAGAACCGGAAACCCAGAAAGCGCGCCGGGTCTTCATCAAGGCGGTCTGTGATGCCGAAGTGCGCTTTCGCACGCCGCGCATCACCCGGCCGGAGCCGGAAGCCGACCCGGTCCTCCGGTTTCAGAATGCCGGACTGGATTTTCCCTGCATCAGCGTGCGCTTCGCGCCGATCTAT
Organism: Agrobacterium sp. CCNWLW32; assembly: GCF_037083425.1. Taxonomy (NCBI): domain Bacteria; kingdom Pseudomonadati; phylum Pseudomonadota; class Alphaproteobacteria; order Hyphomicrobiales; family Rhizobiaceae; genus Agrobacterium; species Agrobacterium sp. CCNWLW32. Next base: position 218,241 of record NZ_JBAOJM010000007.1, read on the forward strand.
CGCCAGCCGGAATCCGGTGCGGATTATCCCGGTCTGCGCGAGACGATGATTGCCGATCTCTTCGATGCCGGTCTGCAGGCCTTTTCGTCTTTTTCCTCCGGCATGGATGCGCTGAAGGTCACCAGTCACCGGGCGCTTGGCCGCAAGGCCTTTGTCGATGCGGTCAAACGTGCCGACCGGTCGATCGACGAGATTGTCTCCTCCTTCGATTTTCTTCTCTCCGTCACGCCCATCAATGCGCGGCGGGCATTCGAGGAGTTTCGCGATGGCAGCTTCCAGTACGCGCCGCGCCTGCTTTACCGGCCGCTGGGCGTGGATGTGGAGGAGCAGAAGCGCAAGCTCTATTCCGTCGTCTTCGACCATCTTGAAGACCCGGTGCTCTATCATCTCTACCGGGAGAAACAGCGGGAGATCGATCTGCAGCTGACGATGCTGGCGAGCCTGCATCATCGCACCTTCACCGATTTTTCACGCGCCCTCTATGGCGCCGTCGAACCCGCTCTTCTGACGCTGGCGCTTCGCGTGCTTGAGGATTGCCCGCACAGGCAAGAAAGCGGCGAAATCGCCATGGTGGATTGTTACGTGGTCGCCAGGAAGTCGCGCGAAATGGTCGAGACCTATCTGGGCGAGGAGCCGGAATTCAAGGCCCGCGTCGAAATCCGTGATGACCTGCCACCCGGCCTGATGGTGACGGGCGAGAAGCTCTTGATCTCCCGCCATACTGTCATGGAACAGCGCCGTGTCGAGGCGCTCCTGTCGCATGAGATCGGTGTGCATCTTCTTACCTATTTCAACGGCTCATTTCAGGGGCTGCGGCTCTTCCGCACCGGCCTTTCCGGTTATGAGGGCGTGCAGGAAGGGCTGGCGGTGCTGGCGGAACATCTGGCCGGCGGCATGACGCGCGAGCGCCTGCGGCTGATCGCCGGCCGCGTCGTCGGCTGCGCCGCCATGCTGGATGGTGCGACTTTCGTGGACACTTTCCGCATCATGACCCGCGAACACGGTTTCGACGAGGCCGCGGCCTTCAACATGGTGCTGCGCATCTATCGCGGCGGGGGTCTCTCCAAGGATGCGATTTATCTGCGCGGGTTGGCCGAGGTGATGGACCATCTGCGCAGGGGCGGCGCGCTCGATCCGTTCTGGATGGGCAAGATTGCGGCGGCCCATTTTCCTGTCATGCAGGAGCTCGCCCTGCGCGGCCTGCTTCGTCCGCCGGGTGTCCGACCCGCATTTCTGCTGCCCGCCAAGGCCAATGAGCGGCTGGAAAAAATACGGGCGGGATTATCCATTGCCGAACTGGCGACTTTATAGGAGGGGCTTCATGCGTATCGCATTTTTCGTCAATTCCATCGAAACCGAGGGGCCGAACTACGCGACCGGCCTGCTTGCCATGGCGGCGCTCAATCGCGGCCATGAGGTGGTCTATCTGACACCAGGGGATTTTACCCTGCGCGCGGATGACAGCCTGACCATCCATGCCACCGTATTGCCGAAGACAAAATACAAGAAATCGGAAGGCTTCCATGCCGCCCTTCAGGACAAGGCGCTGGAGCGGCGCACCATGGATGTGGAGGAAATCGATGCGCTGATGCTGCGCAACGACCCCTCGCTCGACCAGACAACGCGACCGTGGGCGGTGCATGCGGGTATCCTGTTCGGGCGGCTTGCCGAACAGCGCGGCGTTGTGGTGCTGAATGATCCCGAAGGACTGGCGCTGGCGCAGAACAAGCTCTATTTCCAGAGCTTTCCTGAAATCGTCCGCCCCACCACGATCATCTCGCGCAATGTCGATGAAATACGCGCCTTTGCCGATGGCCACCCCAAGGGCGTCATCGTCAAGCCGCTGCAGGGTTCCGGCGGTAAGAACGTCTTCAAGATCGGCTCCAGCAAGGAGGCCAATCTCAACCAGATTTTCGAGGCGGTCAGCCTTGAGGGTTATCTGATCGCGCAGGCCTATCTGCCGGCTGCGAAGGATGGTGATATCCGCTTCTTCATGATGAATGGCCGGCCGCTGATGCGTGACGGCAAATATGCCGCCCTTCGCCGCGTGCCGGCCAAGGGCGACCTGCGCTCCAACATCCATGCCAAAGGCACCGCCGAGGCGGTGAAGGTGACGGATGAAATCGTGGCGCTTGCCGAGATGGTGCGGCCGAAGCTCGTGGAGGACGGCATGTTCCTCGTCGGGCTCGACATTGTCGGTGACAAGATACTGGAAGTGAACGTGTTTTCGCCGGGCGGCCTTTCCAATATCCGCGATCTCACCGAGATGGATTTCAGCGACACGATCATCGAGGCCGTGGAAACCAAGATCAGCATGCAGAGCGCGTCCGGCGGCACCATCTCCAACCGCCTGCTGGCGACGCTGTGAGCTTATTCCCGTAATTCGGCCGGGTGCATTTCGCGGTACCAGGCGACGAGGGCCTTGATGCCCTCCTCGACCGGGGTTTGCGGCACGTAGCCGGTCAGGGCTCTCAAAAGATCGGGCGAGGCGAAGGTGCGGGGCACATCGCCCTGCTGCATCGGCAGCATGTTGCGGATAGCCGGCCTGCCGACCGCCTTTTCGACCGTCTCAACGAAATGCATCAGTTCCACCGGCTGGCCGCCGCCGATATTGACGATGCGGAACGGCGCATGGTGCGAGAGCGTGTCGGTGACACCTTCCTGAGTGACCCGGTTTTCCTCGGAAGGGATGACCGTGCTCAGCCGGACGATGCCTTCCACGAGGTCATCGATATAGGTGAAATCGCGGCTCATATTACCTTGCCCGTAAATATCGATCGCTCTGCCGTTGGAGACGGCGTCGACGAATTTGATCGGCGCCATGTCCGGCCGTCCCCACGGGCCATAGACCGTGAAGAAACGGAAGGCGGTGGTGGGCAGCTTGTGTAGATGGGCATAGCTGTGCGCCATCAGCTCCATCGATTTTTTGGTGGCCGCGTAAAGCGTCATCGGCTCGTCGGCCTTGTCGCTTTCCGCGAAGGGGATTTTCTCGTTGGCGCCGTAGATGGAGGAGGTCGATGCCAGCATCAGGTGCTTGACATCAAGGCTTCTGGCGAGCTCCAGCATGTTGAACGAGCCGATGAGATTGGAATCGATATAGGCGCGCGGATTTTCAAGGCTGTAACGAACACCCGCCTGGGCTGCGAGGTGGATGATGATCTCAGGCTCGGCGGCCTCTGCCGCTCGCTTCAGCGCATCCGTATCTTCCAGCATGCCGATCTCGGCCCGGAAGCCGTTGGAGCGGGAAAGAATGGCGTGGCGTTTTTCCTTGAGGCTGACATCGTAATATTTCGTCATGCCGTCGAAGCCGGTCACGAAATGGCCGGCGTCCAGCAGCCGTTTCGCAACGTAAAAGCCGATGAAGCCAGCCGTACCGGTAACCAGATAACGCATGATGATTATATCCCGAATCCGTTGGTGCGTTTTCGGTCTGACCGAAGCGCAGAAAACCTTTTAATGAAATTGAGAAAACGAAACCTCTATGCGCCTTCGTGCGGACGACCGACTGCGGCATAGATGAAGCCATGCGCGGCGACTTCATCCGTGCGGTAGATATTGCGCAGGTCCACCAGAACAGGGCTTTTCATGATCGCCTTCAGGCGCGGCAGGTCGAGCGCGCGGAACTGGTTCCATTCCGTCACGATCACCACGGCGTCGGCGTCTTCCGCTGCCTCGTAAGGGCCGTCCGCATAGTCGATGTCTTCCATCAGGTGGCGGGCATTCGCCATGCCTTCCGGATCGTAACCGACCACTTTCGCGCCGCCATCCTGCAGGGTCTGGATGATGGCGATTGCCGGGCTGTCGCGCATGTCGTCGGTATTCGGCTTGAAGGTGAGGCCAAGCACGGCAATCTTCTTGCCGCGCACATCACCGCCCATCGCGTTGATGACCTTGCGGCCCATGGCGCGCTTGCGGTTGTCGTTGATGGCGATGGTGGTCTCGATCAGCCGCACCGGGGCGTCATAGTCCTGCGCGGTCTTGGCGAGCGCCAGCGTGTCCTTGGGAAAACAGGAGCCGCCATAACCGGGGCCGGCATGCAGGAATTTCGGGCCGATACGGCCATCGAGCCCGATGCCGCGCGAGACATCCTGCACATTGGCGCCGACCTTTTCGCACAGATCAGCCATCTCGTTGATGAAGGTGATCTTCATCGCCAGAAAAGCGTTGGCGGCATATTTGATGAGTTCGGATGCACGTCTGGTGGTGAAGAGCAGCGGCGACTGGTTGAGATAAAGCGGGCGGTAAACCTCGGTCATGACGGGGCGGGCGCGCTCATCCGAAAGGCCGACGACGATGCGGTCCGGCCGCTTGAAATCCTCAATGGCGGCACCTTCGCGCAGGAATTCCGGGTTCGAGACCACGGCGAAATCGGCCGAGGGGTTTTCCTCGTGGATGATGCGTTCCACCTCGTCACCGGTGCCGACGGGAACGGTGGATTTGGTGACGATGACGGTAAATCCGTCGAGTGCATGGGCGATCTCTTTCGCCGCCGCATAGACATAACCGAGATCGGCATGGCCATCGCCGCGCCGCGAGGGGGTGCCGACCGCGATGAAGACGACCTCGGCATTGGCGACCGCGGCGGAAAGATCCGTCGTGAAGCTCAATCGGCCAGCCTTGGCATTGTTGGCAACGATGACATCGAGACCCGGCTCGAAGATCGGGATATGGCCGTTTTTCAGGGCTTCGATCTTCTCCGGCATCTTGTCGACGCAGACCACGTCATGGCCGAAATCTGCAAAACACGCGCCGGACACGAGGCCGACATAACCCGAACCGATCATCACAATCCGCATTCTTTTTCCTTTCGGTTAGCGAGGTCATGTTAACGCAGCGACACCGGCCGGGGAAATCGGCGGGTGAAAAATACCATGACATACTTAGCCGCCTTCATGCCCGTCGCCAAGCGCCACGATCAACACCGGCTAACCTCTTTCCATGACGGTGATGTGATGGCCGCGGCGGGACAAATTTGCCGCACCTTGCAGCCGATTGCATCGATGCGGTGAGATCGCGCATTTTTGCCTGTTTTGCGGCTTGCACTCATAGGTAGCCGGGTCTAGCCATAGGGTGAGGATCAAATCTGCCAGACTGTCTGCCCCTTGAAGGGGCGTCCGGGTTGCTTCACGCGACCGGGGGAAGCTTTGCGTTGCGGTCGGTGTTCGGGGACGTTCAAATGCAAAAGGGTTTTCTGCTCGGCCTGTTCGCTTATGCGACCTTTTCCTTGGGCGATGCCACCATCAAGTCGCTTGGATCGCAGATCAGCGTTTTCGAAATCGGCTTCTTCAGCATCCTCTTTTCCGGCATCTTCATCTTCTTCAGCAAGCCGCGCGAGGAAAGATGGCGTGAATTCTGGCGCATGAGCCGGCCTTTCGCCGTGCATGGCCGGGCCATTTCCGGCCTCTTCGCCGGTATGTTAGGCATCTATGCCTTCACCACCATTCCGCTGGCGGAAGCCTATGCGCTGATCTTCCTGTCACCGCTCTTCGTGACCGTCCTTTCCGCCGTCGTGCTGAAGGAGAATATCGGCCCCTGGCGCTGGGCGGCGGTTCTGGCCGGCATCGTCGGTGTCATCCTCGTCGTGCGGCCGGGCTTCAAGACGCTGGAACTTGGGCATATCGCCGCCATCGGCGTCGCGTTCCTGGCGGCCATGACCATCGTGCTTTTGCGCTCACTTGCGGGCAAGGAAAAGCGGACTTCGATCATGGGCGTGCTGTTGATCTATGGCCTCACCTTCAACGGTATTGCCTCCATCCCCGATTTTGTCATGCCCGATCTGCACCAGCTTCTGGCCTTCGCCTTCATCGGGCTTTGCACGGCAACGGGGCAGGTCACGCTTCTGGTCGCAACCCGTATCGCGCCGGCGAGCCAGATTGCGCCGTCGCATTATTCGCAAATCCTCTGGGCCGTGGCGATCGGCATGGCCTTCTTCCACGAATATCCTGACGCCATGGCGGTGCTGGGATTGAGCGTCATCGCCGCATCGGGGCTGCTCACGATGATCCGCGAAAAGGTGAGGCTGGGCACCGTGCGCTGGAACCCGTTTTTCCGCAATCGCCTTTGAGTCCATCCGCCGATCGGAAACAGTGCGTCAACCGAAGCGCGGCTTGTGAAGCGGTGGTGACCCGGCCCATAAGGCTTTCATCTTTAGATGAACGGGGAGCCGCAAATGCTCGTGGATGGAAAATGGACCGCTGACTGGCATCCGGTGCAGGCGACCGACAAGAAAGGCGGCTTTGTCCGCCAGACCTCGGGCTTCCGCAACTGGGTGACACCTGACGGTTCGGCTGGACCAACGGGTGAGGGCGGTTTTGCCGCTGAGCCCGGCCGCTATCATCTTTACGTCGCGCTGATTTGCCCCTGGGCATCGCGCACGCTGATTGGCCGGAAGTTGAAGAAGCTGGAAGAGGTGATTTCGGTCTCCGTTGTCGAGCCCGCCCTTTCCGACGAGGGCTGGAAATTCGGCGACTATCCGGGCTCGGATCGCGATACGCTCAACGGCTTTACCTATATGCATGAGGTCTATACCAGCGCGGATCCGCACTATACCGGTCGCGCCACCGTGCCCGTGCTCTGGGACAAAAAGACGAAAACCATCGTCAACAACGAATCCGCCGATATTCTGCGCATGCTGAATTCCGGTTTCGGCGCTCTGGCCGACAATGGCGTGGACCTGTATCCGGAAGCGCTGCGCGATGAGATCGATGCTCTCAATGACCACATCTATCCGCGGCTCAACAACGGCGTTTACAGAACCGGTTTTGCCACCACGCAGGTCGCTTATGAAGAAGCCTTCGCCGACGTGTTCGCGACGCTTCAGGAGCTTGAAATCCGCCTCGTCTCAGGCGGGCCTTTCCTTTTCGGCGGTCTCCTGACCGAAACGGATGTCCGGTTTTTTGTGACGCTGGTGCGTTTCGATGCCGCCTATTACGGCCTGTTCAAATGCAATCTCCGCCGCATCGCCGATTATCCCGCCCTGCAGGCTTATATGATGCGGGTGCTGAACGTTCCGGGCGTGCGTGACACGGTCAATATCGACCATATCAAGCGCGGTTATTATTCCATCAAGGCGCTCAACCCGACCCGCATCGTGCCTGTCGGTCCTGATCTTCCGGGGCTGGATGACGTTTCGCTGTGAGGTGAACGGATAACGGACTAAACCGGCTTGCCGACCTGATCGAGCAGCCAGGCCTGAAAGGCGCGGGCCAGCGCATTGTCCTGCCGTCCTTCCGGCAGGGCCACGTAATAGCTCTTGTCGGTCTGCAGCGGGATGTCGAAGACGATTTCGAGGCGGCCGGAGGCGATCTCCGCCTCGATGAGATATTTCGGCAGAAGGGCGAAACCGATGCCGCTCGCCGCAGCCTCGATGATCATGGAGAACTGGTCGAAACGGCTGCCCTGATAGGCATTATCAGCCGTCACCCCGTTCATTTCCAGCCATTCCGTCCATAGTTTCGGCCGCGTCGTCACATGCAGGAGCGGTTGCCCGGTCAGGTCCTGCGGCCGACTCACGCCGGCGCGGTGCAGCAGGGCGGGGCTCGCGACCGGCACGATCACCTCATTGCATAAAAATGTGCAGGTGCCATGCGCCCAGACCGGCTGGCCATAATGAATGGCGAGATCGAACCCTTCCTCGTCGAAATCGAAGGGGTGCGATCGTGAGCCGATCGTGATCGTCATATCAGGATTGGTGTCGATGAAGCGGGAGAGGCGCGGCATCAGCCAGCGGCTGCCGAATGTCGGCAGTGTCGCTACCGAAAGCGATGCCTGCGATGTTCCTGCCGAAACCGCGCGCACCATCAGCTGCTCGGATTGCTGCAGGAGGCGCCGCACATCGGGCAGGAATTTGCGCCCCGCCTCTGAAAGCACGACCCGCCTGCGGATGCGCTCGAACAGCTGCATTCCCGTCTGCGCTTCGAGTTCGCCGATCTGCCGGCTCACCGCGCTCTGCGTGAGGTTGAGTTCTTCCGCAGCACGCGTAAAATTGCCGTGCCGTGCCGCGCATTCGAACGCCTGCAGGGTAACGATGTCAGGGACCAGTCTTCGGCGTGGATCCATTCCATTCTCGCATCAACTTACCCGCTTTCCTCATTGGAAAAGGGTCATTATGGCCATATATGATTACGGGAAAGAATGGAACGGTGCAAAACGCCAGTTTCAAAGAACGAATGACAAATTCGGGGAAAGACGAGTGACGGGAGTTGAAAGCGCCGTATCAAAACGGCCTTTCCTCCCCTTTCAGCCAAAAGGACGATGGACATGGATGCGACCACGAAGCTCGACGTGAAACAGGAAGCCGCGGCCCTGCTCGACAGGATGGGCGTTGCCCGCGATCTCTATACCGGCGGCGATATGGCCTCCTTCAGCCCGGTGACCGGTGAACAGGTCGCGAGCCTCAAGACCATCTCGGTCGAAGGTGTCGCCGCCGTGGTCGACAGGGCCGATGCCGCCTTCAAGGTATGGCGCAATGTACCGGCGCCCCGCCGTGGCGAACTGATCCGGCTGCTCGGCGAAGAGCTGCGGGCTTTTAAGGCCGATCTCGGACGTCTCGTCTCGCTGGAAGCAGGCAAGGTTCCCTCCGAAGGTCTCGGCGAAGTGCAGGAAATGATCGATATCTGCGATTTCGCGGTCGGCCTTTCCCGCCAGCTTTATGGCCTCACCATCGCCACCGAACGCCCCGGCCACCGGATGATGGAAACCTGGCATCCGCTCGGCGTCGTCGGCGTCATCTCCGCCTTCAATTTCCCGGTCGCGGTGTGGTCGTGGAATGCGGCACTCGCCATCGTCTGCGGCAACTCGGTTGTCTGGAAGCCTTCGGAAAAGACGCCGCTCACGGCGCTGGCCGTTCAGGGCATCTTCGAACGCGCCGCCGCCCGTTTCGGTGATGCGCCGGAAGGCCTGTCCCAGCTGCTGATCGGCGACCGCGCCGTGGGTGAGGCATTGGTGGACAATCCCAAGGTGCCGCTCGTCTCGGCCACCGGCTCCACCCGCATGGGCCGCGATGTCGGCCCGCGTCTGGCGAAACGCTTCGCCCGCGCCATTCTGGAGCTTGGCGGCAACAATGCCGGCATCGTCTGCCCGTCCGCCGATCTCGACATGGCGCTGCGCGCCATCGCCTTCGGCGCCATGGGTACGGCCGGCCAGCGCTGCACCACGCTTCGCCGTCTCTTCGTGCATGACAGCGTTTATGACCAGCTCGTGCCGCGTCTGAAAAAGGCTTATGCCTCCGTTTCTGTCGGCAACCCGCTGGAAACCTCCGCACTCGTCGGCCCGCTGGTCGACAAGGCGGCTTTCGACGGCATGCAGAAGGCCCTCGAAGCGGCGAAAGCCCATGATGGCGTGGTAAATGGCGGCGGCCGTGTGGATACGGGTGCGCCGGATGCCTATTACGTCAAGCCGGCGCTTGTCGAAATGCCGAAGCAGGCGGGACCGGTGCTGGAAGAAACCTTCGCGCCGATCCTCTATGTCATGAAATACAGCGATCTCGACCAGGCGATTGACGACCATAACGCCGTCGCGGCTGGTCTTTCCTCATCGATCTTCACCCGCGATATGCAGGAATCGGAACGGTTCCTGTCGTCGGAAGGCTCCGATTGCGGCATTGCCAATGTCAATATCGGCACCTCGGGTGCGGAAATCGGTGGCGCCTTCGGCGGTGAGAAGGAAACCGGCGGCGGCCGTGAATCCGGTTCGGATGCGTGGAAGGCCTATATGCGCCGCGCCACCAACACCATCAACTACTCCAAGGCGCTGCCGCTGGCGCAGGGCGTTTCCTTCGATATCGAATAATCGCCTCGGCGATAGAAAAATTGATCCATCGTGCCGGCGCGGCGTCATCCGCGCCGGCATTTCTATTTGATGGGTCAGACGAGGGTGCCCGAGACGATTTGCGGAAAAGACGCATTTGCGCGGAATTTTATTCCCGCAATATCGCTCATATTGAATTATCGTCTCTCTATCGTTTTACTGGAAAACCCTAGCATTGCTCCATATCGTGAACCGGCCAGAGGGGCTGGTGACAAGGAGATGAAATGCCAGCCATCACCCGCCGTGCGCTTTCCGCCAGCCTTTTTGTTGCCGCCGCATTCTCCGTCCTGCCGCTGCAGGCGCAGGCGGCGGAAGAGCTGAAGATCGGTTATCAGAAAACCGGCCTGCCGGTTATCGCCCGGCAGCAGGGCGTCATTGAAAAGGCGCTCGAGGCCAAGGGCGTGAAGGTTTCCTGGGTCGAATTCACCGCAGGCCCGCCGCTGGTGGAGGCTTTGAATGTCGGCTCCATCAATGTCGGCTGGACCGGCGATGCGCCGCCGATCTTCGGGCAGGCGGCGGGTTCGGCCATCGTTTATGTCGCGGCTCTTCCCTCTAACGGCAAGGGCGAGGCGATCTTCACCAAGCCCGAAAGCGGCATCAAGTCGGTCGCCGATTTGAAGGGCAGGAAGGTCGGCGTCGGCAAAGGCACCAGCGCGCACAATCTGCTGGTCGCGGCGCTGGAGAAGAACGGGCTGAAGTTCAGCGATATCGAGGTGATCTATCTCAGCCCCGCCGATGCCGCGGCCGCTTTCGCCAGCGACAAGATTGAGGCCTGGGCCGTCTGGGATCCGTTCTACGCGATCGCCGAAACCCGCTACAAGCCGGTGACGCTTGCCCGCACCAGCGATGTGCTTGCGGTCAGCACCTATTTCCTCGCCAATCGCGATTATGCCAAATCCCATGCGGACACCATCAACACCACCATTGATGCGCTGGGCGAGGCGGCGAAATGGTCCGCCGCCAATCGCGACAAGGTTGCTGCCGCCCTGCATGAGGTGACGGGTGTTCCGCTGGAGGCGCAGACGTTGGCCGCGAACCGTTCTGAATTCGGCATTGCCAAGATTGACGACAAGATAATCGCCAGCCAGCAGGAAACCGCCGACCGCTTTTATCGTCTCGGCCTGATCCCGAAACAGATCAGCATCAAGGATGCCGTCTGGTCGGGCGCGACGAACTGAGCCGGAGGAAACGCCGTGAGCACCGGAAAGCGTATCGAGATTGGCGGAATCACAGGCTGGCTGCTCCCCGCACTCATTCTTGCAGGGTGGGAGGCGGCGGCGCGCGCCGGTCTGATTTCCGCCAATGTGCTTCCGGCCCCTTCCGCTGTCGCGGAAGCCTTCTGGCGGCTTTTGCTCTCGGGTGAGCTTGTCGCCAATATTGGCGTCAGTTCCGCCCGCGCACTCGCCGGTTTCGCCATCGGCGGTTCCATAGGCTTCATCTTCGGGCTGGCGAATGGCCTGTCCAGATTTTCCCGCAGCTTCACCGATACGACGCTGCAGATGATCCGCAACATTCCGCATCTGGCGCTCATTCCGCTCGTCATCCTGTGGTTCGGCATCGATGAGGAGGCGAAGCTCTTTCTCGTTGCGCTGGGAGTGTTTTTCCCGATCTACATCAACACGCTTCTCGGCATTCAGGGTGTCGATCCGCAACTGGTGGAGATGGGCCGCACTTATGGCATGTCGCCCTTTACGCTTTTCCGGCGAGTCATTCTGCCCGGCGCGCTGCCCGCCATCTTCACCGGCCTGCGTTATGCGCTCGGTATCATGTGGCTGACGCTTATCGTGGCGGAAACCATCTCTTCCTCCTCCGGCCTCGGCTACATGGCCATGCAGGCGCGCGAGTTCCTGCTGATCGATGTCGTCGTGCTGTCGATCCTCATCTATGCGCTTCTCGGCAAGCTGGCCGACAGTTTCGCCCGCTTCCTCGAAAGCATCTTCCTGCAATGGCATCCAGCCTTCAAGAAAGTCTGAGGTAACCCATGTCGACCGGTAATGTGACGACGCTGAGACGCCCCGATGCCCGGCCACCCATTCCGCCTGAAACGGAGGCGAAGACCGAACACCGCACGAAATCGACCGATGGCAAGGTCGCCTTCAGCTTCCGCAACGTCACGAAGAGCTTTGGTGACAAGCCGGTTCTGCGCGGCATCGATCTCGATGTGCGGGAAGGCGAGTTTCTGGCCGTCATCGGCAAAAGCGGCTGCGGCAAGAGCACGCTCCTGCGTATTCTGGCCGGTCTCGACACGCCGACGACCGGAACCGTCTCGAAAGACCCATCGAGCCGCACCCGTATGATGTTTCAGGAGCCGCGTCTTCTGCCGTGGGAGCGTATCGCGAATAACGTGTCCGTGGGGCTGACCGGCATCGCCAAAGGAGAGGCGGCAAAGGAGCAGGCCCTTGCCATTCTCGATGAGGTGGGCCTGAAGGACCGGGCGGGCGAATGGCCCTATGTGCTCTCGGGCGGCCAGAAGCAGCGCGTGGCGCTGGCGCGCGCTCTTGTCGCCCATCCGCAGATCCTGGCGCTGGATGAGCCGCTTGGCGCGCTCGATGCACTTACCCGCATCGAAATGCAGCTTCTGCTGGAGCGCATCTGGCGCAAGCAGAAATTCACCGCCGTCCTCGTCACCCATGATGTTTCCGAGGCCGTTGCTCTCGCGGATCGCATCGTCGTCATCGATGAGGGGCGCATCGCGCTCGATCTCGATGTGAAACTGCCGCGCCCGCGCCGCCACGGCACGGCGGAATTTGCGAGACTGGAAGAGCAGGTTCTGAACCAGCTCTTCGGCCGTGGTGATGTCAGCTGATAAAGGATGAACCGGCAGGGCCGAAGGCCCCGCCGGATAATATCATCAGCCAATGCTCATCAGGCTGGCATTGCCGCCGGCGGCTGTGGTGTTGACGCTGACGGAGACTTCTTCGACCAGCCAGTCGAGATTATAGGGCTGGCTTTCACTGGTAAGCGCTTCCGTTGTCGCGGCCTGAACGAGAACCAGCGGGCCGGGCAGGGCGGCGATCTTTTTGTTGACCGCCACGATACGCTCCGCATCGCCCTCGACCAGTGCGCCGGCGAAGGGACCGGACTTTGCCCAGTCATCCGCCCAGACAATCCGTGAGGTCACGGTTGCGGGCAGTCCGTAAATGGATTTTTCCAGTCCCGACGCATTGTCGATGACAACCGAGTTACCCGTGGAAAGCGCCGCGGCAAGCTGGCGGTAGAGCCCCTGTTCAGTTGCCGGCACCAGCAGGATTTTGCCGCGTGGATGCAGCGCATAGACGTTGCGTTCGCCGACAGGACCCGCCAGCTCGGTTTCGAAGCCAAGGCCGGAAAGTGCTGCCGCCTGCCGTGCGGCTTCGGCCGCGACGGTTTCGCCGTTTTCGTCCAGCCAGCGGGCGAGATCGACGGCTGCCTGATCCTGCTGGCTCGCAACGCGGTCGATCCTCGGCGCTTCCTGCGTCATGCGGCCGAGATAGAGCGGGCCGCCAGCCTTGGGACCGGTACCGGAAAGGCCGCGTCCGCCAAAGGGCTGTACGCCGACCACCGCGCCGATGATGTTGCGGTTCACATAAAGATTGCCGGCCGCGACACGCGACAGGACGTGCTGGATCGTATCGTCAAGACGCGTATGCAGGCCGAAGGTCAGGCCATAGCCGGTGGCGTTGATCTGGTCGATCAGCCGGTCGAGATTGTCGCGCTTGAAGCGGATGACATGCAGCACCGGCCCGAAGACTTCGCGCTTCAGATCGGCCAGCGATTTCATCTCGATGATCGTCGGCGGCACGAAGGTGCCCTTGCCGGTTTCTCCAGCAAGCTCGATCTGTTCGATCCGGTGGCCGAGCCCGCGCATGCCCTCGATGTGCTTTTCGATGATGCCCTTCGCCTCGGCGGTGATGACAGGGCCGACATCGACGGAAAGCCGGTCGGTACGGCCGATGCGCAGCTCATGCAGCGCGCCCTTCAGCATGGTCAGCGTGCGATCCGCCACATCTTCCTGCAGGCAGAGAATGCGCAGCGCCGAGCAGCGCTGGCCGGCGCTGTCGAAGGCAGACGCGATGACATCGGCGACGACCTGCTCGGCAAGCGCCGAGGAATCGACGATCATGGCGTTCTGGCCGCCAGTCTCGGCAATCAGCGGAACCGGCTGGCCATTGGCCAGAACCCGGCCGGCAAGCTGGCCCTGAATGAGCCGTGCCACTTCCGTCGAGCCGGTGAACATCACGCCCGCCGTCAGCGGGGAGCCGACGAGTGCCGCACCCGTCTTGCCGTCGCCCGGCAGAAGCTGCACGGCATCCTGCGGAACGCCGGCCTCATGCAGCAGGCGCACGCCCTGGGCCGCGATCAGCGGCGTTTCTTCGGCGGGCTTCGCCAGAACCGGATTGCCGGCAACCAGCGCCGCCGTGACCTGACCGATGAAGATGGCGAGCGGGAAATTCCAGGGGCTGATACAGACGACCGGACCGAGCGGCATCTCGCCGGTCTTGAAGTTCCTGCGGGCTTCCGCCGCATAATAACGCAGGAAGTCGATGGCCTCGCGCACTTCGGCAATGGCGTTCGGCATGGATTTTCCCGCCTCGCGCATGATGAGGCCGAGCAGGGCGGGCATTTCGGCCTGCATGGCGTCGGCGGCGCGCTCCAGGCAGGCGGCGCGTTCTTCCACCGGGGTGGAAGGCCAGTTCGAGGCTGCTGCCCGCTGCATGGCGGCTTCGACATCGGCCTGCGTCGGTTCTGTCACATGGCCGACGATATCATTGTGGTCGCCGGGATTGAGAACCGGGCGCGTGTTGCCACCTGCCTGTGGCGCTGTGGCTTTCCATTCGGTCGCAGCACCTGCTTTCAGGGTATTGTCCAGTGCAGAGAGCGTCGTTTCACTGGAAAGATCGAGGCCGGCGGAGTTTTTACGTTCCGGGCCGAACAGGTCGGCGGGCGCGGCGATGCGGTCATGCCGTGCGCCGGGAACGGCATAGGCCTTGACCACCGCGACCGGGTCTTCCAGCAGGGAGTCCACCGGTACGGCGGGATCGGCAATGCGGTTGACGAAGGAAGAGTTCGCGCCGTTTTCCAGCAGGCGGCGGACGAGATAGGCCAGCAGCGTCTCATGGGTGCCGACGGGGGCATAAAAACGGCAGGGCCGGTCGAGCTTCTTCTTGCCGACGACTTCGCTGTAAAGCGGTTCGCCCATGCCATGCAGGCACTGGAACTCGTAGTCGCCGAGTTTGAAGTCAGGACCGGCGAGATGGTAGATCGTCGCCATGGACTGCGCGTTATGGGTCGCAAATTGCGGGAAGACCAGATCGCGCGCGGCGAGCAGCTTGCGGGCGCAGGCGATGTAGGAGACGTCAGTGTGGACCTTGCGGGTGAAGACCGGGAAATCTTCCAGCCCTTCCACCTGCGCGCGCTTGATTTCCGCATCCCAGTAAGCGCCCTTGACGAGGCGCACCATGATGCGGCGTCCCGAACGGCGGGCGAGATCAATGATGTAATCCAGAACGAAGGGGCAGCGGCGGCCATAGGCCTGCACGACGAAACCGAGGCCGTTCCAGCCGGCGAGGTCCTTGTCGAGCGCCAGTTCCTCCAGAAGGTCAAGCGACAGTTCCAGCCGGTCGGCTTCCTCCGCGTCGATATTGAGGCCGATATCGTATTTCTTGCTGAGCAGCATCAGCGATTTGACGCGCGGCAAAAGCTCCGCCATCACCCGCTCGGCCTGGGCACGGGCGTAACGCGGATGCAGCGCCGAAAGCTTGATCGAAATGCCTGGCCCGCCATAGATGCCGCGGCCGGCAGACGCCTTGCCGATGGCGTGGATGGCGTTTTCGTAATCCTTGTAATAACGCTCCGCATCCTTCGCGGTGGTCGCGGCTTCGCCCAGCATGTCGTAGGAATATTGGAAGCCCTGTTCTTCCAGCGGCTTCGAACGCTTGATCGCTTCGCCGATCGTCTCCCCGGTCACGAATTGCTCGCCCATCATGCGCATGGCCATGTCGACGCCACGGCGGATGACGGGTTCGCCGGCCCGGGCGATCAGCTTGGTGAGCGCCGCCGAAAGGCCGCTGTCATTGACCGTCGAGGTCAGCTTGCCGGTGATGACGAGCCCCCAGGTTGCGGCATTGACGAAGAGCGAGCGCCCGCCGCCAATATGGGATTTCCAGTCACCGCGCGCGATCTTGTCGCGGATCAGCGCGTCGCGGGTGGCGGTGTCGGGAATGCGCAGCAGCGCTTCGGCAAGGCACATCAGCGCCACGCCCTCATGGCTGGAAAGCGAATATTCCTGCACAAGCCCCTCGACGCCGGTGCCCTTGGTCTTGGCACGCAATGCCTCGATCAGTTTTCGGGCAGTGTCGCGAATGGCTTTCGCCTCTTCAGCCGTCACCGTTGCCGCGTCGAGCAGTGGCGCAAGGCATTCTTCTTCGGGGCGGCGATAGGCGGCGGTGATTGCCTTGCGTAGCAGGCTCTGCTCGCGCACCGGCGGTGCAAAATTCTGGAAGATACCGTTCGCCATTACACCGGCGTTGCTTGCACCATCGGCCATTCTGAAAATCCTGAAAAAGCTGTTGAAGACAGACCGTCGGCGGCAGCGTGTCCTCCGCCCGCCGCTTGTCATCCTGTCGCAGACAATATCATCATCGCAGAAATTGCTATGGCCCTATTTTCAGGATAAAACAGGCAATATGAACTTTTATTTTTCAGATTTGGCGTGAAATCACATGGCAAACAGTCAGAAAACAGACGGTCTGGACCACTTCGATCTCAAGATTCTCGAGGCGCTCAGCGAGGATGGGCGCATGTCCGTTCTGCAATTGTCGAAAAGGGTAGGCCTTTCCAAGACGCCCTGCCAGACGCGGCTGAAGCGGCTGGTGGATGAGGGCTATATTCTCGGCTTCCGCGCCATGCTCAACCCGGAGAAGCTCGGCGTCGATCACATCGCCTTCGCTGAGGTGAAACTCTCCGATACGCGGGAAAAGGCGCTGGAGGAGTTCAACACGGCGGTGCGCAAGATCAAGGAAGTGGAGGAGTGCCACATGATCGCCGGCGCCTTCGATTATCTTCTGAAGGTGCGCACCAGCGATATCCGCAAATACCGAAGGGTACTCGGTGAGAAGATCTCCAGCCTGCCATCCGTCTCCAACACCTCGACATTCGTGGTCATGCAATCGGTGAAGGAAACCGGCATCTGAAAAGCGGACATAAAAAAACGGGCAGGCGACTGCCTGCCCGTTTTGGCTGTTCGGTTTTCTCAGCGCGCCGTGGCTGCGGCGGTGACCGCGCTCATCTGCGCGTCCGGACCAAACTCGTTTTCGTTTTCGATGCCCAGCAATTCCTGCAGGCGCAGTCTTGCACGGCTGACACGGCTCTTGATCGTGCCGACCGGGCAGCCGCAGATTTCGGCGGCTTCCTCATAGGCAAAACCCGAGGCGCCGATCAGCAGGATGGCTTCACGCTGGTCATCCGGCAACTTTGCGAGTGCTGCCCGGAAATCCTGAAGATCCACCGAACCATGCTGTTCGGGCGGGACTGACAGGCGCGAGGTATAGACCCCGTCCGTATCCTGCACCTCACGGCCGGATTTGCGGATCTGGCTATAGAACTCGTTGCGCAGGATCGTCACCAGCCATGCGCGCATGTTGGTGCCCGGCTGGTAGCTGTCCTGTTTGGCCCAGGCCTTCATGATCGTGTCCTGCACGAGGTCGTCAGCACGATCCCTCGAGCGGATAAGCGATATCGCGAATGCCCGCAGGTTTGGCAGCGCCGCCAGCATTTCCCGCTTGAAATTGTATTCTGTCTGCTCTGGCTCTTTCGCCATCATTCCTCCGAAGCCTTGGCTTTGGCTTTATTTTCGGCTTCATCGAGTTTCTCGAGAAGATCGAGGAATTTGTCAGGGATGCCCTCTTCCTGAACGGCATCGTAGAGCTCCCTGAGCTTACGGGAAATCACCGCCCGCCCGGAGTGCGGGACCTGGGGGGCGGCTGGATTGTCCGGAGATTCTTGGTCCGATTGAAATATGTTCATAACGTCCGGTATTCCTTTTGTGTCGTGGCAAATAATGCGCGGTAAAAAAAATAGTTCCGGCGATCCGGAACTATTTTTGCGATGCGCACGTTGCTATCGTGGGTTTGCGCTGCAGACCGCATGAAAGGGGAGAATTCCATGTCAGTTTCTACACGCATCGCACCGCACCTGCCATATCTGCGCAGGTTCGCGCGTGCCGTTTGCGGCTCTCAATCCACGGGCGATGCCTATGTTGCGGCAACACTCGAAGCTCTGATCGCCGATATCAGCATTTTCCCGCAGACAAGCGGCGATCGCGTTTCGCTCTATCAATTGTTCGTATCGATCTTTAGTTCCGTCACGATCAATATTAAGACCGATGAAAACCTGTCGGGATGGGAAAAACGCGCCTCGGCCAACCTCTCCGCCGTGCCGGCGCTGGCCCGTCAGGCTTTCCTTTTGACGACTGTCGAAGAATTCACGCCATCGGAAACCGCAGAGGTTCTGAAGGTCTCCGAAGATCAGGTCGGCAAGCTGATCGATGAGGCGGCGTCTGAAATCGCCCGGCAGGTGGCGACCGATATCATGATCATCGAGGACGAGCCTCTGATCGCCATGGATATCGAACAGATGGTCACCGATCTCGGCCACCGTGTCACGGGCATTGCCCGCACCCACACCGAAGCGCTCGAGCTCTTCCATCGCACCCAGCCGAAGATGATCCTCGCCGATATCCAGCTCGCCGATGGCAGTTCCGGTCTCGATGCGATGAAGGACATCCTGCAGATGACCACCCTCCCGGTGATCTTCATCACGGCTTTCCCCGAACGTCTTCTGACGGGCGAGCGGCCGGAGCCGACCTTCCTTGTGACGAAGCCGTTTAATCCGGACATGGTGAAAGCGCTTATCAGCCAAGCCCTGTTTTTCAACGAAAGCTCACGCGTCGCGGCGTGAATTTTGCCGAAACCGCGGACTGACCGGGAACCAGTCTGGTGCCCGGGCGTTGGCGGTTACGGTCGTGGGGATGCCCCGCGGCTTTCTGCAAGGAGATGAATTTGCATCGGCTGGCATGGCATAACGCGGAGAGGAACGAAAGCGAACTTCACGACTCGCTCGTCCTCGCCTTGCTCGATTCGGGTGAGACAGTCATGCTGCAGGACTGGAACCGCGACTATATATTCGTGGCCAATCTGCCGGATGTCTGGAAACTTCCGGCAGATTCCCATCCGACAGATGAAAATCTGTTTGGCAACGATCTGTCAGCGCGGCTTGCCGAACTCAAGAAGGACATGCACACGGCGGGCAGCCGCGGCATGCTGGAAGTCAATGCCGGCAATGATCGCGTCTTCCAGTTTCAAGTCCATTCCACCTTCAACCAAACGGACCAGGTGGTGATGAAAACCACCATTCGCGAAGTGACGGCGGAAAGGCGGCGCGAGCAGCTTCTGCGCTCGCTGTTGCGCGAGGTCAGCCACCGCTCCAAGAACCTGCTGGCGATCATCCAGAGCCTTGCCGGCCAGACGGCCCGCTTCAGCCTCACCAAGGATGATTTTCTGCGCAAGTTCCGGGGGCGGCTGCACGCTCTTGCCCAAAGTCAGGATCTCATCACGGATTCGGACTGGCGGGGTGCGCGTATATTCGAGCTGCTGCGCCAGCAATTTGATCTTTACGTGCCGGAATATCCGAACCTCATCCATATGGAAGGGGAGAACCTTCTCCTCAACCCGAATGGTGCGCTCTATATCGGACTTGCCTTCCATGAGCTGGTTGTCAACACCGTCAGCCATAGCGGCAATCTTGCCTACCACCCGCCCATAACCCTGCAATGTCGCCAGGAGGGTGATTTTTATGTCGTCGAATGGAATGAGCCGATGATGCCGTCGAAAGAGCCGGCGGAGGCCCGGCGCGGCAGCTTCGGCAGTGTCGTGCTGGAAAAGGTGGTTCCGTCCGCATTGGGGGGAAGCGCCGAGTATCAGTTGACGCCTGAACGGATCGTCTACCGGCTGAGATTTCCCTCCGGCGACAGCGCGGACGCCTGAAATCCGTCTGTTCCTCGCAGAGCCGGGTCTAACTTCCATTTCGTGAAGATAAAAAACAAAAAGCACGGCCCATGAAAGAGCCGTGCTATTTTTATGACAGGTTTTCAGGGGTGAAACCTGTTTATTTTCAGCCAAGCTTCAGGCGGGGACGGGGGAATTGCTTGGCCTGCAGTAAAAACACGCATGGCCGGATTCGGTTCCCGAAAAATGCGTTTTTTTAACATTACGCAAGATATCAGCCATTTTTCGCTGCTTTTTGCTATCCGTATGGCGGAGACGGCCCGCCAGCGGACGGCCTCAGTGCGTGCCTGTCTGTTCCGATCGTTTGGGCGTGAAATAACGGATCGGCGCTTCCAGAGACCACTCGAAGCCGGATTCGCGATATTCCGTCACCACCTGCCCGCCGAAGGCGCCTTCCGCATGCCTTTTGATGACCGTGGTGCCGAAGCCCTTGCGGCTTGGCTCTCTCGCCGGTGGTCCGCCCGTTTCGGTCCAGACGAGATGGATCATCTGCCGCCCGTCCTTTTCAAGCGACTGCCATCGCACCGTGATTTTTCCTGATGGAACCGACAATGAGCCATATTTGATGGAATTCGTCGTCAGCTCATGGATTACCAGGCCGAAATTCTGCGCCGCTTCCGGAGAGAGCATGAAATCATCTCCCACCAGCATGATGCGCTGCGCCACGGTGCCGAAAACATCGAGGTGGGTCTCGATCAGCTTGCGGATAGGCAGGCCCTGCCATTGAACCTCCGCCAATGCCCGGATCGACATTCCAAGACCGCGCAGGCGGTGATCCACCTCCTTCTGGAATTCCGGAATGCTTTTATTCTCGCGCCCCAATTGCCGTATCATCGCCTGAACCAGCGTCAGAATGTTCTTGGAGCGGTGCACCAGTTCGTGCAGCAGCAATTGCAGCCGCTCTTCCGACTGGCTTCTGTCAAAAGACGCGTTGGAGAGTGCGATGGCGACCTGGTTCGCTTCCTTTATCTTGGTATCGACAGGGGCGACGATTTCGCCTTCGCCGATGCGCTCGGCCATCAGGGTCAGGTCACGAATGGAGCTGCGCAATTGCCGGCCGACCAGATAGGCGCCACCAATGGCGATCAGCACCAGCACAAGGCTGCCGATCATCATCTGTCGCCATGTATCCACCAGCACCGCCTGGCTCGCCGCAAGCGGCCCCCACATCACGGTCCTCCATTGCCAGCCCGGCAATTGGGCATAGGCATAGAGATTACCTTTGCCGTCAAAAAAATTGCCGCTGAAGGCCTGCATTTCCGAGAGTACGTCAGGGTTGACGAAGGGTTTGCCCACTTCCGCCTCATCCTGCGCGCTGGAAACGACGACGCGATTGGTCCCGTCGATAATGGCGACCGCCCAGTTGCGCGGCAGGTTTTCCGTGGGGATCAGCCGGCTGAGGTCGCTGGCATTCTGCGTCAGGATCAGGGCATCCCCGGCCGAATCCAGTTCCGGGCCAAGCGGCAAGGTAACGTTGAACACCCATTCCTTGCTGGTCGAGCCGAAAAACATGTCCGAGACGGTGATGCGACGGGAGTCGACCGCCCTGGCCAGATTGGCTTCCTCCGGCACCTTGCCGAGTGGCTGGCCATAGGGCACCCGGGTGTTGAGACGCTGCTGGCCGTCCTTGGTGGCGAGAATGGCGTAGAGGCCCTCCCGCTTCAGGCTGTCTGCGACGCGTCCCTGAAATGCGGCAAGGTTGCCGTTCTCGAGTTCCGGAAATTGCGACAGGAGATTGAGCGAGGTGGCGATTTCCTGCAGGCGGCGGTCGATGTTGCGGGAGACCACCCGCACATCCTCGATGGTTTCCCGCTGCAGGTCGTCGCGTTTTTCCGCCTCGAGGCGGAGCATCAGATAGCCGCCGAAAAGAATGAGCGGGAGCGTGATGACAGTCGCCATCACCACCAGATAGGTGCCGATGGAGGCGGTGGGGAAAAAATTCGCACTGCGCCGACGCAAAGCCGAGATCATGTCTTTCAGTCTGTCGCCGGGTCGAGGCATACAAAAAACTCCGGCAGTTATGGCATTGTTACGACACGGATAATACCGTGCCATCCCCCTTTAGCAATGCCTGATTTTTACCTTCGGTTGTTGCGGCAGGCCGCAATTGCGTCGGTGTGATTGAAAAAATCGGAACTATTTCAACGACCAACCCGTTTGCCAGACGAACCGGCCGAAAAGCGGACATGAAATTCATCCCCGCCGGCCAGTTGAGAACGATGAAAGGAAGGTACGAAATGGCTAAGAAACTTACGATACTCGTCACCGCCGCCCTGATGGGCACGACGGCTTTCGCGCCGCTGGCCATCGCTCAGGGCACTACCCAGCCTGCGCCGGCAAATCCGAGCACGCAGACGGAGCCGGCGACCCCTGCCACCCCCATGACGCCTGCGGCTCCTGCGGCCAATGACAGCGCGGCTGCAACGACGGGCGGCGCCTATCTGACCGAACAGGGAGAAACGCAGGTCAGCGCCAACGACTATATCGGCAAGTCGGTCTATACAGCGGCCGATGAAAGCATCGGTAACGTCACCAACCTGATCATGGAAGAAGATGGTGGTCTCGTTGCGGCTGTGATTGGCGTCGGCGGCTTCCTGGGCATCGGCGCAAAGGACGTTGCCGTTCCCATGGACAAGGTAACGATGACGCGTAATGCGCAGGACGGCACGATCCGCCTGACGACGACGGAAACGGCGGAAACGCTGAAGGCCGCTCCCGAATTCAAGACGCTGGAACAGAAGGCCAGCGAAAAGAATGCGGCAGTGCCGGCGGCTCCCGACAGCACGACGACGTCCGCCACCAAGCCCTAATTCCCATACCTGGGAGGCAGGAGCGGGACCGGCTTTCATCAGCCGTCCCGCGGGAGGCACCGGCCAGAAGGCCGGTGTCTTTTTTGTATCTGGTCGCTGATTACTCAGTCCCCGGCATTGCGGGAGGAATGCCACGCCCAGGCGGATTTGATGATGTCGGCCAGGGAATAACGCGGTTCCCAGCCCAGAACTTCTTTCGCCTTGTCATTATTCGCGACAAGCGTCGTGGAATCGCCGTCGCGGCGTCCGGTATATTCAACGGGGAAGGGGCGGCCGGAGACTTCCGAAATCGCCGCCAGCAGTTCCTTCACCGTGGTGCCGGTGCCGGTGCCGAGGTTGAGTTCGACGGTTTCCCCGCCATCCAGCAGATAATCCACCGCCCTCACATGCGCATCGGCAAGATCGAGAATGTGGATATAGTCGCGCACGCAGGTGCCATCGCGTGTGTCGTAATCCGTGCCGAACACCTTGAAGCCCTGACGCCGGCCGAGCGCCGCCTCGATGGCAAGCGGGATCGCATGGGTTTCCGGCTTGTGCCATTCGCCGATGCGGCCTTCGAAATCCGCGCCCGCGGCATTGAAGTAGCGCAGCATGACGGAGCGAAGCCCCTTATAGGTGCTGTAATCCTTCAGCGCCTGCTCCACCACCCATTTGGTGCGGCCATAGGGGTTGATCGGCGCCTGCCGGTGCGTCTCGTCGATCGGCACCTGTTCCGGCAAACCATACGTGGCGCAGGTGGAGGAGAAAACGAATGACGTGACGCCGGCATCGATGGCGGCGGAGAGCAGGTTGAGCGAGCCGATGACGTTGTTGTCGTAGAAAGCCACGGGCTGCTTGACCGATTCACCGACTTCGATCAGTGCGGCGAAGTGGAGAACGGCTTCCGGCCGGTGTTTGGCGAAGACCTCGTCCAGCCGCGCCCGGTCGCGAATATCGCCCTGTTCGAAGGGTCCCCAGCGGACGAATTCCTCATGGCCGTTGGACAGATTGTCGAAAACGACAGGTTCATATCCTCGCTCAGACAGGAGAAGGCAGGTGTGCGAACCGATATAGCCGGCACCGCCGACGACAAGGACTTTCTTCTTCATCAATTGCCTTTCAGAAAATTACGGACGCGCCGAGACTCTATGTCACTTTGTTCAAATAAGGGCGGCGTGGCGCAGGATGCCATCAACCAGTCTATCCTTCGCGGGTAACATAAAAAAAACCGCGCATCCATCGTCTGGATGCGCGGTTTGCCTTGCCGTGTCGCCAAGAAATTACTTGGACTTTTTCGTATTGACCCTGGTGGCCAGAAAACCGGCCGCGACAGCCACGGCGAGCGTTGCATAGGGACGCGCCTGGATCGCCAGTGTCAGCAGCGATTGCAGGGCCAGCGGTGCTGCGGCAAGCGGCGCTGCCGTGAAAGGTGCGACTGCAGGCCGTGCGGCATAGACTCTCGGGCGTTTGACGATCGCCAGCGCCACCAGCATGATGACGCCGAGCAGAAATGCCGTGCCGGCGACGACCAGCGCCGCGGGGCCTGCACCCACATGCCGGGCAAGATAGATGGACCCCGCCACCACGGCGGCGATGAAGGCGATCAGAAAGAATATCCCGGTCAGAACCGACAGGATTATGGTCGCGCGCAATCGCCTTGTGACGACGCGCCCTTCGCGCTGGGTCTCCCCCAGATAGACCAGCAATGCCTCAAGCATGAGCGCGGCCTTATCGACGCGTCAGAAGGGCGAGCACGAAACCGACGCCGACGGCGATGCCGAGCGATTGCAGCGGGTTCTTCTGGACGTGGTCGGTCAGATTGTCATTCAGCGTGGAGATTTCGCTGCGGACGCTGTCGGCCATTTCGCCGGACGCGGTCAGCGCGTCATCGGCCACACGGGCTGCCTGCGCCTTTAGCTCGTGCGATGCTCCGACGCCGAGCGCCTTCACGCTCTTGGCAAGATTTGCCAGATCTTCGCGAAGCTGGGCGAGCTGCGCCGCCACATCGGCTGCATCACCGTTTTCGAGGGATTGCTGGATCTTGTCATTCACGTTGCTACGCACGCTTGCCATAGGTGAAGTCCTTCCTGAACATCGTTGATGGGAATGGCGGTATGTTACAGATTGCCGCCGCTCACGAACCTTCGTTACGGCGGCCGAAACACCCGCCTGTCCGTCATTCAAACGCGCCCATGCCGGCTTGGTTCCGCAAGGGAAGGTGTTTTCTTCACAGGCATTTCGGCTGGGGGGCTATTTTCCGGGAATTCGGTGCCGGACATTTGTTTTCCTGTCACAAGCATCATATAAGGCCCATCATCGAGACGTACCTTGACTTCAATCAATATGTGAAACGACATGCTCCAGACGCCCTATTACCTTATCGACAAGACAAAACTTCTTCGCAACATGGAGAAGATTGCCTATGTGCGGGAAAAATCCGGCGCCAAGGCGCTGCTGGCGCTGAAGTGCTTCGCCACATGGTCGGTGTTCGATTTCATGTCGCAATATATGGATGGCACCACCTCGTCATCGCTTTATGAGGTGCGTCTCGGCCGCGAGAAATTCGGCGGCGAGACCCATGCCTATTCCGTCGCCTATGCCGATTATGAAATCGACGAGGTGATTGCGAATGCCGACAAGATCATCTTCAATTCGATCGGTCAGCTCGAGCGTTTCGCGGACAAGGCTTCCGGCATCACGCGCGGTCTGCGTCTCAATCCGCAGGTCAGCTCCTCGAGCTTTGATCTTGCCGATCCCGCGCGCCCCTTCAGCCGCCTCGGCGAATGGGATGTCGCCAAGGTCGACAAGGTCATGGATCGCATTTCCGGCTTCATGATCCACAATAATTGCGAAAACGGTGATTTCTCGCTGTTCGACCGCATGTTGACGCAGATCGAGGAAAAATTCGGATCGCTGCTGTCGCGCGCCGAATGGGTGAGCCTCGGCGGCGGCATTCATTTCACCGGCGACAATTATCCGCTCGACCAGTTCTGCGACCGTTTGCGCGCCTTTTCGGAAAAATACGGCGTGCAGGTCTATCTTGAGCCGGGCGAAGCCTCGATCACCAAGAGCACGACGCTCGAAGTGACGGTTCTCGACACGCTGTTCAACGGCAAGAACCTCGCCATCGTCGACAGCTCGATCGAAGCGCATATGCTTGATCTGCTGATCTACCGCGAAACCGCCAAGGTGTCGCCGAATGAGGGCGAACATCCCTATATGGTCTGCGGCAAGTCCTGCCTCGCCGGCGATATTTTCGGCGACTTCCGTTTCGACAAGGAGCTGAAGGTCGGTGACCGCATCTCCTTCCAGGATGCGGCCGGTTACACCATGGTCAAGAAGAACTGGTTCAACGGCGTGAAGATGCCGGCGATCGCCATCAAGGAACTGGACGGCACCGTGCGCGCCGTTCGTGAATTCGACTTTGCCGATTTCGAGCAAAGCCTGTCTTAAACCCTGTTTCAACATCCAACGAAGCTTATCCCTGCGGGGAAAAGGAGGCATCACCTGAAATGAAGAAGAACGTTCTGATCATCGGCGCCGGTGGCGTAGCACAGGTCGTGGCGCATAAGTGCGCCCAGAACAGCGATGTATTGGGAGACATTCATATTGCGTCACGGACCTTGGGAAAGTGCCGCAAGATTGTCGAGTCCGTACGCGAAAAGAAGAGCCTCAAGACTGATGTGAAACTTGAGGCCCATGCGCTTGACGCGATGGATATCGAGGCGACGAAAGCCCTGATCAAAAAAACCGGCGTGGAAATCGTCATCAATGTCGGTTCGGCTTTCGTCAACATGTCCGTTCTTCGTGCCTGCATGGACACGGGTGTTGCCTATATGGATACGGCGATCCACGAGGATCCGACCAAGATTTGCGAAGCGCCGCCGTGGTACGGAAACTACGAGTGGAAGCGCGCGGAAGAGTGCAAGGAAAAGGGCATTACCGCCATTCTCGGCGTCGGCTTCGACCCGGGTGTGGTGAACGCCTATGCGCGTCTTGCCAAGGATGACTATTTCGACAAGGTCACCTCGGTCGATATCGTCGATATCAATGCCGGCAGCCACGGCCGCTGGTTCTCCACCAACTTCGATCCGGAAATCAACTTCCGCGAATTCACCGGTGTTGTTTATTCCTGGCAGAAGGGTGAGTGGCAGACGAACCAGATGTTCGAAGTCGGCCAGGAATTCGACCTGCCTGTCGTCGGCAAGCAGAAGGCCTACATGACCGGCCACGACGAAGTGCATTCGCTGTCCAAGAACATGGACGGCGCGGATGTGCGCTTCTGGATGGGTTTCGGCGATCACTACATCAATGTCTTCACCGTGCTGAAGAACCTCGGCCTCCTGTCGGAGAAGCCGGTCAAGACGGCTGAAGGCCTTGAAGTCGTGCCGCTCAAGGTGGTGAAGGCCGTGCTGCCCGATCCGTCTTCTCTGGCGCCCGATTATGTCGGCAAGACCTGCATTGGCGATATCGTCAAGGGTATCAAGGACGGCAAGGAACGCGAAGTCTTCATCTACAACGTGGCTGACCACAAGGAAGCCTATGAGGAAGTCGGCTCGCAGGGCATTTCCTACACCGCCGGCGTTCCCCCGGTCGCCGCCGCCATGCTGATTGCGACAGGCGAATGGGACGTGAAGCAGATGGCGAACGTTGAAGAACTGCCGCCGAAGCCGTTCCTGAACATTCTGAACAAGATCGGTCTTCCGAACCGCATCAAGGACGAAAACGGCGACCGCGCGCTGGAGTTCTGATTGCAGGCGTTTTGATTGATGGAAATAAAAAAGCCCCGCGAAAGCGGGGCTTTTTTGTTGGAGGCGACCCAAATAGTTTGGCGAATTCGTAGCACCCCACCGTCACCCCGGATTTAGTCCGGGGGCCGGCGCGATCAAGTCCTTGATCGCGGGAGAGTCTTCTCACGGCGCGAAGCGCCGTGGCTGGATGCCGGCTCAAGGCCGGCATGACGGCAGAAACCTTGCCGCCGGCCTCAGGCCCCGAATGAACGGGATCCGAAATTTCCGAGGCTTGCGAAGGGTCGACCTCAGCCCTTTGTCGGCTTCGGCCCACGCTTTTCGAAAGGCCTGTCCTTCTTGCCCTCGTATTTAGGTTTGTCGCCAAAGGGCTTCTTCTTTTTCCAGGGCTTGTCGTCAGTCTTGCGGTCGTCGCGGGGAGCGGCCGCATTGTCCGATTTGCTGAACTTGCGCTGGGCCTTGGCCGGACGCGTATCTTCGCGGAAGCCGCCGGTTATTTCCGGCTTGCCTTCCAGAGCCTTCAGACGGATGCCCTTTTCGAGCATCATGTCCTTGCCGATGGCGGAGGTGAAACGGTCGACGGCATCGGCCGCCAGTTCCACGAAGGTCTCCGTCTGCTGCATGCGGATCGCGCCGATATCCTGGCGGGTGATCTTGCCGAAGCGGCAGAGCATGGGGATGAGCCAGCGCGGCTCGGCGCTCTGCTTGCGGCCGACGGACAGCGAAAACCACGCGCTGTCGGCGAAATCGGAGCGTTCGCGGCGCGGGGCATCGTTTTCGACCGTCTCGAAACTGTCGCGGCGCGGCTTGCGGCTGTTGTCCAGCGAGACTTCCGTGATGTCTTCAGGTGCAGACCGTCCGGCGTGGTAAAGACGCACGAAAGCGGCGGCGACCTTTTCCGCGCCATGCTGTTCCAGGAGCTTGGTGACGAAATCGCGTTCGTCGTCGGCTACAGCCTCGGTCAGCGAAGGATCGGCCAGAAGCCGGGCGCCGTCGCGCTCGACGATCTCTTCGGCGGAAGGCGGACGAACCCATGCTGGGCTGACCTTGGCGCCCTCAAGCAGGCGTTCTGCCTTGCGGCGCTGGTTGACCGGCACCACGATGGCGCTAACGCCCTTCTGACCGGCGCGGCCGGTACGGCCGGAACGGTGCAGAAGCGTTTCGGAATTGGTCGGCAGGTCGGCGTGTATGACGAGTTCGAGACCCGGCAGGTCGATGCCGCGCGCGGCAACGTCGGTCGCAACGCAGACGCGGGCGCGGCCATCGCGCATGGCCTGCAGCGCATGGGTGCGCTCGTTCTGGGTCAATTCGCCCGACAGCGCCACGACGGCAAAGCCGCGATTATTCAGTCGCGCTGTCAGATGGTTGACGGCCGCACGGGTGGAGCAGAAAACGATGGCGTTGCGGGCTTCATAGAAGCGCAGCGCATTGATGATGGCGTTTTCGCGGTCTGCCGGGGACACCAGCATGGCGCGATATTCGATATCCACATGCTGCTTCTGTTCGGAAGCAGTGGCGATGCGCACGGCATTCTTCTGGTAGCTTTCGGCAAGCTTGGCGATGCTGCGCGGCACGGTGGCCGAGAACATCAACGTGCGGCGATCGTCGGGCGATTCTTCCAGAATGAATTCCAGATCTTCGCGGAAACCGAGGTCGAGCATCTCGTCGGCTTCGTCAAGCACAACCGCACGGATGGAGGACAGATCAAGTGCATTGCGCTTGATGTGGTCGCAGAGACGACCGGGCGTGCCGACGACGATGTGCGCGCCGCGCTCCAGCGCCCGCCGCTCATTGCGGATGTCCATGCCGCCAACGCAGGAGGCAATGGAAACACCGGCAAACTCATAAAGCCATTCCAGTTCGCGCTTGACCTGCATGGCCAGTTCGCGGGTTGGCGCAATGGCAAGCGCCAGCGGCGCGGAAGCCTGTCCGAAGCGGTTGTCGTCACGCAGCAGCGTGGTCGCAAGCGCGATGCCGAAGGCGACCGTCTTGCCGGAACCGGTCTGCGCGGAAACCAGCGCGTCCTTGTCGGCGAGTTCCGGCGCAAGCATGGCCTGCTGCACGGGGGTCAAATCTTTGTAGCCGCGTTTTTCCAACGCCTGCGCGATCGCCGGGGCGATACCCTGGGTGTCTGTCATCTACCGTCTTTCGGATATGAAGCTGCCCGCATCCGCCCGAAACCAATAGGTCCTAAAGTCTCCGGGGCAGCCGATACAGGCCATTTCGGCCATCTGGCCGGTTGCATTGCCGCGCTCATACTGCGAATGGGCCCGTTTGTACAGTGCACTGCGGTACGCTCTTTTGCGTGTGCTTTATCCCGCCGGCGCTTCCTTGCGCCATTGTTCCATGCTCAGGCTCCCGAAAAAGGCGTACCGCATGGTTCATAAACGGCATTGCGTGCCCCCCGCCTTTTCGCTAAGAGACCCGCAACTTGAGGCTCTTTGTCAGGAAGGGCCGACTGGGTTTGTTCTTGTCCGTCCGTTTCCAGAGGGAGCCGGCGGGAAAATGGGATGGTACTGGTCAAGGCTATGGCTCGCATTGTCATGAAATTCGGCGGCACGTCCGTCGCGAACCTCGAACGCATTCACAATGTCGCACGGCATGTGAAACGCGAAGTGGATGCCGGCCATGAAGTGGCCGTGGTCGTTTCCGCCATGTCCGGCAAAACCAATGAGCTGGTGGACTGGGTGCAGAACGCCGCGAAGGTTGCCGGCGCCAACGCCGCTTCGTTCTTCGACGCGCGCGAATATGACGCGGTTGTCGCATCAGGCGAACAGGTGACATCGGGTCTTCTGGCGATCACGCTGCAATCCATGGGCATCAATGCGCGCTCCTGGCAGGGCTGGCAGATCCCGATCCGCACCGACAATGCGCATGGCGCCGCCCGCATTCTCGAGATCGACGGTTCGGATATCGTCCACCGCATGGGCGAAGGCCAGGTTGCCGTCGTTGCCGGCTTCCAGGGTATCGGTCCTGACAACCGCATCGCGACGCTCGGTCGCGGCGGCTCGGATACGTCCGCTGTCGCCATCGCTGCCGCCGTCAAGGCAGATCGCTGCGACATCTACACTGACGTCGATGGCGTCTACACCACCGATCCGCGCATCGAGCCCAAGGCTCGCCGCATGAAGAAGATCGCCTTCGAGGAAATGCTCGAAATGGCGTCTCTCGGCGCGAAGGTTCTGCAGGTTCGCTCGGTCGAGCTTGCCATGGTACACAAGGTGCGCACCTTCGTTCGCTCCAGTTTCGAGGATCCCGATGCGCCGGGCATGGGCGACCTCATCAACCCGCCCGGTACTTTGATTTGTGACGAGGATGAAATCGTGGAACAGGAAGTCGTAACCGGCATCGCCTATGCCAAGGATGAAGCACAGATCTCGCTGCGCCGCGTGGCCGACCGTCCGGGCGTCTCGGCCGCGATCTTCGGGCCGCTCGCTGAAGCGCATATCAATGTCGACATGATCGTGCAGAACATCTCCGAAGATGGTTCGCGCACCGACATGACCTTCACCGTTCCCTCGGGCGATGTTGCCAAGGCTCTGAAGGTTCTGGATGACAACAAGGCCCAGATCGGTTTCGACGTCGCACAGAACGAAACCGGCCTTGCCAAGGTGTCCGTCATCGGCATCGGCATGCGCAGCCACGCCGGCGTTGCCGCCAGCGCGTTCAAGGCGCTTGCCGAGAAGAACATCAACATCAAGGCGATCACTACGTCCGAGATCAAGATTTCGATCCTGATCGACGGCGCCTATGCCGAACTTGCGGTCCGCACTTTGCATTCCGCCTACGGCCTCGATAAGGCTTGAAGCCGAGACATCGGTTCCCGATGCTCCGATTCTTCGGAGTTGCGTTCTTCCGATGTGGCGTTTCATGAAAGCGTGTCCCTTGCGGGACGCGCTTCTCGCGCTATAAATTTTTAAATGACGTTTTGATTCTCGAATATTATGACATTCGGATCGGAAGCGTCGGGGAGCAAACGCGATGAGAGACCTTTCCGCAGGTCCGCGCGTCCTGCTCAAGCGGCTGCGCGAAATGATGGCGGAGCACCTTGAACCGCAGGACCGTCTGGACCAGATCGTCCGTCAGATTGCCAGCAACATGGTGGCGGAGGTTTGCTCGGTCTACGTGCTGCGCTCCGACAGCGTGCTGGAACTTTACGCCACCGAAGGTCTCAACAAGGATGCCGTGCATCTCGCACAGCTGAAAATGGGGCAGGGTCTTGTCGGCACGATTGCCGCTTCGGCCCAGCCGCTCAATCTTTCCGATGCGCAGGCGCATCCGGCTTTCCGCTATCTTCCTGAAACCGGTGAGGAAATTTATCATTCCTTCCTCGGCGTGCCGATTTTGCGCTCCGGTCGCACTCTTGGCGTTCTTGTGGTCCAGAACAAGGCCAGCCGAACATACCGGGAGGATGAAATTGAAGCGCTCGAGACAACCGCGATGCTTATCGCTGAAATAGTGGCGAGCGGCGAGTTGAAAAAGATCACCCGCCCCGGTGTGGAGCTTGATCTGACGCGTGCCGTTTCCATCGATGGCGACGCCTATGGCGAAGGCATCGGTCTTGGTCACGTCGTGCTGCACGATCCCCGCATTGTCGTCACCAATCTCCTCAATGAAGATGCGGATACGGAAATCCGGCGTCTTGCCGATGCCATTGGGTCGCTACGCCTGTCGATCGACGACATGTTGCAGCGCCGTGACGTGCCGACCGAAGGAGAACATCGCGAAGTTCTCGAAACCTATCGCATGTTTGCCCACGATCAGGGCTGGGTACGCCGCATGGAAGAGGCGATCCGCAACGGCCTGACGGCGGAAGCGGCTGTCGAAAAGGTGCAGAGCGACACCAAGGCGCGCATGATGCGCCTGACCGATCCTTACCTGCGCGAACGCATGCATGATTTCGACGATCTCGCCAACCGGCTGCTGCGCCAGCTCATCGGTTTCGGCGGGCGTGGTCCTGAGCAGGATTTCCCGCTCGACGCCATCGTTCTGGCCCGCGCCATGGGTGCCGCCGAACTCTTGGATTATCCGCGCGAAAAACTGCGCGGTCTTGTGCTCGAAGACGGCGCGGTGACGAGCCATGTCGTCATCGTGGCGCGTGCCATGGGCATTCCGATCATCGGGCAGGCGACAGGCATCGTCGCCCTCGCTGAAAATAACGATCCCATCATCATCGACGGCGATGACGGCCAGGTGCATTTGCGCCCGATGTCGGATTTGCAGCGCGCCTATGAGGAAAAGGTGCGCCTGCGCGCCAAGCGCCAGGAGCAGTTCCGCGCGCTTCGCAATGTGGAGCCGATCACCAAGGATGGCCAGAAAGTCAACCTCAAGATGAATGCGGGTCTTCTCGTAGACCTGCCGCAGCTCGAGGAATCCGGCGCCGATGGCATCGGCCTGTTCCGCACCGAGCTGCAATTCATGATTGCCTCCAACATGCCGAAGGGCGAGGAGCAGGAGGCTTTCTACCGGTCCGTTCTGCGGCAGGCGAAGGGAAAAAGCGTCACCTTCCGCACGCTGGATATCGGCGGCGACAAGGTTGTGTCCTATATGCGCGGCCAGGAAGAGGAAAACCCGGCGCTTGGCTGGCGGGCGATCCGCCTGTCGCTCGACCGTCCGGGCCTGATGCGCACGCAGATGCGCGCGCTGCTGCGCGCCGCCTCCGGTGCTGAATTGCGCATGATGCTGCCGATGGTGACGGAAGTGTCCGAAATCCGCGCCGCGCGCGACCTTCTCCAGAAGGAAGTGCAGCATCTCTCGAAATTCAGCCACGCGCTGCCGAAAAAGCTGCAATTCGGCGCGATGCTGGAAGTGCCCTCGCTGATGTGGCAGCTCGATGAGCTGATGCAGGAGGTGGATTTCGTCTCCGTCGGCTCGAATGACCTGTTCCAGTTCTCGATGGCGGTGGATCGCGGTAATGCTCGTGTTTCGGATCGTTTCGATAATTTGGGCAAGCCGTTCCTGCGCATTCTGCGCGATATCGTGCGCGCCGGCGAAAGGCACCACACTTCGGTGACGCTGTGCGGTGAAATGGCGAGCAAGCCGCTGTCGGCCATGGCTTTGATTGGTCTCGGTTTCCGTTCGGTTTCGATGTCGCCGACGGCGATCGGCCCCGTGAAGGCCATGCTGCTCGGGCTTGATGCCGCACGCCTTGCCGATGAGCTGAACGCGGCGCTGGACGACCATAATTCGCTGGAAAGCGCGCGCGAGGTGTTGTTACGCTTTGCGGCGACGCATTCCATTCCCATTTAAAAAGACCTGTTTCAATATTGGAGTGACTGGTGGCGAAGCTTCCCGTCGAAAAAATGCGCGAGTTGGAAAGACGTTTCGGCGAGATCGAAGCGCGTATGTCGGCCGGGCCTGCAGCGGATGTTTATGTGAAGCTGGCTTCGGAATATTCCGAACTCGAGCCGGTAGTGAAGAAAATCCGCGAATACGAGAAGGCGGTCTCCGAAGCGGCCGATCTCGAGGCGTTGCTTGCTGACAAGACGACCGACAGGGATATGCGCGACCTGGCGGAAATGGAGCTGCCGGAAATCGAGAGCCGCATCGGCGAGCTTGAAAAGGACATGCAGGTCCTGTTGCTGCCGAAGGATGCGGCGGACGAAAAAAGCGCGATCCTTGAAATCCGCGCCGGCACCGGCGGCTCCGAGGCGGCACTTTTTGCCGGCGATCTCTTCCGCATGTATGAGCGCTTCGCATCGACCAAGGGGTGGAAAGTCGAAGTGCTTTCCGCCAGCGAGGGTGAAGCGGGCGGTTACAAAGAAATCATCGCCACGATCAGCGGGCGAGGGGTATTTTCCAAGCTGAAGTTCGAATCCGGCGTACACCGGGTGCAGCGCGTGCCGGAAACGGAAGCGGGCGGCCGCATCCACACCTCGGCAGCCACGGTTGCCGTGCTGCCGGAAGCGGAAGACATCGATATCGAAATTCGCCCGGAAGACATTCGCATCGATACGATGCGTGCCTCGGGTGCGGGCGGCCAGCACGTCAACACCACCGACTCCGCCGTTCGTATCACCCATCTTCCGACGGGTCTGATCGTCACCAGTTCGGAGAAATCCCAGCATCAGAACCGCGCCAAGGCCATGCAGGTTCTGCGCTCGCGGCTTTACGATATCGAACGCCAGAAAGTGGAGAGCGAACGTTCGGCGGACCGCAAGAGCCAGGTCGGTTCCGGCGACCGCTCCGAGCGCATCCGCACCTACAATTTCCCGCAGGGCCGCGTCACCGATCACCGCATCAACCTCACGCTCTACAAGCTCGACCGGATGATCGAGGGTGAGATCGATGAACTCGTGGATGCGCTGATCGCCGATTATCAGGCCGGTCAGCTTGCCCAGCTCGGCGAGCAGCTTTGAGTACGGCGGGCGAAGCGAGTGTTGCGAGCGCGCTTGCCGCCGCCCGCAAAAGGCTGCAGGCGGCAGGGATCGATGATCCGCTTCTCGATGCACGGCTCCTGATTGCGGAGGTCATCGATTTTTCATTGACCGATTTCGTGATGAAGCCTGATCGTGTCGTTACGCCGGAAGAAAGCGCCCGTATCGCCACCATGATCGAAAGGCGGGCGAATGGCGAACCCGTTCACCGCATTCTCGGCCACCGGGAATTTCATGGCCTCGATCTTCTTCTGTCAAAGGAGACGCTCGAGCCCCGGCCGGATACGGAAGTTCTGGTCGACACGCTGTTGCCGGAGCTGAAAAAAGCCATCTCCGCCAAGGGCAGCGCCCGCATTCTGGACATGGGCACCGGCACGGGCGCGATCTGTCTGGCGCTGTTGAAAGAATGCCCCGATGCCACCGGCATCGGCAGCGATATTTCCGCCGATGCGCTGGAAACGGCGGCCAGGAATGCGGCCCGAAATGATCTTGGCGCGCGCTTTGAGACCATACGCAGCGACTGGTTTGAAAAAATCTCTGGCAGCTTTGACATAATTGTGTCGAATCCGCCTTATATAAGGACTGATATCGTCGCAACGCTTGACCAAGAGGTTCGTAACCACGATCCGATGGCGGCGCTGGACGGAGGTCAGGACGGCCTTGCACCGTACCGCCTCATCGCTGCCGATGCAGGCCGCTTTCTTGTGGAAAACGGGATTGTCGGTGTGGAGATCGGTTTCGATCAAAGGCTTGATGTTTCCGCTATATTTGCTTCCCACGGCTTCTCTCTTCTGGACGCCGTGAAGGATTATGGCGGTAACGACAGAGTTTTGACCTTCCGGAGATAGTTGTTCGCGATATGTCTGCGGATTTTTTGCAAGGATATTTTGCACAGCAAAAGAAAAGGCTTGGATTTCCGCATGAAGCGGGATAGTTTGCGGCCACATGCCGGGTGGCTGAGGACGAACACAGATTCGTCAGGGTATGGGTCAGTCCCGAAGCGGGTTCTTTTGAGAGCCCTGAAAGGCTGGGCGTTTCCGGCATGTGAATCAGTAAACTTTGTTCGCAGGCGGCTCGGTGCAGCATTTGCGCAGCCGGTCGTCATACGCGAGGTCTTGTCCCGGGGTTATCTTCGGCAAGGCGCGTGATGGAGCAATTTCAGGAAAAATTTCCAGCGGTTTTCCGCCCGGAATTGCATGAAAACAACCAGATTGTCAGCAAAACAGAATTCAGGTGAGCAATTGATGAGGCCAGGACAGCAAAACAAGCGCGGCCGGGGGCGTGGAAGCAACAACAATAACAATGGTGGCGGTAACAACAACAACTTCAACCGCAAGGGCGGCAACCCGCTCACCAGGACTTATGACAGCTCCGGCCCCGATGTTAAAATCCGTGGCACAGCCCAGCACATAGCGGAAAAATACGCGGCTCTGGCGCGCGACGCGCAGAGTTCCGGCGACCGCGTGATCGCTGAGAACTATCTGCAGCACGCTGAACATTATAACCGCATCATCGCTTCGGCTCAGGCCCAGATGCAGGAACGCTTCCAGCGCGACGATCGCGGCGAATATAGCGGTGCCGATGGCGACGATATGGATGTGAATGACGGCGATGAAGGCGTCGTTGCACCGCAGCAGCAGGCCGAACAGGTCGAGCGCGCGCAGCAGCCCGAACGCCAGGAGCGTACTGAGCGGAACGAACCGCGCCAGGAGCGTCGTGAGCGTCCGGACCGCCGCGAGCGGCAGGAACGTCAGCCGCGCCAGCCGCAGGTGGCCGCCGAACAGCAGCCGCCGGTTTACGACGCCAGCCAGGCGCCGCAGCCGGTCATCGAAGGCACTCCCATGGAAGTGGCCGTTGAGGAAGAGCAGCAGCAGGCGGAGGCTCCGACGGCTGAACGTGCACCGAAGACACGCCGTGCAACAGGGCCGCGCCCGCGCCGTCCGCGCCGCACCGCCGCTGCGGAAGGCGCCGAAGGCGAAGATGCGCCGGCCGGTGACGACGCTGCACCTGCCACGCTTGAGAACGCTGCCGAATAAGCAGCTTCTGCAAACCACTCTGCGATCGAAAAACTCCGGCTTGCCGGAGTTTTTTGTTTTTTGCGATTGGCTATGAACATTCCGCTGGCCGTCAGCGTGGATTTCACGCGGCGAATTGACGCCTGTCAGTTCGGATGAAAATTTCCCGGATGGTGGATTTTCTCCCCTTTAAACCGATGAAAATGCCTCCCATATTCGTGCAGGAAGGACGGAAGCCGCATTCGCCGGCGACCGACCTTCAAGAGGCGGCGATCGTGAAATCCTTTGAACACGGCTGTCGTAGCGGGGCTTGCCTTTTGAGGGAGCCTCAACCCTAACACCCGGAGCCGTGCCGAAAGCGGGCGGGCCGGTCTATGGAGGTTTGACTATGAATATTGAAAAATACTCCGAGCGCGTTCGTGGTTTTCTGCAATCGGCGCAGACCTTTGCGCTTGCCGAAAACCATCAGCAGTTTTCGCCTGAACACGTTCTGAAGGTTCTGCTCGATGACGAGCAGGGCATGGCGGCATCGCTGATCGAGCGCGCCGGCGGCAGCGCCAAGGAAGCGCGTCTCGCCAATGATGCGGCACTTGCGAAATTGCCCAAGGTTTCCGGTGGAAATGGTGGCCTTTCGCTCACCGCGCCGCTCGCCAAAGTGTTCTCGACCGCGGAAGATCTTGCCAAGAAGGCCGGGGACAGTTTTGTCACCGTCGAGCGTCTTCTGCAGGCGCTTGCGATTGAAAGCTCCGCTTCCACCTCGGCTTCCCTGAAGAAGGCGGGTGCAACGGCGCAGGCGCTCAATCAGGTCATCAACGACATCCGCAAGGGCCGCACGGCTGACAGCGCCAACGCCGAACAGGGCTTTGACGCGCTGAAGAAGTTCGCCCGCGACCTGACGGAGGAAGCCCGCGAAGGCAAGCTCGATCCGGTGATCGGTCGCGACGACGAAATCCGTCGCACTATTCAGGTCCTGTCGCGCCGTACCAAGAATAATCCCGTGCTGATCGGTGAACCCGGTGTCGGTAAAACGGCGATTGCCGAAGGTCTTGCGTTGCGCATCGTCAATGGCGATGTGCCCGAAAGCCTGAAGGACAAGAAGCTGATGGCGCTCGATATGGGCGCGCTGATTGCCGGTGCGAAATATCGCGGTGAGTTTGAAGAGCGTCTGAAGGCTGTGCTGAACGAGGTGCAGGCCGAAAATGGCGGCATCATCCTGTTCATCGACGAGATGCACACGCTGGTCGGCGCCGGCAAGGCCGATGGCGCGATGGATGCGTCCAACCTCCTGAAGCCCGCCCTTGCCCGTGGTGAGTTGCACTGCGTCGGCGCCACCACGCTCGATGAATATCGCAAGCATGTGGAAAAGGATCCGGCCCTTGCCCGCCGTTTCCAGCCGGTGCTGGTGGATGAGCCGACCGTTGAGGACACGATCTCGATCCTGCGCGGGTTGAAGGAAAAATACGAACAGCACCACAAGGTCCGTATCTCGGATTCGGCCTTGGTTGCGGCTGCGACGCTTTCCAACCGCTACATCACCGACCGGTTCCTGCCTGATAAGGCAATCGACCTGATGGACGAAGCTGCTTCGCGTCTTCGCATGCAGGTGGATTCCAAGCCGGAAGAACTGGACGAGTTGGATCGCCGCATCATTCAGCTGAAGATCGAACGCGAAGCCTTGAAGCAGGAGACGGACCAGTCCTCCGCCGACCGCCTCAAGAAGCTCGAGGACGAGTTGGCCGATACGGAAGAAAAGGCAGATGCGCTGACGGCCCGCTGGCAGGCGGAAAAGCAGAAGCTCGGCCACGCCGCAGACTTGAAGAAGCGGCTGGACGAAGCCCGCAACGAACTGGCGATTGCCCAGCGCAACGGCCAGTTCCAGCGCGCTGGCGAGCTGACCTATGGCATCATTCCCGGCCTCGAAAAGGAACTGGCTGCGGCGGAAGCCCGCGACAGCAGCGGTGTCGGTTCGATGGTTCAGGAAGTTGTGACGGCCGACAATATCGCCCATGTCGTTTCCCGCTGGACGGGCATTCCGGTCGACAAGATGCTGGAAGGTCAGCGCGAAAAGCTGCTGCGCATGGAAGACGAGCTTGCCAAGTCCGTTGTCGGGCAGGGCGAGGCCGTTCAGGCGGTGTCGAAAGCGGTGCGCCGTTCGCGCGCCGGCCTGCAGGATCCCAACCGGCCGATCGGTTCGTTCATCTTCCTGGGCCCGACGGGCGTGGGCAAGACCGAGCTGACCAAGTCCTTGGCCCGCTTCCTGTTCGACGACGAAACCGCGATGGTTCGTCTCGACATGTCGGAATATATGGAGAAACACTCCGTTGCCCGGCTGATCGGCGCACCTCCCGGCTATGTCGGTTATGAAGAGGGTGGTGCCCTGACGGAAGCGGTTCGCCGCCGGCCCTATCAGGTCGTGCTGTTCGACGAGATTGAAAAAGCGCATCCTGACGTCTTTAACGTCCTGCTGCAGGTGCTGGATGATGGCCGTCTGACGGACGGCCAGGGCCGCACCGTCGATTTCAAGAACACCATCATCATCATGACCTCGAACCTCGGCTCGGAATTCATGACGCAGATGGGCGACAATGACGATGTGGATTCGGTTCGTGATCTGGTGATGGAGCGGGTCCGGTCGCATTTCCGGCCGGAATTCCTCAACCGTATCGACGATATCATCCTCTTCCACCGCCTGCGGCGCGATGAGATGGGTGCAATTGTCGAAATCCAGCTGAAGCGTCTCATCTCGCTGCTCGGCGATCGCAAGATTTCGCTCGAACTGGATGAGGATGCCCGCAGCTGGCTTGCCAACAAGGGTTACGATCCGGCTTACGGCGCGCGTCCGCTGAAGCGGGTGATCCAGAAGGCGGTTCAGGACAGGCTTGCCGAAATGATCCTCGGCGGTGAAGTTCCTGACGGTTCGCGGGTCAAGGTGACCTCGGGCACCGACCGGCTGCTGTTCAAGGTCAAGCCCGCAAAGGGCGAGGCCGAAGCCGAAACGGCCGATGCGGCATAAAACGAAAGGGCTCCGGAAACGGAGCCCTTTTCATTTGGCAGCTTTTCGGGCGGTAAAGGTCCGGCGAATTAGCGGCTCGCCACCTGATTGGGCTTTTCGTCAATATTCAGCAGATTGTCGATACGTTTTCTCTCATCGGAGAACCGCGCGAGCGCATCGCCGGAAAGCGACTTGCCACCCGGCAGGCGCACCTTCATCGCGTCCACCTTGGTGCCGTTGACGATTAGCTCGTAATGCAGATGCGCGCCGGTCGAAAGGCCGGTCGACCCCACATAACCGATCACCTGGCCCTGTCGGACCTTGGAGCCCTCGGTGACACCCTTGGCGATGGCGCTCTGGTGGTTATAGGAAGAGACGTAGCCATTGGCATGGCGGATCAGGGTCTGGTTACCGTAACCCGAGGCCCATCCGGCCTTCTCGACGGTGCCGTTGCCCGTCGCGATGATCGGCGTGCCGCGGGCGGCGGCCCAGTCGGTGCCGGTATGCATGCGGCTGAATTTCAAAACCGGGTGGCGGCGCATGCCGAAACCTGAGGTCATGCGGCCGTTAGGAACGGGGTTGCGCAACAGGAACTGCCGGATGCTTTTGCCGTTCTCGTCGAAATAATCGATGCTGTTATCGTCCGGATTCTGGAACCGGTAAAAACGTGTCTCGTTGTCGCCGAACTTGGCATTGACGTAGAGCAGTTCCGACTTGTCTGTCGCCTTGCCATCTGCGTCTTCCACGGAGAAGAAGGCTTCCAAAGTATCCGCCGGCTTGAGCTGCGCCTGAAAATCGACGCTGCTGGCGAGAAGCTTGATGAGTTGGGAAACCATGCTCTGGTTCATGCCGTAAGCCAGGGCCGCACGGTAGACACCGTCATAAACGCTCGGCAGATCGCGACCGGCGGCAGGTGCCGGGGTGCTGTCGAAGGCGGTCGCCACCGCGTCGAGCTTCGGCGGTTCGCTGGCCTTGATGAAACGCTTGCGGTCATCAATGGCCATGGTGACCATGTGGCGGCCCTTGCGGTAAAGGCTCACGCGCACGATGTCGCTCTTGTCGTCTTCCTGAATAATGCCGACGCGCAGCACGTCGCCGCTTTCGACATTGTTCGACTGGAGTTGCGGCGACAGCAGGCCTGCGATTTCCGACGACTGTGCCTTCGAATAGCCGGCGCCAAAGAGGGCGGCTTCGATGGTCTCGGTCTGGCGGGCAGGGATCACGTCGTCTGCATATTCCTTGACGGGCACCGAGGCTGACTGCGGGGTCGAAACCGACATGTTCTGTTCAACGACGCGGGCCGCGAGGCCGGCGGTGATATCGACATCGCCTTCATCATTATCGAAACGGCGGGGGTCGATGTAATAGAGCGCGGCAAGCTGTTCGTTGCCATCCGTCAGGATCGAGCCGTTCGAACGTACCGCCTCCTCAACCTCGTCGAAACTCAGGGAGCCGGCGAAGGGATATTTGGAGTGCTGAACGGGAAAGGCGACTGTCTTCAGGCTGACTTCGGATTCCACCTCGGAGCCGTAGATCGTTCCAGTCCGGCTTGGTGCGGGCGCCGATGCGTCCTTGTCCTCGTTGCTCGCGAAAATATTCAGGGGATCGAAGGCGGGATAGTCGTCCTGCTTGGCGTAATTTGCCGCCAGCGGGATCTTGACGTGGGAGAAGGGGACCTTGCGGACCACTTCCTTGTCGCCTTCATTGATAACGGTGGAGACTTCCATGATCGACCGGTCGGATGGCCGGGCCGCGATATTCGGTGCGACGAGGCGTGTGCCCCGACGGGCGGCTTCCGTAGCGTTGTTGCCCATATCCGCCTTGGCGAAGGCTTCGGCGGGAATGGCAAGCTGCTGGCGGCCGTCGAGAGCGGCAAACAGCGCCACGCCCATCAATATGGAAGAGGTAATGCCGGTCAGGAACGTGCCGGAAAGCCATCTGAGCGAAATTTCGCGGCGATCGGGTGCACGGCGTCCTTCCGCCAGAATTGGCGGTTCTGTGCCTAGCGACCGGATCACATTGCGATCCGCAGTCATACCAGCTGTGCCCCGTCGGTCATGCGCTCTCCAGAAACTTCAGGCGAAGGTGTGCAACTTTCATAGCCGTGAGTCAAATCGGTCGACGCACCGGCGGACATGCCGCAACAGCCCATATAAGGACACGCGCAGGCATGTCTCGTATTAACGCTTCGTTGGCAAAGCAATTAGCGAGGAAGGGGGCTAAAAGAAGGCGCGAGACCCGCCTTGCCGCCCGTTGGGCTGTTCTCCTGTGCAAAACCACAGGCACGGCGGGGTGGTTTTATGCCGATCGGCTGATGAAAACGAAATTCCCTTTTAAAATCAGGTATCTGTCACATTTCTTGATTTTTTTGATATTGCTGTGTTGACTTGTTTGGTGGGGTGGATTT
The DNA here is from genome assembly GCF_037083425.1 of Agrobacterium sp. CCNWLW32. NCBI lineage: Bacteria > Pseudomonadati > Pseudomonadota > Alphaproteobacteria > Hyphomicrobiales > Rhizobiaceae > Agrobacterium > Agrobacterium sp. CCNWLW32. Next base: position 260,418 of record NZ_JBAOJM010000007.1, read on the forward strand.
ATAAGTCCGCTCACTGAACGAGGGCGGCGAGCGCTGCTGGCGACGACG